>DASURA010000319.1:0-17549 GCA_036280295.1 Hyphomicrobiaceae bacterium
TGGAGAAGGTGAAAATCCCCGGC
The DNA here is from genome assembly GCA_036280295.1 of Hyphomicrobiaceae bacterium. Lineage (GTDB taxonomy): Bacteria > Pseudomonadota > Alphaproteobacteria > Rhizobiales > Hyphomicrobiaceae > AWTP1-13. Next base: position 24 of record DASURA010000319.1, read on the forward strand.
GACGGCGTCGTCACCGGCTGGGGCACAGTCAACGGCCGCACGGTCTTCGTCTTCGCCAAGGACTTCACGGTGTTCGGCGGCTCGCTCTCCGAGGCGCACGCCAGGAAGATCACCAAGATCCAGGACATGGCCCTGCAGAACCGCGCCCCCATAATCGGCCTGTTCGACGCCGGCGGCGCGCGCATCCAGGAGGGCGTGGCGGCGCTCGGCGGCTACGGCGAGGTGTTCTTGAGAAACGTCCTGGCCTCCGGCGTCATTCCGCAGATATCCGTCATCATGGGCCCTTGCGCCGGTGGCGACGTCTACTCGCCCGCCATGACCGACTTCATCTTCATGGTGAAGGACACGAGCTACATGTTTGTCACCGGCCCCGACGTGGTGAAGACCGTTACCAACGAGACGGTGACCGCCGAGGAACTGGGCGGCGCACGGGTGCATACCACCAAGTCGTCGATTGCCGATCGAGCCTACGAGAACGATGTGGAGGCGCTTCTGCAGATGCGCCGGCTGATGGACTTCCTGCCATCCAACAACAGGGAGGGGGTGCCCGAGCTGCCCACCAGGGACAGCCCCGACCGCGAGGATATCTCGCTCGACACGCTGATCCCGGACAACCCCAACAAGCCCTACGACATCAAGGAGCTGATCGGGAAGGTGGCCGATGAGGGCGACTTCTTCGAGATCCAGGAGGCGTTCGCCCGCAATATCGTCACTGGCTTCGCCCGTATGGAGGGACGCACGGTCGGCATCGTCGCCAATCAGCCGATGGTGCTGGCCGGGGTGCTCGATTCCGATGCCTCTCGGAAGGCGGCACGCTTCGTGCGCTTCTGTGACTGCTTCGAGATTCCCATCCTTACGTTCGTCGACGTGCCGGGCTTCCTGCCGGGCACGGCGCAGGAGTACGGCGGGCTCATCAAGCACGGCGCCAAGCTGTTGTTCGCCTACTCGGAGGCGACGGTGCCGAAGGTGACCCTCATCACGCGGAAGGCCTATGGTGGTGCCTACGACGTGATGAGCTCCAAGCATATCCGCGGCGACGTGAACTACGCTTGGCCGACGGCCGAGATCGCCGTGATGGGGGCCAAGGGCGCGGCCGAGATTCTCTATCGCTCGGAGCTCAACGATCCCGAGAAGATCGCCCAGCGCATCAACGAGTACCAGGACCGCTTCGCCAACCCGTTCATCGCGGCGGAGCGCGGCTACATCGACGAGGTGATCCTTCCGCACGCCACGCGCCGGCGGATCTGCCGCGCACTCAACATGCTGCGCAACAAGACCGTCGAGAACCCCTGGAAGAAGCACGACAATATTCCGCTGTAGGGAAAGCCCCCGCGTTGGTCCGGCCGGGTGGCCCCGCCAGCTCATTGTTGGCGAAATAATGTGAAAAAAATCATTGTTGTGCGATCAAATATGCGATAATGTGCCAGCATCGATGCATCAGATGCAATTGCATCTTGGCGCGGGAGATGCTTGGCCGCTTACAACTCTTGGCGCTACTCCACAGCTTCCGAGGGCCAATGCGATGCGCACAACACTCGACATCGACGACGATATCCTTGAGGCCGCCAAGGAACTGGCGAAGGCCGAGAAGAAGACGGCCGGTCAGGTCATTTCCGAGCTAACCCGCAAGGGGCTGACTGAGGCGCCGGTCTACGTCGGCTTCGCCGAGGAGGCCCAGCCCGCCTTCGTCATGAAGAACGGCTGGATCCAGCTTGCCAATCGCGAGGGCGTCGTCGTCACCAAGGAGCTCGTCGATCGCCTGACCGAGGAGGCCGACGAGGAGGAGGCACGCCGGAAGGGCGGCTATTGAGCATGCGCGCCCTCCTCGACGTGAGCGTGCTCATACCGTTGTTTGACGGCGGCCACATTCGCCATAAGCATGCGTCGGCATGGTGGACGGAGAATGCCAAAGCGGGCTGGGCGACCTGCCCGCTCACCCAGAATGGTTCGTCCGCATCGTGTGCCAACCCAAGTATCCGCGACCCGCGCGGATGGGCGATGCAGTGATCGTCCTGCGACGGCAGATGGCGATGGCAGGCGACGATCATCAATGCTGGCCTGACGATGTATCCATCACTGATGAGACACTCTTCAACCCCGCCTTCATCCTTGGTCCCAATCAGATCACCGACGTCTACCTGCTGGGGCTGGCGGTGAAGCACGGCGGCCGGCTCGTGACCTTCGACCGTGGGATACCGCTCAAGGCAGTGTGGGGGGCGGAGACGAGGCATCAGGTGGTTCTGTAGAAGGTCCGCAGGTCGTGGGGGTGCGTCTCGCCAAGACCCACAACACCTCGCCAGCGCGTATGGCCATACTGGCCCTGGCCGGTCTGGGCAAGGCGCAAGGTCCGTACCCGGTCTGCCCCGGCCTTCGGCGGAAGGAGGAATTCATCCTCCTTGCGCTTTGCGTCGAGACTGCCAGCGCCGGCACAAATATGCGCAGAGAGCAAGCCAAGATCATAGCCGAGCCGCCAAGCCAGCCCGAACAGCCAGCAGCATACGAGCGGCACGACCACCAGACTTGGTATCATCAGCGTGAGGAAGCTCGCGACGGGACTGATGAGGAGCACGGCTATCCATAAGAGGTAAATCGCCAGAAACAGGCCACCCAACAGCAAGAGATTTTTCCCGAGGCGCCAACGTATCTCGTCCAGCTTGAGAGGCGGCGCCGCAAAGCCGTGGACTGCCGCGGCTGCGCCGACGATCAGCACGGGCAGCAGCACCGGGATGACCGCGACGGCACTGATCGAGGAAAACCGAGCGGCCCCTCCGAGCGTTTGGGGCTTCGCGTCTGGAGCGATGATCGCGCACGTGCAGCTGTCCGGAGGGCAGCGGACCTACGCGTTCCCCCGGTCCTCGCGCCATACCCCGATCTTCTCCTGCACCGGGCGGTCGGAGAAGGAGAACAGCACGGCCTCCTCGTCGGCCTCGTGCACGACGGGCTTCCAACTCGGCACCACGAAGATGTCCTTCGGCCCCCACGTGTACTCCTCTTCCCCGATGCGGCTGCGGCCGCGGCCCTCTATAGCCGCGAACACGGTGGCGTCGGTGGCGCGGTAGCGCGCGGTCTTGAAGCCCTTGGGCAGGAGCTGGATGAAGGTGCCCATGGTGGGCATGGCGTGGTCGCCGGTGACCGGGTTCGTGTAGCGCATCTTGATACCGTGGCAGGCATCGAGGGAGCCGGCTTTCTCAAGCTGCGCCAGCGCCTCGCGGGTGCGCGCGTACGGGTAGTTGAAGATGGGCGACGTGGGCGCGCTGCCGCGATGATCGACAGGCAGCAGGTTGGCCCCGAAGCGGGCAGCCGAGTCGCCCACGGGCTTGCCGATCGGCTGCTCGTCCTCGCCGAGACGCTCCACGAACGAGGCATCGAGCATCGCGATCAGCGGCACGTCGAGGCCGTCGAGCCAGAACATCGGCTCATCGGAGTGGTTGCCGTGGTCGTGCCAGGCCATGTGCGGGGTGATGATGAAATCGCCGGGCGCCATCAGCGTGCGCTCGCCGTTGACGGCGGTGTGGGCGCCGTTCCCCTCCAGCACGAAGCGCAGCGCCGACTGCGTGTGTCGATGCGCCGGGGCAACCTCGCCCGGCAGCACCAGCTGTACGCCGGCGTAGAGCGAGGTGGTGATCTGCGACCTGCCGCGCATGCCGGGGTTCTCCAGCACCAGCACGCGCCGCTCGGCCTCCTTGGCGGTGATCAGCTTGCCCGATTCCAGCATTGCCGCACGGATGGTGTCGAAGCGCCACAACGCCGGCTGGCAGGCACTCTTCGGCTCGGGCGTGATGAGATCGGAGAGGACGGCCCACAGCGGCGCGAGGTTGTCCTTGTCGATGCGGGCGTAGAATGCCTTGCGCTCGGGTGTCTCGGCGGGGGCGTGGTCCATGTCGTCGTCACCTTGGAGCTTGGGGTGTCCTCCCCCGTCACTCTAAGGCGCGCCTGCCCGGCGGTCCAATGCGCGATGGAACGGACACATCCGCATGCGCGGCGCAGCGCTCAATGGGTGGGCCATCACGAGACGGGCGGACAGGCCTCATGCAGGCGCTGCCCGCCGTGGTCGCGGCTTACTGCTTCATCTTGCCGTCAGCGTCGAACTGCTTCAGGTAGGCGATGAGATCGTCAATATCCTGATCGTTCGGAATTCCAGCGAACACCATCTTGGTGCCGGGGAGCTTGGCCCTGGGATTCTTGATGTACTCGCGGAACGTCGCCTCGTCCCAGGTGATCCCGGAGGTCTTGTTGGCCTCCGAGTACTTGAAGCCTGGCACCGATCCGGCCTTCCGGCCGATCACGCCGTTGAGCTCCGGCCCCACCAGGTTCCTGGCTTTTTCACCGATCTGATGGCAGGCCCGGCACTTGGCGAAGATCGATTTGCCGTGCTCCACGTCTGCGGCGGCTGCCGCGCCCGTCATCGCGAGGATCAGGCCTGCCGCAAAAAGCAGTTTCTGCATGTGTTTCTCCAGCTCCCCTCCCGTCTCGGCGTCGTGGGCTTCGGCTGCGCGCGCCGACTGCGCCGGTGCGAGCGTGCTGATGCCCACACCATGGCTCATGAGCCATCTTATCGGCATTCTCAAGGGGTTTCTGCCGCTGCGGCAATGGGTGCCGGTGTCAGCTTGCGCGGCCGGCGATAGACGAAAGGCGGAGGTGGCGCTGCAGCTTCGCGCTCGGCAAGGGCGACGAGTTCGGCGTGGTGCGAGGACTTGACGCACGCCGGATCGGCGGCAGCGGCATCGCCGGCAAGTGCAAACGCCTGGCACCTGCAGCCGCCAAAGTCGATCTCCCGGCGATCGCAGCTGCGACACGGCTCGAGCATCCAGTCGGTACCGCGGAACTTCTGGAAGGCCTCGCCTTCGAGCCAGATCTGCGCCAGCGGCTTGTCACGCACGTTGTCGAAGGTGAGGCCCGTGATGGTCTCCGCCGCGTGGCACGGCAGGACCTTGCCCGATGGCGTCACGTTGACGACGCCACGTCCCCAGCCACCCATGCAGGGCTTCGGCCAGGTGGCGTAATAGTCCGGCACCACCATATCGATGACGAGGATGCCCTTGAGCCTCTCGCGCGCAGCCTGCACGAGCTCCATGCTGCGCATGACCTGTGCCCGCGTCGGCATCAGCGCCGCCCGGTTCTGCAGGGCCCAGCCGTAATACTGGACGTGTGCCACCTCGAGCCGGCGCGCGCCGATCGTCACGGCGAGGTCGATGATGCGGGAAAGGTGGTCGACGTTGTGGCGATGGATCGGGGCATTCAGGGTGAGGGGGAGGTCAAGGTCGCGGACCCAGCGCGCCACCTCAAGCTTTTTGTCATGACCGCCCTGGTAGTGGGCGATGCGGTCGGCGTTCTCCGGCTCCACGTGCTGGATGGAGATCTGGACGTGATCGAGGCCGCGCCGGGCAAGCTCGGCCAGCCGCTCCCGGCTCAGGAGCACGCCGGCGGTGATGAGGTTGGTGTAAAGGCCGGCCTCTGCCGCCGTGGCGACGATCTCCTCCAGGTCGCGCCGCACCGTCGGCTCGCCGCCGGACAGGTGGACCTGCAGAACGCCCAAGCGCGCCGCTTGGCGCAAGACGTCCTGCCACGTTGCCGTGTCTAGCTCGGTGCCCGTGCCTTCAAGCGCCAGGGGGTTTGAGCAATAGGGGCATTGCAGCGGGCAGCGATGGGTCAGCTCCGCCAACAAGCCGATAGGTGCACGCTGGCAGGCTGCTGTGGGGGATGGCTCTGTCGATGGCATCGCTTCCTCGCGAAGTCAGGTACGCGCAACGCAGGTCAGGCACGCAGGTGCAGTAGGACGGGGCCGAGCACCAGCATCCGCGAAGCCGGAGAGCCCGTCCGTTCGTGCGCAATCTCCAGCGAGGTGTGCAGATGCTGTCGCGGCGCTCGACCGCGAGCTCGACAAAGCATCCAAGTCATCCGCCCCTGCTCTCGGAAAAACCCGATCGCCACGGCGACGTTTGGAAAGGCGCTTCGGGCGCTCGTACGTCTTCGAGGACTTGGTCTCGTCCGTAGGATCCGTAGGGCGGATTAGCGGAGCGTAATTCGCCGCTCGTTCAATGGCGGACTGCGGGCTGCGCCCTAATCCGCCCTACTCAGCGTCTTAGATCTCGGCTGCCACGTAGCTCGTGACCTCGAGACCGACCTCTTGCTCCGTCACCTGCGGCTTGCTCCAGGTCTCTTTCATAGCCGTTCCTCCGTTCTTGGGGCTCGCTCGCGGACAGCATGTCCGTGAGCACGATGGCACATTTGAATTATGCTGCAATTCCGACAAGCGAGCAAACGGAATTGCCGAATTCTTGCGTCGAGCCTGAGCTCGACTGCTAGGTTTATCCTCCGGCAATCCCGTCCCTGACAAGCCGGCGCACGCCCCGGAGCCAGGACTCATCGGTATTGCCGCGCACCTCGACATGCCAGAGCTTGCTAAGCTTGCCGTTCGAAGTGTCGGTCACATAGATGTGAAACGTCAGCAGCAGGTTGGAGACCTTGAGCACTGCGCCGGTGACAGCGAGCTCGGCGCCGGTACGGCGCGCGAGGTCTAGTGCACAGCCATCGCATTTGTAGAGTGGTGTCGAGCGCTCGATCTCGGCCGCCATGGGGCTGAGATCCACCACCTCATATCCGGCATTGCCGGCAAGCTGCTTGCGTAACTCCTCGGTGGCGAGCCTCAACCGGGCCACCTCCTCCGGGTGCGCGGGACCGTACTGGCCTTCGAGGCTCGCATCGATCAGCTCGAACGGAAACACCGCCGCTTTGGGGCCGGCGTGCGCCGCCGTTGCGCCCATCGCCAGCGCGCCCAGCAGGATGCAGGCAAGCCGTTTCATTCTCCCCAGTTCCTTCTTGTAAACCGTGGACGCGCAGCGCGCCGGCCCGTCGATCCGGTTCTCCGGCCCCTCAATGGCCCTTCCCGGCCAGGCCGTTGATGACCAGGTAGCGGACGCCCCGCAGCCAGGTCTCGTCAGTGTTGCCCTTGATGTCGGCCTGCTGGATCGCGGTGATCCTGCCGGTGTCCACATCCCGCACGTTTATGAAGACCTTCAAAATGAGATTGGAGACTTTGCGCACATAGCCGGTGATGGCCACGTCTGCGCCGGCACGGCGCGCCAGCTCGGCCTCGCAGCCGTTGCACTTGTAGAGGGGCGCCGCCTTCTCGATGTTGCCCTTCAGACTGGTGAGGTCGAGAACCTCATATCCGGCTTTTTGCGCCGCCAGCCGACGCAACTCCTGGGTGACAAGCGCCAGCCGTTTGGTCTCGTCGGGCCGCTGGCCGGCCAGCTCGCCCTCAAGGCTCGCGTCGCTCAGCTCGAATGGAAAGACCGCAGCCTTCGGTCTCGCCTCTGCGGCTGCAGCGTGGACGACAGCCGCGACGGCCAGCGCAACGAGAATACGGATCATGAACGTCCCCTTAGGCCCTTGGCAGTGGTCTTTGTCAGTGTGCAGCGCCATCGATCCTCGGCCGGCTCTGATGCCTCGGTCCCGGCCGGCCCTGGGGAGAGTATAGGAGGGTCGCGCGGATGCCTACTGAGTGGAAGCCCCCAGCAACCGGAAATTCAGCGGGTGGGCCGGTCGCGCGCTCGCATTCGCGAAATCGGACCTTCAGTGATTGACATGGGGCACGCATAATCTACCAAGGAGGTGTCGTGGAAGCTGCTCGCATCAAGGAGTGCCGGCCGGATTCTTCACAGGCCGCCGCAGACATGAGGCACTACGCGATGGGATACTCAAAGGGACACGCCAATATCGGGCATTACGGTGGCAGATGGCGAAGCGCGCTTGTGAGCGCGGTGCTGGCGGTTGGAGGGCTTGTGGCACAGCCGCCCGCCGCCCTTTCGCAGCAACCGTCCCACGATGCACCTTCCCCGCCGGCCGCTGCTGCGGTGCAGAAGATTCCCATCATTCTCGCACGCGAGCTGCGCGAGCGGCTGCCGCCTCTCTCGCTCCTGGATTTTCCGCCGCAGGACGACGGCGCGGCCGGGGCGCGGCTCGCCATTAACGACAATAACACCACCGGGCGCTTTCTTGGCCAGCAGTTCACGCTTGATCTGGTGCAGGCCGCAGCCGTGCCGGAGCTGATTGCCGAGGTGGTGAAGAAAGTCGATGCCGGAGCCGGCTTCATCATCGTCGATGCCAGCCCTGAGGCCGTGCTGGGCCTTGCCGACGCGCTCGAGGGGCGCGATGCCTTGATCATGAACGCCGGCTCGGCCGACGACCGGCTGCGCGAGGCTGACTGCCGGCCCAATGTCGTGCATACGGCGCCGTCGCGCAGCATGCTGGCCGATGCGCTGGCGCAATACCTGGTTTGGAAGCAGTGGCGACGCTGGCTGCTGGTGCGGGGGACAGGTAGTGCCGACGAGGCCTACGCCGAGGCGCTCAGGCGCGCAGCCAAGCGCTTCGGCGGCAAGATTGTCGAGGAGCGCACGTTCAAGGTCGAGAGCGGCAGCCGCCGCGCCGATGGCGGCCATGAGCAGATCCAGCAGCAGATCCCCACCTTCACACAGAACGCGCTGGCCTACGACGTGCTGCTGGTGGCCGATGAGGGCAGCCAGTTCGGCGATTATTTTCCGTATCGCACGTGGGATGCCCGTCCGGTGGCAGGCACGCAGGGGCTGACGCCCATGAGTTGGCATCCGGCCATGGAGCAATGGGGCGCCACGCAGTTCCAGAATCGCTTCCGCCGCCTGGCCGGCCGGCCAATGCGCCCGCTCGATTACAACGTTTGGGTCGCGGTCCGTTCTGTCGGCGAGGCGGCGACCCGCACCAGGTCGAAGGCGCCCAGCGAGCTGATCCAATATCTGCACTCGGCGGATTTCGACGTTGCGGCCTTCAAGGGGCGCAAGCTCACGTATCGTGCCTGGAACGGCCAGCTGCGGCAGCCGATCCTGGTTGCAACGGCCAAGCTGCCGGTGACCGTCTCACCGCAGCCGGGCTTCCTGCACCAGTTTTCCGAGCTTGATACGCTGGGCATCGACCGGCCGGAGACGGCGTGCAAGGCTTATGCGCGATGATGAGCGGGAGAGACGCAGTGGTGAGTTGTCAGTGGTCAGTGGCTGCGGCATTCACGCATCGACTCCGTGGGCTGCGGAAACAGCGCGGTGCTATCCTTTACCATGCTGCCTTATCCCGGCGCCAACCGCTCGCGCTGGTCGGGATAACGCCGAAGGAAAGGCGGCTGGTGACGACTATTGCCAAGTGCATATTGGCCACTGCCCTCTTGTTGACAGTCTGGCTTGCGCTGGCGGCGCCAGCCGCGGCCTACACCGTCTACGTCACCAACGAGAAGGACAATACCGTCACCGTGCTCGACAGCGAGAAGCTGGAGGCGGTGCGGACGGTGAAGGTCGGGCAGCGGCCGCGCGGCGTGATCCTCACCAGGGACGCCAAGTGGTTGTTGATCTGTACCAGCGACGACAACCGCATCGAAGTCTACGACGCCCGCAGCATGGAGCCGGTGAAAACCCTGCCGTCGGGGCCGGATCCGGAGTTGTTCATTCTGCATCCGTCCGGCAACCCGCTCTACGTCGCCAACGAGGACGACAATCTCGTCACCGTGGTCGACATCGAGACCGGCAAGGTGCAGACGGAGATCCCGGTGGGCGTGGAGCCGGAAGGCATGGGCATGAGCCCGGACGGCAAGGTGCTCGTCAACACCTCCGAGACCACCAACATGGCGCACTTCATCGACACCGCCACCAACAAGACCATCGACAACGTGCTGGTGGACAGCCGGCCGCGCGTGGCCGAGTTCACGGCCGACGGCAGCCAGGTTTGGGTGAGCTCGGAGATCGGTGGCACGGTGACGGTGATCGACCCGAAGACGCGCAAGATCCTGGGCAAGGTCGAGTTCCAGATCCCGGGCGTCAACCAGGATGCGATCCAGGCGGTCGGCGTGCGCATCACCAAGGACGGCAAGCGCGCCTTCGTGGCGCTGGGGCCGGCCAATCGCGTTGCCGTGGTGGATGTCGCGACGCGCAAGGTGGAGAAATATCTGCTGGTCGGCCAGCGCGTCTGGCAGCTGGCGTTCACGCCCGATGAGCGCCTGCTGTTCACCACCAACGGTACCTCCAACGACGTATCCGTGATAGACGTAGGCAGATTGCGGGTGGTGAAATCGATCAAGGTCGGACGCTATCCGTGGGGCGTAGTGGTGGCGCCGTTCTAGGGGTGGCGAAAGGCGAATGGGAAGAGGTGCCTTCCAGGAACCGCGCCTCTCCATTCACCATTCGCGGCTTGAGCCATTCGCGTCTTGAGTTGGAGAGCCTTGCATGAATCGTCTGCCTACCCTCATCCTCGCCACCGCGCTCGCCGCCCCCAGCCTCGCGCACGCCGACGGCTACCTGGCGCTGAAGCCGGAGCGGCTGCCGGACCTGGAGATCGGGCTCGGCGAGGCGGGCTACGGAGTGTCGCAGAAGGAGTACACGCTCTCCACCGGCAAGGCCTACCGCCTCAAGCTCAAGTCCACCGGCCAGAAGGAATGCGCCTGGATCGCGCCGGAGTTCTCCAACTTCATCTGGCTGCGCAAGATCGAGGTGGGGCATGTGGAGATCAAGCCGAGCCACGTCTACGAGATCGAGATGGAGCGCGAGGGTGAGGCGGAGATCTTCTTCGTGCCGATCCGGCCCGGCGAGTATGCCTGGGGCTGCCGGGGCCTCGAGGGCAAGGGGCTCGCCGGCAAGTTCATCGTCAAGTGAGGATCGATGCTGACTGCACCGCAGCCTGCCGAGGATGGCGCCGACGCCCTGCTGGTGCGGGGCGTCACTCACGGCTTTGGTGCGGTGCTGGCGCTGGATAACGTCTCCATGGCAGTGCCGCGGGGCGGCTTTGTCGTGCTGCTGGGGCCGAACGGTGCGGGCAAGTCGACGCTGTTCGCGCTCATTACCCGGCTCTACGACAACGTCAGCGGCGAGATCCGCCTCCTGGGTCACGACGTCCGGCGTGAGCCGGCTGCGGCCTTGCAGCAGCTCGGCGTCGTGTTCCAGAGCCGCAGCCTGGATGCTGATCTCAGTGTGCTGCAGAACCTCACCTATCACGCCGCCCTGCAGGGCATCGGCTACCGCACCGGCCGGCTCAAGGCGCTTGCGGCACTTGACAAGGTTGGCCTCGCCGATCGCGCCGGCGCCAAGGTGCGCACGTTGTCGGGCGGCCAGGCCCGGCGGGTGGAGATTGCCCGCGCCCTGTTGCACGATCCGGCGTGCCTGCTGCTGGACGAGGCCACCGTCGGGCTCGATGTCGCCTCGCGCGAGAGTGTGCTCGGCATCGTGCGCTCCCTGGTGAAGCAGCGCGGCGTCGGCGTGCTGTGGGCCACGCACCTGGTGGACGAGGTGGCGGCCGACGACCGGGTGGTGCTGCTGCACAAGGGAAAGGTGCGCTTCGCGGGGCGCGTACCGGAGCTGCTCGCCGCGGCTGAGGCCGTTACCCTGCGCGACGCCTTCATGCGCATCACCGAGACAGCCCGCGTGGAGGCGGCATGACGACGGTCGCCAGCGCTGGCACTAGCTCCGGCGCGAGGCAGCGCCTGGCGATGTCAGGCTATCTCGCCTGCTTTGGCGGCATCGTCTGGCGCGAGGTGCTGCGGTTCCTCCATCAGCGCGAGCGATTCCTGGCGGCGCTGGTGCGGCCTTTGGTGTGGCTCTTCATCTTCGCTGCCGGCTTCCGCCAGGTGCTGGGCGTCTCCATCATTCCGCCGTACGAGACCTACGTGCTCTACGAGGTGTTCGTCACGCCCGGGCTGGTGGCCATGGTGCTCCTGTTCAATGCCATGCAAACATCGCTGTCGATGGTGCACGACCGCGAGACGGGCACCATGCGCACCCTGCTGGTCAGCCCCTTCCCGCGCTGGTTCCTGCTGATCTCCAAGCTGCTCGGCGGTGTCGCGGTAGCGTTGCTGCAGGCGTATGCCTTCCTGGCGGTCGCCTACTACTGGGAGATCGAGCCGCCGCTGATCGGCTATTTGACGGTGTTGCCCGCGTTGATCCTGTCTGGCCTGATGCTGGGGGCGCTGGCACTGTTCATGTCGTCGGTAATCCGTCAGCTGGAGAACTTCGCCGGGGTCATGAACTTCGTGATCTTCCCGATGTTCTTTGCCTCCTCGGCGCTCTATCCGCTTTGGCGGATCAAGGAATCGAGCCCGCTGCTGTATGAGATCTGCCGCGCCAATCCCTTCACCTATGCGGTGGAGCTGATCCGCTTTGCGCTCTACGTCCAGCTGGAGCCGGTCTCGCTTGCGGTCGTCCTGGGCTTTACCGCCGTGTTCCTGGCGGCCGCGATCTTTGCCTACAATCCCTCGAAAGGCCTGCTCGCCCGGCGCGGCGAGCCTGGAGGACGCTGACATGGTGCGTTCCGCAATGGTTTCACCGGCGTCAGGCGCGCTTCTTGTCGCCGCCCTGTTCGCCATCTGGGCGGTCACGGCGCAGGCCGAGGAGCCGAAGCTGGCGGATCCGAATGCCGACTGGCCGTGCATACAACACAAGGTCACCAAGCTGACCGCGGTACAGATGTGGGACGGCCCGCCGGTCGAGAACGATGAGGCGTGGCGCGACAACGAGGCGGTCGGCAAGCTCATTCCCACCCTGACCAGCCGGCGCGTGCCGATGGAGGAGGCGACAAAGGCGATCGATGCTTTCGCCGCCGCCCAGCCCGAGGACAAGCGTGACGAAGCCTTGCGGCAGCTGTTTGCAGCGCTGCTCGTTCACGTCAATGTCGACCGGTCCGTCGTGATGAGCGGCATTGAGCGCTTCCAGAAGCGCCAGCGGGCCCGGTCGGTCCAGATCCAGAAGCAGGGCGAGGCCATCCGCCAGCTGAGCCAGAAGGCGGCCGCCGGCGACCAGAAGGCCCGCGCAGAGCTGACGGGTGCCCAGGATCGCTACAACTGGGATGTGCGCGTGTTCACCGAACGCCAGCAGATGCTGCCGCTCGCCTGCGAGGTGCCGGTACTGATCGAGCAGCGCCTGTTCGGGCTGGCGCGCGAGATCCGCTCCCGCATGCATGATTGATCGACCTTCCGGCGCCCGTCTCTTCGACTGCTCGTGGACCGTCGACGCAGCCCCTGTTCGGCAAAAAGAGACCGGCCGATCTGGACGGCGCCGGCCGGCAGCGTGCATCGATTGACGCAATAGCTTATGGACGAGCGCGGATGATCGTCTTCCCCTTGCGCCGCTCGGTCCGGTTGAAGGCGGCAATGGCGTCGTCGAGGGGCGCGATGTTGTCGATATTCGTTCGCAGTCGTCCGTCCCGCACCCGCTGGACGATCTCACTCAGCTGAGCACGATCGGCCTCAACAACGAAGTCGACCGCCAAGCCTTCGGCGGGCCGCGCCTCGGCCGGCCCGACGACAGTGACCAGTGTTCCTCCGGCCCGAATGAGGCTTGCAGATCGTCTCTGGATGTCGCCGCCGATGACATCAAAAACCAGATCGACCCCGCCCACGTCTTCCAGGGCGTCGTTGTCAAGATCGACGAACTCGTTCGCGCCGAAGTCGAGCGCCTTCTGACGGTCGGCGGCGCGCCCGGTGCCGATGACGTAGGCGCCGGCCTCCCGTGCGAGCTGCGTCACCATCGCCCCGACGGCGCCGGCCGCGCCGTGGGCGATGACGCTCTGCCCCGCCTGAAGACGGCCGTGCTGGAACAGCCCCTGCCACGCAGTCAGGCCCGAGATCGGCAGGCTCGCGCCTACCGTGAAGTCGACGTCGCCCGGTAGGGGCGCGAGGTTGCGAGCCTCGATGGCCACATACTCCGCCAGGGTGCCGTCGCGATACCAGTCCGCGAGGCCGAACACCCGCTGTCCCCGCAGCACGCCCGTCGTGCCATAGCCGAGGTCGGTAACCACGCCGGCCAGCTCGTGCCCAGGGATCGACGGTGTACGGTCACGGTTGCGGCGATCGGTCCAGGTCGAGGGCCACGTCAGCTCAGTCGGGACGAATCCCGACGCATGAACCTGCACGACGACGTCGTTTATCGCCGCCTGCGGCTCGGGCCGCTCAACCAGCGTCATCCCCGCCGTTCCCGCAGCTTGGTCCGTCACGGTGATTGCCCTCATGTGAATTGTCTCCTCGGCTATTTGTCTCTTTGCTGGATATTTTTCGCTGACAAGAAGGCCGCTCGATATCTCATGCCAGGGAGAGGTCGCCGGCGTCGCGCGTAGCGGTGAGCGGCTTGGTCCAGACGGGTGACTGGCCCGGCAGCAAGGGCGTAGCTTCCACCATCGCGGCGGCGATCCCGCGTGTGACGCGCGCGGTCTGTCTCGACACCAGAATGTTACGCGAATCCAGGGCCTGCCAACCCACGGCGCCTGAAGTAGGTTAGTTGAGGCTATCCGGGGCTCGGGGGGGCGAAAGAGATGGAGGGGGCGGAAGAGATGGGGGTTGCGGCACAAGCGTCGGCTGGCTCGGAGGCGGGATCAAATTGCGCGCCACCGGCGGGCAGTGCGCGCGAATCGCGGCCAAGGTTGCCGACCACCGCCCGGCCCCCTCTCCCCGCTTGCGGGCAGAGGGCTAGGGTGAGGGGCAGTCCCAAGGGACACCTATCCACGCGGAGGCTCCAGATTTGCTCGACGCATTTCACGAGCATCGAAGGCATCGCGTTGAGAGGACGGCGCGCTTGACTGCCCCTCAACCCCCGCACTCTCCCCGTCGCCCTCGGGTCGCTGGAGCGAGAGCGGTCCCGGCATCGAGATCCTCGCAACAAAAACGAGAACGTGGAGCCCGCTCCCGCGTCCGCAAGGCGCTGGTGTAGTCGGCGCCGCAGGCCCCGGTGGCGTTCTCTATGCCCAGGCCTCTCGTGAGCGAGTCGGATCGCTCAGCTTAAGGCTGCGTCAAGCCGGCGACGACCTGGATGATGCGGGCCTTGTCGGCGAGTTTCGTCAGGACGGGGGCGTCCGGCCATTTGCTCAGGATGTCGGGACGCACATCACCGGTGAAGAATACGAAAGGAATGTCCCGCTGCAACAAGCGCTCGCAAACCGCGGAGCAGTCCTCGCCGTGCCCGAGATCGATGTCGACGATGGCGGCCGATAGACCGGGCGAATCGACCAGTCGCAGCGCTTCACTGCAGCGGGCCGCGTACACGACGCTGGCGCCAGCGTCGCTGCAGGCGGATCGCACATCAAGGGCCACCAGCGGCTCATCCTCGACGACAAGGATCGATCGGCCAAGGAGAGCTCGATGCGGAGTGGTCATCCTGTCCCTCGTTGCATTGCCGCCTGCATCGCCGAAAGCCAGCAGGCGAGAGTGTCGACGTTCGAGCCGGGGCAACGGCTCGGGCTGAACTCGCCATGCCGCCGGCCGCGTTCGATTGGCGCTTAAGTCAGCTCGCGGCCTTGAGGTTGATCATGCTCTCGCTCTCGGCAACCGCCGTCGGACTTCTCGATCTGAGTCGCACTGGCAGTCATGAGGCCGACTAGTGCGACTCAGATCGCGAAATTTGTTCCAACCTCGCGGCACGCTGAGACGAATTTTCGCGATCAGGACACTAGTCGGACGGCTTCGTGCCCGAGCCCGTCGGGCTGCTGCGATCGTCGGCGCTCCATTTCCACTCGGGCGCAGATTTCAGGGCTTCCTTCGTTGCGTTCAGGGTCGCCGTGGTCCCCTGGTCGGTGCCGTGGGTGAGCTGCAAAGACTCCAGGCGCACGGCCACCTCGTGCTCGCCAATCCCGAGAAAGCCGCCGACGCCGACGACCACGGCTGCGACCTTGCCGTCCTTTCCAATCACGACTTCATTGATGTCGCCGATGGTCTCGCCGGCGGGGTTCTTCACCGATGTCCCGATCAGCTGGCTGGCGCGCAGCTCGCCGGACTGCGGAGTATGCCACATCGACTCCGTGGCCGTACCGCCAGGGCCGGACTCGGCCAGCGCGACGCTTGTCGTGCTCACCGCAATGCATAGGAGGGCAGCTTGCAACAATTTCACCATGAGGTGTCTCCTCTCGGTCGCAGAGGGGGGGCGGACGTTGCCTGCGCCGCCCTTTCCTATCCTGCAACGCCAAGCCTTGAAGCGAAGTTCCGGACCCTGCCGGATCGTGATTGAGCCTGTGTGAGACGACGGCGTCTTGCATCGAAGGGCCCTTCCCCGAGCTGTGTCATGCTCACGCGTCGAAGGACATCGAGGGTCGCCGCGACCAGCGCCCGCTGTGGTCCGGCTTTGAGAGAGGCGGTCTGCCACGGGGAAGACTCCCAGCTTCGTCTTCATTGTGAACGACAGCATGCCATCTTTCGTTCCATGCTTCGGCCCGACGTCCAGCCGAATTGGCATGCCGCGGGATGAGCGCTGACACGCGAGGCAGCTTCCAACAGCCGGCAGAGAGAGCCTTCAGCGGATTGTCCCGCGTGCGGGCGCCGCCACCGCGTCCGAGACAAGCTCTCCGGCACGCTTGAGATCGGCAATGAAGCCCTGAAACGCCCGATGCCTGGCCTCGTCGCGCAGCCGGAGAACGTAGGAAGGGTGGATCGTCGCGACGCCCTGGAGATGATCGCCGAAGCTCAGGATGCGGCCGCGCTCTCTCGAGATGGCGACGGTGCGGCCGGCCAGCGCGCTCGCTGCCGTGACACCCATGGCGACGACGATGCGCGGGTTCACGAGCTTAAGCTCCTGATCCAGCCACCAGCGACACCGCTCGATCTCATACCTGTTGGGCCTCTGGTGAATGCGCCGCTTCCCCCGTGGGACGTTCTTGAAGTGCTTGACGGCGTTGGTGACGTAGACATGGTCCCTTGGCATGCCCGCCTGGAGCATCGCGCTGTCGAGTATGCGTCCGGCGGGACCGACGAAGGGAAGGCCTGCCTTGTCCTCGCTGTCGCCAGGCTGCTCGCCCACCAGCATGATGAACGCAGGAACGGGTCCCTGCCCAAAGACAGTCTGCGTTGCATTGCGAAACAGCGGGCAGCGTTCGCAGCTGCGGGCCTCCGCCACGATCTCCGACAAGGTCTTTCGCGCCGTGGGCATGGGGAGCAGGCTGATGCGGCCTATAGGTTCAGTCGCGCCCAAGTCACCAAGGCATGGCGCCGCTTCACGGGTCGGTGGATAAAAACGGGCAGTCGTACCTTGCGCCAGTCCGGTGCGATCGCATTGCCGAACGTCAGGAGCACGCAGGAAAGCGCCGAAGCCAGCGAGCCGCCGGCGATCGCGGCGAATCCGGCGCCATGGTCGGTCTCGACGGGTGGTGAGGTTGCCAATTCAGCCATGACCCTCTCCCACGTTCGAAGCTCACCGCAATCCGATTGCGCTCAGGATGAACATCACGACCACGATAAGCCCGACGAGATAGATGATGTCGTGCATGGTTCGCTGCCTCACAACTTTGAATGGGCACTCGAACGGCCAATCAGGTTGCAAGCGAAACGTGATCCCGGCGAGTGGGGTTCCCGTTGTTCAAGTTTGTGCAAAGGATGTGCAGCGGGACCTGAGCTTGTCGATCAGTACGCAGATGAACAAAAGGACGCCGTTGCCGCCTGTGTCGTGGCTATGCGCTGCGGTCGCGAGAGTGGCGGGCGCGAGGGTCATCGGGCCCAACTAGCGACTTCGGGGGCAGCAAAAGATCGTTTACGTGGTCTGAGCTCAG
>DASURA010000320.1:0-26011 GCA_036280295.1 Hyphomicrobiaceae bacterium
TTTCCGGCCCCATCGTGGAGGTGGGCACCTACGAGGGGCGCTTCTTCATCGCGCTCTGCCACGCCCTGGCGCCGGGCGAGGTGGCGTTGGGCATGGACCTGTTCGACTGGCCCAACGCGCAGGTGATCGACCGGTTCGAGCGCAACTGCACCAGATACGGCATCGCGCCCGAGCGGCGCATCACCTGGAAGGCTGACAGCAAGGTGCTGACGCCCGACGAGGTGCTCGCCAAGCTCGGCGGCCGGCGCCCGCGCTTCCTGCATATCGACAGCGAGCACTCGTGCGCCGTGCTCGCCAAGGACCTGGAGCTTGCCACCGCCGTCATGGCCCCCGAGGCCGTGCTGGTGCTCGACGACATGCTGCACCCCGGCTACCCGACGCTGATGGTGGCGGTGCAGGATTACCTGGGGCGTCATCCTGAGATGCGCATGCTCGCCGTCATCGACCGCGAGACCATCGTCGCCGCCACCAAGTTCGCCCTGTGCCGGCACGACTGCTATCCGCGCTACGAAGCGCGCCTCAGCGCCGACTTCAAGGACTACATCTGGCCCATGGGCGCCGACTTCGATCCGCACTGGTGCCCGGTCCTGTCGCTCGACACACGGCTGGCGCTGATCCCGGAGAGCTGAAGGTGCCAGACCCTCCGGATCTGACACAGGGCAATAGGCCATAGCCGGTTGGAGCAAGTGCGCGCGATCTTTGCCTACTGCCTACTGCCTGCAGCAAGAACCTCGCGGTGGCCCACCACCCGAGGGGTTAGGGAGGAGCAGGGCAACCAGGCACGCGCCCGGTGGCACTGACCTTTATCGCGAGGGGCACGCAGGATGCCCTGCTCGGTCCTCTCCGACGGCCGCCTGGCGCTTGGATCGCCGATCCACCAGCCAGCAGGGTTGCCCCAGCGGGGTATCGGAGAGCGACTTCGCCGCGCCCGGGCTCACTACCTCGACTCTGCGCCGAGGGAGCACCCGTTCCGCACGGGGTCAGACCCCTCGCTTCGACCTCCGTCCATGGCACGAGGCTGGAGGCGAGGGGTCTGACCCCGTTTGGTCCGGACGCACTGGCGCTTGGGCGGTCTACCCACCAGCCAGTCGACGCACCGGGCTACGGCCCCCGGCTCCTAGTCTGAGAGCCCCGCTGCAGCGGCACCCTCATCTCCGAGGCGCACGGACGAAAGCACACCGCGCCGCCGCCGTCATCATTAATCCGGATACATCGTGAAGCAAAAAAGCCTATCCCCCACCCGTAGGGTGCAATAGGCGAAGCGCTTTGCACCGATCAATCCAACTAACAAGTACCGACCGCCGAGCAGGTGGATGGCGCAGTCGGCGCAATGCGGCTACGCCTTATTGCGCCCTACGCCCCATGCCTTCACTGCCAGCGACAACGGGGGTCAGACCCTCCCGGTCCGACACCGCCTCCCCCACCTACCCCGCCATGATCGGCTGGAACGCGTGCACCGGCGGCAGTACCGGCGTGCCCGGAAAGACGCTGCCCTCCTCGAACCAGCTCCTGGGCGCGGGCGTGCCCCACAGCGTCTGCCGGCGCGGGTCGCGCAGCGACCAGCGGATCGGCTCGTGGTCGGGATCGACGGTCGTATAGTCCGAGGCATACAGCTCGCAGCGGTGGCCGTCCGGGTCGCGCACATAGAGGAAGAACGCGTTGGCGATGCCGTGCCGGCCCGGGCCGCGCTCCATGTTGGGCAGGTAGCCGGTGGTGGCCATCACGTCGCACAGGTGGATGACGTTGAGGGCCCCCGGCACCCAGTAGGCGAAGTGGTGCAGGCGCGGGCCGTGACCGCTGGTGAAGGCCACGTCGTGCACACCGCCCTTGCGGTGCATCCAGGCCGCGGCGATCTTCGGCCCCGGCTCCTCGCTCTCGGAGTACTCTGTCAGGCGGAAGCCGAGCATGGCATAGAAGTCCACCGACGCCTGCACGTCTGTCGCATACAGATTGAAATGGTCGATGCGCTGCGGATGGCAGCCGGCATAGCGGCCATACTGCTGCAGGATGCGCTCGCGGCCCTCCATCTTGAAATAGAGCTCCAGCGGCGCGCCCGCGGCATCCGCGGCATGCAGGGTACGGCCCTGGTACGGCACCTCGACGAACTCCGCCGGCAGCTGCCGCTCCTTGAAGAAGGCGTAGGCGCGGTCGAGGTCCTCCTCGCTCCCCACCTTGAAGCCCAGCCGCTCCGCAGTCGGATTATTTCCCCGCCTCAGCACCAGCGAGTGATGGTTGCGCTCCTCCATGGCGCGCAGATAGAGCGCGTCGGCCCCGGCATCCTCGACCTGCAGGCCGATGATGTCGGCATAGAACCGCCGGCTCACCTCCAGGTCCCGCACCGTCAGCACCACATGGCTGCAGCGCACGATGTTGAAGGGCGGGTTGAAGATATGCGTTGGCACGGGCATGGGCGTTTCCCCCTGAAGCACGAATGGCGAATGGCGAGTGGCGAGTGGATGGCCAACCATTCGCGATTGGCCTGCGCCATTCGCCTCTTTAGCCGCCGATCCTCGGCACCTTGTGCGTGTCATAGGCGACGGCCACGTTCTTCGTCTCCATGTAGAAGTCGAACGAGTAGTCGCCGCCGTCCCGGCCGATGCCGGAGGCCTTCATGCCGCCGAACGGAGTCGGCAGGTGGCGCACGTTCTCCGAGTTCACCCAGATCATGCCGGCCTCCAAGTCGCGCGCCACGCGGTGGGCGCGGCCAACATCGCGGGTCCAGATGTAGCCGGTGAGGCCGTAGCGCACGTCGTTGGCGAGGCTGACGGCATCGGCCTCGTCGTCGAACGGCAGCACCGTCAGCACCGGTCCGAAGATCTCGTCCTGGGCGATGCGCATCTCCGGCCTGGCGTCGAGATACAGCGTCGGCTCCACGTAGTTGCCCGCCCCGCCGAGCGCGCGGCCGCCGCCGCAGGCGATGCGCGCGCCCTCCTTCTCGGCCGAAGCCGGGAAGCTCAGAACCTTGTCGACGTGCGCGGGGTGGATCAGCGGCCCGATCTCGGTGGCCGGATCGAGCGGATGGCCCACCTTGATGCGCTTCACCCGCCCGGCCAGCTTCGCCGTGAAGCCGTCGTAGATCGAGCGCTGCACCAGGGCGCGGCTCGACGACGTGCAGCGCTCGCCGTTGAGGCTGTAGATCATGAACAGCACCGCATCCAGCGCGCGGTCGAGATCGGCGTCGTCGAACACGATCACCGGGTTCTTGCCGCCCAGCTCGAAGTGCACCCGCTTCAGGGTGGGAGCGCCCTGCGCCATGATCGCCGAGCCGGTCTTGCTGTCCCCCACAAAGCCCACCGCCTTGATCAGCGGATGCTCGGTGAGCGCCTTTCCGGCGGTCTCGCCGAGCCCGTGCACCATGTTGACGATGCCGCCTGGCAGCCCGTGCTTGCGGATCACCCCGTCCATGATCTCGGTGAGCAGCGTCGCCGAAAGCGGGCTCCACTCGGCCGGCTTATGCACCACCGTGCAGCCGGCCGCCAGCGCCGGCGCGATCTTCCACGTCGACAGCATGAACGGCGTGTTCCACGGCGTGATGATGCCGACCGGCCCGATCGGCTGGCGGATCGTGTAGTTCAGGTGATCCTGGTCGGGCAGCGACAGGCCATCGCCGGCGCCCGGCGCCCGATCCGCGAAGAACCGGTAGTTCTCCGCCCCGCGCAAGGCGGCCTTGGCCATGTAGCGGATCGGCTGGCCGCTATCCATGCTCTCGACGAGCGCGATCTCCTCCGCGCGCGCCTCGATCGCATCGGCGATGGCGTGCAGGATGGCGCGTCGCCTGGCGCCGGAGATGGCGCGCCAGGCCGGAAACGCCGTTGCCGCAGCCTTGGCGGCCGCATCGATGTCGGCCGCGTCGCCGGCCGCGACCGAGGCCAGCACGGAATTGTCGACCGGGCACAGCGTCTCGAAGGTCTTGCCGGAGCGGCCGTCCACCGGCTCGCCGGCAATGAGATGGCGCACGGGCGCGATTCTGAACCGCGCTAAGGCCTGCTCCGCCCGCCCGAGATTTGCCTGCAGGCCAGCGCCCTTCGCCTCAGCCATCGCTGCCGTTCCCTTCCCTGCCATTGCGGGCCGTCTTCGAGCCTCCGGCAGAGCATCGCGGCTGCGATGAAAAACGGCAAGCGCCTTGCGGTCATGCCTCGTTTGCCGACATCGCCGGCGTCTACCGCGTCGCCCGCCACGGCGTCTCCGGCTTGCCACGGGCCTTGGCCGTCCCCTCCATGGCATTGCCCATGACGCGGCCGGAATACTCGGTGCCGGCGGCGGTGAAGACGATGCGGTCGCCATCAAGCTTGCCCTTGGTGACGGGGGCGACGACATTGCCGGTGCTGAGCTTGCCGCTGAACGTCTGATGCTTCTGCTTCAGGGTCAGCTCGCTCGCACCGAGCTTCCAGGTGCCATCCACTTGCGCCGGCACGATCCAGAGCATGGCGCGGCAGAAGGACTGGCACTCGCCTGGCGCCGCGGCCGTCTCGTCGGGCTGCCAGTCGCCCATGCCGAACGTGTTGGAGACGACACGCGTGCCGGGCTTCATCTTGAGGATCGCCGGGCGCAGCTTCTCGTTGAGCGCCGGCAGCAGGAACAGGGTGAGGACGGTCGCGGCGGAGAAGTCGGTCTTGAAGATGTCGGCGTTGACGAAGGTGGCCCTGTCGGCAACGCCCGCCGCCTCGGCGTTGCGCTTGGAGAGCGCGACCATCTCGGAGTTGTACTCGACGCCGTGCGCCTTGATCCCGCGCTTGGCGGCGGTGATCACCGTACGGCCATCGCCGGAGCCAAGATCGATGACGTAGTCGCCGGGCGCGGCCTTGGCCATGTCCAGCATCTTGTCGACCAGCGCCTGGGCCGTCGGCACCCATACGACGTCCTTGCCGGGCTGGCCCACCTTGGGCTCGTATTCCCTGGCGGGTTGCTGCGCCAACGCCGACCCGGCGGCGGTCACCGCCACCAGGTACAGCACGACCGGCAGGCGCGGCCGGGATTGCGGGGATATCAGGGACCTGGTCATGATGACCTCGTCATCGGTGCCTTTTGCGCGTCACTAAGAAGAAGCCGGGCTCCCATACCGGAAGCCCAGCCAACCCCACCGCAACCCGGCGCGTGTTGCAAGCCGCAGAAGCCGATGCAGCTATTTCGGGCTTACCGGCTGCTGAGCCTTGGGTGCAGTCGCCTCCGGTGCCTTCTCCGGTGCCTTGGGCGCAGACGGATCGTGCGGCATTTTCGGTGCCCGGGCCGCCGTCTCCTGCCCGCCACCGCTTTCGCGCGCGGTGTTGCGAGCGAGAAGGAGGTTGGATTCCTGCGGCCGCCAGCGATAGCCGACGCCGAACTCCAGCCGCGGTGGATTATTCTTGCGGAACAGCTCTCTCAGCCCCCTCTGGTACTGGCGGGCGAAGATCGAGATCGGCCCGAGATAGCGGCCGTGCGGATGCAGGCTCCACTCCTGAGGCGGGAAGAAGCGGACCGGAATCCCCGAATCGTCCTGCACCACCGCCGCCGCGTGATCGAGCAGGAAACTGCGCACGGTGGTGAAGTTGCCGCCGTGCATGAGGTAGGACGCGCTCTTGATAAATGCCTCGGCCAGGCCGAGCTTTTCGCAGAACTTGAGGAAGCCTGAGCGCTTGACGCCACCATCGGACAGATCCGTCTGGAAATAGTAGACGGTCTGCTTCTGCCCATCCTCGCTGGAGAAGATGATCCGCACCCCCGGTGTCGCGTCCTTGGCTGCCGCATCCACAACCCCGCCCTGGCCGTCGACGCCGATCAGGGTGACATCGTGGATGGTCTTTCCCGAACGTGCCAGGAACAGGTAGAGGACGGGCAGCACGCCGCGCAGGCTGCGGTTGGAAAGGCTGCTCTTCATCTTCTTGGTGATGAAGAAGCTGACGTTCAACGCCGACCCGACCGAGCTGCGCAAGCCGGCGAGAGCGCCACCGTAGTTGTGGCGCAGCCCCGGCAGGATGCTGGGCAGCGGCCCAACCGGCTCCAGCCCCGCCATCACATAGGTCGGACGATCCGGGAAGAACGCGTCAACGTAGAGAAAGTCCGGCCCGCTGAACATGTAGAGCACGGTCTTCTGCGGCCTGGTCAGGTTCTCCCTGGACCAGGCGCGCACCTTGGCGAGCCTGGTCTTCTCCAGCCGGGCCCACGCCGCGTCGAGGTCGCGTGCATGCTCCCTCCAGGCCGAGTGGCGCGTCAGCGGTACCAGCGGCGAATCCGCGGCAGGCTCCAGCCCCGCCAGGAAACGCGCAACATCGTTCGGCGTCTCGGCCGCGGTCGCAGCCGCCTGCGCCGGCGGCGCCAGGCTCGCCATCATGAACACCAGGCAGAGAGCCCCTGCTCTTGCCATGGCCAGTATCGCACGCATTAGTCAGGTACTCCCTGGGATGTGACTGCGTGAATTTCTGGCCGAGATCGCGTAAACGAGCAAGCCAGACAGCATGATGCCTATTCCGGCGAGCGCTTCCGCCGGCCGCTCCAGCACCAGGTTGACCATCATGAACAGTGACACGGCAAGGAACAGCAGCGGGGTCAGCGGATAGCCCCAGACCTTGTAGGGGCGGCGCAGCGCGGGCTGTGTGAAGCGGAGCACGATTACGCCTAGCACCGTAAGGAACGACGAAATCGTTAAACTGAACTGTATGAATTCGACGATAGACTCAAAACTTTGCGTAAACAGTAGCAGGCTCACCACAACAAGCTGGAAAACGATGGCGGTTGCCGGCACCCCGCCCCTGGTCTTGCGGGCGAAGGCCGACAGCAGGCCGAAATCCTCGCCCATGGCCATCGTCACCCGGGGCCCAAGCCACATCATCGCACTGATGGTGGAGATGAGGCCGACACAGATCACCGCGTCGACGATACGTGCTCCGGTCTCGCCGAAGATGTGCTGGCCCGCGACCGCCGCCACGCGGATCTCGCCAGCCATCTGCTCCATCGGCGTGGTGATGAGGAAGACGGCGTTGAGACCGACGTAGAGCAGGGTGACCACGACGCACGCGACGATCACCGAGATCGGCACGGTGCGGCTCGGCTCGCGCACCTCGCCGGCGATGTAGGTCACCGCGTTCCAGCCGGCGTAGGAGTACATGACGAATGTCAGGCTGATCGCAAACGGAGGGCTCACCATCAGGCTGAGATCCTCCATGGAGGGCGCAAACGACAGCGGCTGTCGCTCGCCGTACACCACCGCCGCCACGATCAGCCCCACAATCAGTCCGACCTTGAACAGCGTCGCCACGTTCTGGAACGCGCTCGCCCCTACGGTGCCGCGCAGGTGCACGAGCGTGACGGCCCACACCACGACCAGCGCCATCGTCACCTGCGGCGCCTCGGGCCAGGCACCGGCGAGATAACCGCTGAAGGCCATGGCAGCCACCGCCGTCGGCGCGGAAAAGCCAACCGTCGCCGACACCCAGCCGGCCAGGAACCCGATCGAGCGATGATAGATCATCGACAGCAGGCTGTACTCGCCGCCGGAGCGCGGAAAAGCCGCCGCCAGCTCGGCATAGCAAAGGCCGCCGCACAGCGAGATCAGGCCGCCGAGCACCCAGAGCATCAGCAGCGTGAACCCGGATGGCAGGTCGTGCACCTGAAAGCCTAGGCTGGTGAACACGCCGATGCCGATCATGTTGGCGATCGCCAGCGCGACCGCCGTCGCCGGCGTGACCGGCACACCGGCCTGTTTCACGACGGCGGCGGTCTCGGCCACCGCCGGGGCGTTCGCGGAGCCTTGGCTCGGCGCCGGCGTGCCCTTCGACGCGGCGGCGAGGGGTCTGGGCACGCCGTCGTTAAGCATATCTGCCCTCCAGGTTGTTCTAATGTCCACGCTTCGGACATGATTCGGGCGTAGCCCATGTCTCTCGCGTCGCGCCCCCGGTGGCAATCTTGTCCCGGTGTCCGCCTTTGATGTGGCCCATCGGGTATGATCGGTGCACGCCGATCAGGGTCGACGGGTTGATGGAGAGGGGCGAGTTGGGGATCATCGCAGCGATAGACGCACTTGCAAAGACCTAGTGGAAGACTCGGGGGACGGCTTGGGCACCCGGCCGCAGCCCTCCTCCTGGCGGCGCTGGGCATCGCCTGGGCGGTCGCAGACAGCGCTGCAGCCGCGACGACGGACACGTCGTCGAGCAGCCCAGTCAGGGGAGACACCCGCAGCGCCGCCGCGAACCCGGTGCCGGTTCCCTATCGCGTCCATGCCCGCAGCGGCCCCCTGGCACGCGGCCGCTCGAAGATCGTCGAGCTCGATACCGCCCCTTTTCCCTATAACGGCCTTGTCCCGCGCAGCAACACGCCGTTCATCAACGTCATCGAGAACGGTCGGCGCGGACACCGCACCGGCTCCGGGCGCGTCTATTGGGAGGACGAGACCTACAACGACAGCCAGGTCCTGTTGCATCTGCCGAAAGGCTTCGACATCCGCCGGCCCGGCCTGCTGATCGTGTTCTTCCACGGCCACGGCGCCAAGCTCGCCGATGATGTCTACGTGCGCCAGCAGGTGCCGATGCAGCTTTCCGCCTCCGGCATCAACGCAGCGCTGATCGCGCCGCAACTCGCGCGCAACGCCGCCGACTCCAGCGCCGGCAAGTTCTGGCAGCCCGGCGCCTTCGCCCGATTCCTGGCTGATGCCGCCCGGCAACTTGCGCGCCTGCATGGCAATCCGCGCTCGGTCCGCTCGTTCGCCAGCATGCCGGTGGTCATTGTCGCCTACAGCGGCGGGTACCTGACGACGGCGTGGTGCGTGCACCACGGCGGCATCGGCAAACGGCTGCAGGGCGTGGTGCTGTTCGATGCGCTTTATGGCGAGCTCGATACCTTCGCAAGCTGGATCACGCGCAGGAAGTCCGCTTTCTTCGTGAGCACGTACACGCACTCGACGCAGGCGCGGAACCTCCAGCTGCAGAAGGTGCTGGCAGACCGGCACATTCCCTTCACCACCGAGCTGGAGCCCCGGATCGGACCTGGCAGCGTCGCGTTCCTGCCGGCCCCACACGACGCCGACCATCGTGGCTTTCTCACCTACGCCTGGGTCGGTGATCCGTTGAAGGACCTGCTGAACAGACTTCCACGCTACGGGCGGCGGTGAGGCCCCCCGAGCCGGGCTGGCTGGGCGATGCCGTCCACCTCAACATCTGCCGCCCCTTCTGACGGCCGATCGACGGCCGATGCCGCACCCGGCGCGACGGCATTGGGCAAGACCGGAAACAACAGGCGGACCTTGGTCCCCTGTCCGGCCCGGCTGTCAATGCGGATCTCGCCGTCGCTCTGCTCAACGAACCCCACCACCTGGCTGAGGCCCAATCCGCTGCCGCCGGCACGGGTGGTGAAGAACGGCTCGAACGCGCGCTCCAGAACGTCACGTGACATGCCTTGGCCGCTGTCCGTGACCGCGATCTCGGCCCACTCCAGGTCCGGCGGCATCCGCTTGCGCTGCCGATGCAGCGGCTCGCCGTCGCCCAGCTCGATGACGATACGGCCGCCGTCGGGCATGGCGTCCTTGCTGTTCAGCACCAGGTTCAAGAGCGCCGATTCAAGACGGATCGGATCAATCAGGCAGACGAGGGGCTTGGTGATCGCGATGTCGAGCTCGATGCTTGGGCCTGTCGCCTGGCGGAGGATCGGCGCAAAGCCGGTGATGAGCTCAGCGAGATTGGTCGGCTGCGCGCTGAGCTCCTGGCGGCGCGCGAATGCCAGCAGCCGGTCGATGATCTCGAAAGCGCTGCTGAGCGAACGATCGGCATCCTCTACCAGCGCCATCGCATCCTGCTGGGCGGTGAGAGATGGCCTGAGCAGCGCGAAGGTGGTGCGCGCGATCTTGATGGTGTTGCCGAGGTCGTGGGCGATGCCGCCGGCAATCCGCCCCATCAGCTCCAGCCGCTGGCCTCGCGCCAGGCAGGCCTGCTCCTGCTCCATCCGGCGCCGGAATTGCAGCCATAGAAGGGTCAGCCACGAGGCGAGCCCCCAGACCAGAACGGAGCCGATGCCGACGATCATGATGTGATCACGCCACCTGAGATATATGGAGCGCACGGACCATCCCGCAATGACGATCAGTGAACCGCCCGCCAACGTCCGATAGCCGACAAGCCGCCTGCTGCCATCGATCGGGCTGGTGAGCCAGGCAAGGCCACTCTCCCGAGAGGCCGCAAGCTTTATGATCGGGTTGTCGGCCTGGTAGTAGCCAATGGACGCGTCGCGGTGCGGGATGCGCGCAAGCAGCGCGCCATCCTTGAGCAGCAGGACGATGGCGCTGTCCTCGCCGATCGAGAGATTCTTGTAGAAATGCTTGAAGTAGCGCGGCTCGATGGACGCCGCCACGATGCCGGCAAAGCTGCCGTCAGGGTTGGTAATTCTGCGACTGAAGCTGATGTACCACTTCCCGTCGATCCGGCTCCGCGCCGGCCGCCCGATGTGCAGCTTGCTATCATGCCCGTCGCGATGCACCGCAAAATACTGCCGGTCGGCCACGGACTTGCCGGAAAAGGCCGCATATGTCGAATGCTGCACGATCCCATCCTGGTCGACCACGAATAGCGCCCGGACGAAGGGGAGGCGCTCCAGGCGGTGGAGCATGGCGTCCCGAAAGGCGGCATCATTGGGTGGCAGCTGCGTCGCCACCAGCAAGGCATCGCGCAAGCCGATCAGCGTCAGATCGACTCCCTGGATGGTGCGCTCGGTCTGCTCGGCGAGCAGACGGACAAATCCCGTCGCCGTTCTCTGAGCCGTGTTCGTGGTTTGGCGATAGCTGTACCAGCCATCTGCAGCCGCCAGCAGCCCAATGAGAAGAGCGAGCGCCAATAGTCTGGCGACGTAACGTCTCGACGGTCCTGCACTCGCATTGTCCATGAATAATTAACCCTTCACCCGGAACCCTTGTGAACCCAGGGCTCCAAGAGGGTCCGCCCCAAACGTGCGGCAGTCAGCGGATGAGGGGAAGGGAACTCTAGACAATAATCAAAGACTTGCACAGAGCATTATTCGCAGCACTGGATCGCAATCACGTGTTGTTCATCCTTCGACGAGCTTGTTGCGCACTGCATAACGGATCAGGTCCGCCGTGGTCTTGAGATTGAGCTTGCGCAATGCGCTGGCACGGGCGGCTTCCACCGTCTTCGGGCTGACGCCCAACAAGTCGGCAGACTCCTTGCTGGTGCGGCCCTCCGCGATCAGCTGAACCACCGAGCTCTCGCGCATTGTGAGCGCCGACGTCCGTGTCCGGCTGGACGTGGCGAGGAACGACGCGACCAGCGTCTCCGAGACCTTGCCAGTGAAAAACGGCTTGTGCTGCGACAGCGCGTGGACGGCGGCCAGAACGTAGTCGTCGGTATCGGACTTCAGCAGGAAGCCGCGCGCGCCGGCCTCCAGCGCGTGCAGCAGGATGTCGTCGCTGTTATGCATGGTGAAGATGAGAATCTCGGTCCGCGGCAGGTGATGCCTGATCTGGCGGGCCGCCTCGATGCCGTTGAGCTCCGGCAATCCATAGTCGATAATGGCCACATCCGGTCTCGCCCGGAAGGCGCCACTCACGGCACTTTTTCCATCGCGTGCCTCTGCGACCACGCGCCATGCCGCTCGCGTCTCAAGCAGCGCCTTCAGGCCGCGGCGCACCACGTCATGGTCGTCGGCAATGAGAATGTTCGTCATCTGTGACAATGTCATGCTCGGCGCGACTGGGAGAACCCGGCCCGGCCCCCCTCCGCCGACGGCCTCTTTGGAACCTGCCCACCCCGTGGCGTATGCCTCCGCAACTCGCTTCTGTAGGCACCCATTCTATTCGTGCATCAACGAGCACGCCATATGACGCTTGCGACGAATAGGCTCGCAGAAACTCTGATTTAGGAGTTCTCCCACTCGCACAGGATGGGCATTGGACGATATCCGATGGAAGTCTGCCGTCACTTGCGGCGGTGGTCCCCCCGCGCGCTCTGTGAGATCCGACTGTTGTGCCGAGTGGAGCATTCGCAATGGTAGCGTCGACGAAATCCCTGGCCCGCGAGCCGCTTTATGTCCAGGTCTGCGTGTTGATCACACGGCAGATCGCCGGTGGCATATGGAAGCCCAATGCAGCCCTGCCCAACGAGATTGAGCTCGCCCGCGAGCTTGGCGTGAGCTCAGGCACCATCCGCAAGGCCCTGGAGAAGCTGGAGGCCGATCGCCTGGTGGTGCGCCGCCAGGGCCGCGGCACCTTCGTTGTCGATCAGGCCGGACCGGAGATGGTCTCGCGCTTCGATCGCATGCGCCGGGGCGATGGCGCGCCGATCGTCTGGAAGGCTGAGCTGCTCCATCGCGACAGCGGCGCATCGACGCCACAGGAGCAGAAGACCCTGCAGGTCGCGCCAGACGAGATGGTCGCCCGGAAACGCCGGTTGCTGAGCGCCTCGGGTCGCCCGTTCGCGGTGGAGGATGCCACGCTCGCGATCGGCCATCTGCCGGGGCTGGACAGCACGAGCGTGGAGGACGACTGGTGTCTCACCCGCCTGGCACAACAGCATGCCGTGCACATCTCAAGGGCCACCGAGGCAGTGCGGCTGGCGCCGGCAATAC
This sequence comes from Hyphomicrobiaceae bacterium, assembly GCA_036280295.1. Classification (GTDB taxonomy): domain Bacteria; phylum Pseudomonadota; class Alphaproteobacteria; order Rhizobiales; family Hyphomicrobiaceae; genus AWTP1-13. Next base: position 12,538 of record DASURA010000320.1, read on the forward strand.
CGGAGATCGCCGTCCTCTTGTCGGTGGCGCCCGGCACGATGCTGGTGCGCCTCGAGCGCATCATCTCATCGGGCGACGAGCAGCCGCTCGAATGGCGCAGCGCCACCTGCCACCTGCAGGACGAATACTACGAGGCCGAGGTGAACTGAGGCGCACGGAGAGGCTGAGGTGAACTGAGCAGCGCGGATCCCCTCTCCCCGCTTGGGGGGAGAGGGCCAGGGTGAGGGGCAGCCTGCGGGCGCGACCCCACCAGTCTTGACCTGGGGATCTGAACCCGCCTCAGCCCTCACCCCGCCGAGGGCACGGCGCTGGCGCTCTGGTCGACGAGCGCGATCAGCCCCTTGAGGAGATCGGTCGGCGTCGGCGGGCAGCCGGCGATGTGCAGGTCGACGGGGATTACCGCCGAGACCGGCCCCACGCAGGCATAGCTGCCGGCGAACACCCCGCAGTTGACGGCGCAGTCGCCGGCCGCCACCACCCACTTCGGATCTGGCATCGCCGCGTACGTGCGCTCCAGCGCCTCACGCATGTTCTTGGTGACCGGCCCGGTGACGAGCAGCACGTCGGCATGGCGCGGCGAGGCGACGAACCTGAGGCCAAACCGCTCCAGGTCGTAGTAGGCGTTGGAGAGCGCATGGATCTCCAGCTCGCACCCGTTGCACGAGCCGGCATCGACCTCACGGATGGAGAGGCTGCGGCCGAGGCGACGGCGCGCCACGTCGCCTAGCCCCTGGGCCAGCTCGGCCAGGGCCGCCTGCTCCACCATCGGCGCCCGCTCGGTGAGCGGCAGCTGCAGGAGCAGGCTTTTGAGGATGAGCTTGCGCATGTCAATGCCCGACGGTGAACGGAGCGACACGGCGAATGGCGAGTGGTAGCTGGCAAATGGGCCTTCCAGCCATTTGCCATTCGCCATTGGGCGTTCGCCATTGGGAGGAAAGCATCATCTGCATGCCTACAGATCGTGCCCAGAATAGGCACAGTTGAATGACTTGTTGCAGAGCGGAAAGTCAGCGATGATGTTGCCCTCGATCGCCGCTTCCACGAGCGGCCACTGGAACCACGAGGGGTCGCGCAGATGGCAACGGGCGATGCGGCCATCGTTGCCTAGGCGCACCCACGCGAGCACGTCGCCGCGGAAGCCCTCCACCAGCGCCAGGCCTTCGCCGCTGGCTGGCGTCGCGCCACGTCCGGAGCGCGCCTGCAGATCGCCCGTGGGCATCCGCTCCAGGATCTGCTCGATCAGCGACATCGACTGGTAGACCTCCTCGATCCGCACCCACACGCGCGCGTCGACATCGCCCTGCGGCCGCGTCACGATCTCGAAGCTGAGGTTTTGATAGGGCGCATAGCCCGGCCTCTTGCGGGCGTCGAAGGTCCGTCCCGAGGCGCGGCCGACAAAGCCGCCGGCACCGTACTGATGCGCCAGCGCGGTGCTCACCCTGCCCGTCGTCACCGTGCGGTTCTGGAGCGAGGCGGTATTATCGTAGAGATCGACCAGCTCGGGAAAGCGCCGCCTGATGCCGGCAGTCAGCTCGTAGAGCACCGCCGCCCCGTCCTCGGCGATGTCGCCGCGGACGCCCCCCGGCAGCACGCAATCCATCATCAGGCGATGTCCGAAGCACGCCGCGGAGGCGCGCAGCACCTGCTCGCGCAGGATGCCGCAATGCGCTGGCAGCAGCGAGAATGAGGCGTCATTGCAGATGCCGCCGATGTCGCCCAGGTGGTTGGCCAGCCGCTCCAGCTCGGCCATCAGCGCCCGCAGCCAGACCGCACGCGGCGGCAGCTCGATACCGAGCGCCGTCTCCACCGCCTGGGCGAAGGCAATGGCATAGGCGACCGTCGAGTCGCCGCACACTCGACCAGCCAGCTTCGCCCCCTGCTCGATGCTGGCACCAGCCATCAGGTGGTCGACGCCCTTGTGCGCATAGCCCAGCCGCACCTCCAGCCGCACCACCGTCTCGCCGTTGGCGTGAAAGCGGAAATGACCCGGCTCGATGGTGCCGGCATGCACCGGGCCTACCGGAACCTGGTGCAGCGACGGTCCTTCAGCCTGGCGGAACGCATAGGCTTCGCCGATGGGAGCGCCCGTCTCCATCTTTCCAAGCGGCTGGCGCACGCCCCAGCGGCCATGATCGAGCCAGCGCCGCGTATCGGTGGAGAGCTGCGGCTGCAGGCCGTTGAGATCGCGGATGGCGCGCTCCAGCCGGATCGCGGGCGCGTGCAAGCGGCCGATGGAGGGGAACCGCCCCGTTGCGCAGGGCAGGCTCAGGATGCCGATGCTCTCGCCGTCGAGCACAGCCATGCACACGGCATCGGCATCGCCCCACAGCGAGAGCAGCGTGCCCTCGCCGTCGGCGAGCCGCTCTCCGGCTGCAATCCAGGTGGCCTCGTCGATCGCAATCCGCGGCGCGGCACCGGCGGCGCCCGCCAGCCCGCCTGCCTGCAGTATCTCGTGGAGCCATCCCATGGTCGGCCTTACCCAAGCAGCTTGGCAACGCTGTTGAACCACGCCACCAGCGGCCCCGGCAGATAGATGCCGGCGATCAGCACCAGCGCCAGGTGCGCATAGAGCGGCACGGAGGAGGCATGCACCGGCTCTGCCTTGCCGGTCGGCTCGCCGAACGCCACCTCGCTCATCCTCAGCATCAGGGCGCCGAGCGCCACCAGCAGCCCGAGCACCAGCACCACGGCGAGCAACGGCGAGCGGGCGAAGGCATTGCTGACGATCAGGAACTCGCTCATGAACACCCCCATCGGCGGCAGGCCGGCGATCGCCACGACGCCGGCCACCAGGCCCCAGCCCAGCACCGGACGCGTCTCCGTCAGCCCACGGATCTCGGCGATGCGCTGCGTGCCCTTCAGCTGGGCGATGTGGCCAACGGCGAAGAAGATCGCCGACTTGGTAAGCGAGTGCATGGTCATGTGCAGCAGGCCAGCGAAATTGGCGAGCGCCCCGCCCATGCCGAAGGCGAAGGTGATGATGCCCATGTGCTCGATGGAGGAGTAGGCGAAGAAGCGCTTGATGTCGCGCCGACGGTACAGCATGAACGCGGCGAACACGACCGAGACGAGCCCCAGCACCACCATGAGCGGTCCGGGCGAGATGGCCGCCGGGTTGGCCGCCAGCAGCATCTTGAAGCGCAGCACGGCATAGAGCGCCACGTTGAGCAGCAGGCCCGAGAGCACGGCGGAGATCGGCGTCGGCCCTTCGGCGTGGGCATCGGGGAGCCAGGCATGCAGCGGCGCCAAGCCGACCTTGGTGCCATAGCCCAGCATCAGGAAGATGAAGGCGACGTTGAGCAGCTCCGGGCTGAAGCCGGCGGCCTTCTCGATCAGCGCCGTCCACACCATGGCGTCCTGGCCCTCGCCCAGCACCGGCCGCGCGGCCATGTAGACGACGATGGTGCCGAACAGCGCGAGCGCGATTCCGACGCTGCCCAGGATGAAGTATTTCCAGGCCGCCTCCAGTGCTTCCGCCGTGCGGTAGATGCCCACCATCGCCACGGTGGTGAGGGTTGCCAGCTCGATCGACACCCACATCAGGCCGATGTTGTTGGCCAGCAGCGCCATGTTCATGCCGAAGCTGAGCGTCTGGTACATGGCATGGTAGAAGCGCAGGTAGCGCGGCGTCAGCCGGCCGATCTCGATCTCATGGGCGATGTAGCTCGCCGAGAAGGCGCTGGTGGTGAAGCCCACGAACGTGCCGAGCACCACGAACACGATGTTGAGATCGTCCACCAGGAGGAAGCTGGTGGTCTCCGGACGACCCCCCAGCAGCATCAGGGCGGCGATGAACGTCGCCAGCGACGCCAGCACGTTAAGGCGCGAGGAAAGCCGATAGCCCGGCAGCGCGACCAGCACGATCGCGGCGATGAAGGGGATGGCCAGGACCAGCCGCACCGGCTCGAGCGACAGCGTGAAGGGAACCCAGCTCATCGACGCTCTCCGCGGAAGGCATCCAGCGCCTGGATATCGACGGAATCGAACCGCTCGCGGATGCGGAACAGGAAGACGCCGATGACGATGAAGGCCACCAGCACCGAGAAGGCGATGGAGATCTCCACCACAAGCGGCATGCCCTTGGCTCCGGTGGCCGCCAGGACCAGGCCGTTCTCAAGCGACATGAAGCCGACGATCTGGCTCACCGCATTGCGCCGCGAAACCATCATCAGCAACCCCAGCAGCACGACCGACAGCGCAAACGCCAGGTCCTCGCGCGCCAGCGCATCTACTGCGGGCGAGGTGGCCTTCAGCATCACCACCATGGAGAGGCCCACCAGCCCCATGCCCGCGAGCATGGTCGGCCCGACGCCGGCGACGTTCTCGATGCTGCGGTGAATGCCGAGCCGGATCACGACGCGGCGCAGCGCCAGCGGAATGATGATGGCCTTGAGCAGCAGCGCGATCGCCGCCGGCACGTAGAGATGGTGCGCATCCTGCACATACGCCTGCCACGCCACCGACGCGGAAAGCACCACGGCGTGCAGGGCGAACACGTTGAGCAGCGAGAACATGCGGTCCTGGTAAAGCAGCAGGAAGCTCACCAGCACCAGCCCACCAGCCAGCATGTGTGCGATGTCAAAGGATTGCTCGCCCATGGTCAGAGACTCCGCGCGCAAGCCGTAGGGTGCAATAAGCGAGCGGAGCGAGCGCATTGCACCGAGCCGTGCCGGTCGGACGTGATCCGGTGCAATGCGCTCCGCTTATTGCACCCTACGCTTTGCACCATCAGAAGCTCCGCGAGACAAACAGCAGCAGGGTGCCGAGCAGGCCGAGCATCAGCGCGGCGCCCAGGAATTGCGGCACACGGAACACCCGCATCTTGGCGATCGAGGTCTCGAACAGCACCAGCAGGAAGCCGCCGGCGGCGAGCTTGCCGACATAGCTCGCCACGCCCGTCAGATAGGCGGTCGGGCCGCTCCCCGCCGGCGCCAGCCCCCACGGCACGAACATGCAGGCGATGAGCGAGATATAGAGCAGCAGCTTCACCGCCGCTGCCAGCTCGATCATCGCCAGGTGCCTGCCTGAGTATTCGAGCACCATCGCCTCGTGCACCATCGTCAGCTCCAGGTGCGTCGCCGGATTGTCGACCGGAACGCGCGCGTTCTCGGCAACGCCGACGATGATGAGGGCGATCAGCGCCATGCCCAGCGACACCCGCAAGGTGGCGTGGTTCTGCATGAACTCGGCGATGTAGGAGAGCTGCGTCGAGCCGGCCACGAGGGCGACCGTGAACACGATCATGATCATGGCCGGCTCGGCGAGCGAGGCAAACAGCATCTCGCGGCTGGAGCCGATGCCGCCGAAGCCGGTGCCGATGTCCATGCCCGCCAGCGCCAGGAAGAAGCGCGCCGCACCGGCCAGCGCGATGATGGCGATGAGATCGCCGACCCAGCTGAAGGTGAGGCCGGTGGCGAAGGTCGGCACCAGCGCGGCGGCCACCCAGGTCGCCGAGAAGATCATGTAGGGGGCGGCACGGAACAGCCACGAGGCGTTGTCGGCGACCACCACCTCCTTCTGAATCAGCTTGAAGAGATCGAGGTAGGGCTGGATCACCGGCGGCCCGCGCCGGCGCAGCATGCGCGCCTTCACCCAGCGCGTGAAGCCCAGCAGCAACGGCGCCAGCGCCAGCACCAGCAGCATCTGCACACCCTGCAGGAGCAGGCTGACGATGGCATTGATGATCGCGTAAATCACGTCCATGCCGACACCACGAGCAACAGGCCGACGACGGCGACGAACACCAGGCTCAGGTATTGCCTGATGGTGAGGAACTGCAAATGGTTGAGCCGCTCCGCGGCGACCAGCACGCCGCGCTGGATCGGGGCGTAGACGGCCTCCCAGATCAGATCGCGCAGCGACACGGTGAGACGCGCCGGCCGGCCGTCGCCGGGTGCCGGCATGTCGACGTGCTCGCGTGCCTGGAACAGGCTGGCGCCGAACACGCGCCGGATCGGCTGGGCGAAGCTGTCGCCCGTGTACTGGGTCGCGGGGCTGGCATCCGGAAAGCCGCAGTCCCAGGCGGGGCCGCGGCGCACTGCGCGGGAGGCGTAGCGGTGCACCGCCTCGACAACAATCAGCGTCGAGACCGTGATGAAGACGAGAACGAGCAGACCGTTATACGAACTGCGGCTCTCAGCGATGGGCACGATCGAGAGCCACGGACGCGTGCTCTGCGGCGGCATAGCCGCGCCGCCGCTGACGCTCTGCACCACCGGCGCCAGGGCATCGATGAAGAGCCCCGGCAGGATGCCGGTGACGAAGCACAGACCGGCGAAGATGAACATGGCCGCCAGCGAGAAGCGGTCGGTCTCGGTTGCCTCGTAGGCCTCCGGCGTGCGCGCGCGTCCGAGGAAGGCGATGCCGAAGGCGCGCACGAAGCAGGCGCCGGCAAGGGCCGCCGCCAGCGCGAGCAGCGCGCCCGTGGCGGGGATCAGCAGCTTCAGCGCCCAGGACGGCAGCGTCGGGCTCAAGAGGATCGCCTGGAACGTGAGCCACTCGGAGACAAAACCCCCCAGCGGCGGCAGCGCCGAGATGGCAATGCATCCGCCCAGGAACGCCAGCGCCGTATAGGGCATGCGGTGGATCAGGCCGCCGAGGCGCTCCATGTCGCGCTCGCCCGTGGTGGTGAGCACGGCGCCGGTGCCGAAGAACAGCAGGCTTTTGAACAGGGCGTGGTTGAGGACGTGGAACAGCGCCGCCGTCAGCGCCAGCGCCGCCGGGGCGTTGAATCCGTGCGCGGAGAAGGCGAGCGCGAGGCCCAGCCCCAGAAAGATGATACCGACGTTCTCGATGGTGCTGCAGGCGAGCAGCCGCTTCAGATCGTGCTGCATCAAGGCGCTGAGCACGCCGAAAACGCAGCTGATGCCGGCCAGCCCGAGCACCACCACGCTCCACCACCACGCCGGCGGTCCATTGAGGTCGAAGACGATGCGGATGAAGCCGTAGATGGCGACCTTGGTCATGACGCCGCTCATCAGCGCCGAGACGTGACTGGGCGCAGCCGGGTGCGCCAGCGGCAGCCAGATGTGCAGCGGCACCAGACCAGCCTTGGAGCCAGCTCCGAGCACGGCGAGGATCAGCACCACCGCCGGCAGCGCGCCGTTCGTCTTGCGAATCGCCTCGAAGGTGTAGCCACCACTGCCGCCCGCCAGCAGGCCGAACGCCAGCAGCAGGCACAGCGTGCCGAACGAGGCCATCAGGATGTAGATGTAGCCGGCACGGGTGTTGTCGGCGTCGCGGTGGTGCGACACCACCAGCGCCCACGACGACAGCGACATGAACTCCCACGACAGCAGGAAGCTGAAGGCGTCATGGGCCAGCACCACCAGGGTCATGCCGGCGAGGAACATCGGATAGAATGGCAGCACCCGTCCCGGCGCCTCCTCGTGCTCGCCGTAGCCGATGGCGAACAGGCTGGCGCCGGCGCCGCCCAGGCTCACGACCAGCAGGAAGAAGCCGGCCAGGGCGTCGAGGCGGAAATGCGCGCCGCTCCAGGGCAGGCCGATCGGCAGCTCAAGCGTCTGCGGCGTCGCCGAGCCGAGCAGAAGATGGCTGCCGGCGCCGATCAGATTGACGAGGCAGACCGCGAGACAGATGCCGTAGATCAGGCGCGTCGCATAGCTGGCCCGCTGAACCACCACACCCAAAACGGCCGTGCCCAACAGGACGGCCACGCCCCAGAGCGCCATCCCCACCTGCATATGCCAACCCGTCTCCCAGCACCGCGCCCCGGCCTTTGCGCACGGGGCGAGCGTTATTGTTCTATCGCCTGCCCCGCGTCGCCATCGCGCCGGCCCCTCGCCTGGCGCGAGGCGGCGCCGCCGTGCTGCTGCTTTGAAGAGCGTTCGCTGCCGGCTCGCGCAGGCGAACGCCGCGGCCGCCGCCGTGGCTCCTGGCATTCTCGCCCAGAAGCTCGACGCCTGCCGCGGTCAGCGCATCGACCACCTTGGTCAGCGTATCGATCACGCCGCGCACGTTGCCTTGGCTCGCCTCCATGCGCTGGATGGTCGGCAGCGACACGCCGGCCATGTCGGCCAGCGTCTGCTGGTCGATACCGAGGAGCGCACGGGCAGCCCGCAATTGTGCGGCAGTGATCATCGTTGCTCCGGAACGCAGGACATGCGGCCTTATATCGGCCGTCAAAAGTGATGTCCAGGACATCAATGTCCTGGCGCAGCAACGCAATCCTGAGGCATTTCGGCACGTCCGCACGGGGCAGAGACTCCCTCTCCCCGCCGCCCTCGGCCATCCACGCATGGCGCGCTGGCAACAACGACCCGAGGATGACGGGGAGAGGGGACTGGTCGCACGCGCGGCGCGCGGCCTCCCGTGCTCCATGGCCGGTCATCAGCGCTACGACGGTGCCAATAGAGGCTCCGGCGCTACAGGCACCCCGTGATGGTGCTGCCACACTTGACGTAATTGATCTCGTGCCAGACGCAGCAAGGAACCTCCTTCGGGCAGGTCCAGGTGCGCACCTCGCCGGTGTATTTGAGCTTCACCCGGCACACCTTCTGGCCCTTGCCGGCTTTGACCGTGGCGGTCTTCTTCGCTGCCTTCTTCGCCGACGTCTGTTGCGCAAAGGACGTCGTGGGCGCGAAAGCAAACGTTGCAGCGGCACACGCGATGGCAAGCAGAACGCCATAGCGGCTGATGGTCCTGATCATGTGGTTCCTCCGATCAACCAAGCCGCGCCACGTTGATTTGATTTGGGGTAACGGGGCAAGCATCTTTGATGTCGGAAGATCAGACTTCCACTTTTGCGGAGGCGTAGGGTGCGGTAAGCGGAGCACACGCACCGGGAACCGCGTACCACCCACACATGGGGTTCTCGGTGCAATGCGCTCCTGCAGCTGCGCTGCGCTCCCGCTTATTGCACCCTACACCCTACACCCGCGATACGATCACCTGCGCCGGCGGCTGCGCGGCGTAGAGATCGGCCACCAGCGGCGCCCGGCAGCGCAGCACCGCGCGCTGGTTGATGGAGCCCTTGTCGGTGATCTCGCCCAGATCCAGCGAGGGCGGATCGGCCACCAGGATCATGGCCACGACACGATTGGAGCTGCCGGTGGCCGCCGCGGCGAAGGCATCGAGCCGCTGCTGGAACACGGCACGCACGCGCGCATCGGCAGCGAGGTCGGCAGCACTGGCCGCGGCCAGCTCCGGCGCGATCGCACGACAGCCGTCAAGATCGGGGAACACCAGCACGCGCACGTCGTTGCGGTCGGCGCCGGCAATCACCACGTCCTTCGCATAGGGCGCGCAGTGGGCCAGGAACTGCGCCCGCAGCGGTCCGACGCTCACCCAGGTGCCAGTGTTGAGCTTGAAGTCCTCGGCGATGCGGCCGTCGAACAGGAGCCCTTCGCCCGGGTCGTTCGGGTCCTCGAAGCGCACCGCATCGCCCAGGCAGTAGTAGCCCTCCGCGTCGAACACCTTGGCCGTCAGCTCCGGCTGGCGCCAGTAGCCCGGCGTGACATTGGGGCCTTTCACCCTCGCCTCCAGCTTGCCCTCGTTCGGCACCAGCTTCAGCTCCAGCCCCGGTACCGGCACGCCCATGTTGGTGGAGTCCCGGCTCTGCCACATGCGTGCGATCGCCATCGGCGCCGTCTCAGTGGCGCCGAGGCCGGTGAGAAACAGGATGCCCTCGCCGCACTCGCCGCTCGCCAGCGCCTGCATCTCCTCGAATACCGGCTGCGACAGCGCCGCGCCGGCGAACCACAGCACCTTCAAGCGGGAAAAGAAGTTGCGCCGCAGTTCGGCGTCGGTGCGGAAGAACGGCAGCAGCGCCTCGTAGCCCTTGGGCACCGTGAAATACCACGTGGGCGCGATCTCGCGCAGGTTCTTCACCGTGGTCTCGATCAGCCCCGGCGCCGGCTTGCCCTCGTCGATGTAGTAGGTGCCGCCGTTGTGGATGATCATGCCGACGTTGTGGTTGCCACTCGCCGTATGATGCCAGGGCGACCAGTCGAGGATCACCGGCGGCTCGTCGCGGAAGTAGGCGAGCTGGTTGGTGATCATCTCGGCGTTCGAGCACCACATGCGCTGGGTGTTGATGACGCCCTTGGGCATGCCGGTCGAACCCGAGGTGAACAGCACCTTGGCGATCGTATCCGGCCCGACGGCCGCGTACGCCGCTTCCACCGCGGCGGTCGGCTCGACGGTAAGCAGATCGGCGAACGCCGTCACCTTGCGCTTGCCCGGCGGGTTGCGGGTAACGATGACCTCCATGTCGGGCGGCACCGCCGTCTCGATGGCGCGCTCGAACGCCTTGCCGTCGGCGGCGAACACGAGGCCCGGCGTCAGCAGCTCGAACACGTGGCGCAGCTTGCCGAAGTCCTGCGAGATCAGCGAGTACGCCGGCGAGATCGGCACATAAGGGATGCCGATGGTGAGCGCGGCAAGTCCCAGCAGTGCATGCTCGATGTCGTTGCCTGAGAGGATGGCGATCGGCCGCTCCGGCGCCAGTCCGCGCTTCAGGAGCGCCTCGCCGATGCGCCGGGACTTGTCGAGCGCCTCGGCGTAGGTGACGCTGCGCCAGCCGCCTGTGACCGGGTCGCGCTGGGCGAACAGCAGCCGGTCGGGCGCCCTGGCGGCCCAATAGTCCAGCCGCTCCGTGAGCTTCGTCGGGTACGGCCCCAGCTCATGCGGCGAGCGCAGGATGAGGGCGCCGTCGGCGCGTCGCTCGACCAGCACCTCGCGCGGGCCGAGATTGACATGCCTGAACGGCCGCGTGTCGGACCGCGGAATGCGCGCTGAGCCTGACATGATCCTCCTCCGCCGCCACCCAAGGCTTTTGAGTCCACAAGCTAAGCGGAGATTGCGTGCAAGGCTAGAGCGAGGCTGGCAGGGCAGGGCGGCGTTGCGGAGAGCAGGGGATCGCAGGTTATTCGCCACCGAGATCGCCGAACCGGACAGCCAGCCGCGGCGTCGGGGAAGGACTCCAATTCACGGCGACATCGGCACCACCTCGCCGCCGATCAGCTCGAAGCGCTGGTCCTGCGGGAGGATCCCTCGGCGGCCCGCCTGCCGAAGCTGCGCGAAGGCATCAGGGATCATTCTCACCGTGGACCACTGCGACTTCGAGGCCCATCGCATTGGACGCCGGGCCAAGTTCCGGATATGACCCGCGCACTGAGGTTAACCGCCCGTAAGGGGCACGCACGCGGTGAGGACCGAGGAGCCGATGCAGCAAGCGCGCGCCATGCCGTGGTTGTGGGGTCCGTTGTCGGCTGTGGGGCTTGGCTCGGCCGGCCTGACGTTGGCTCTCGACCAAGGCAGCAAGTGGTGGATGCTCGAAGTCTACGGCATCCAGGATCGCGGCGTGGTGGCCGTCGCGCCGTTCTTGAACCTCGTCTACGTCAAGAACAGGGGCATCAGCTACGGCCTGTTCCAGCTGGACCACCAGCTCGGCCAGTGGCTGCTGGCCGGCTTTGCCGGCGTTGTCATCCTCGTCCTGGCAGTATGGCTCGCGCGCGGCATTACCTCGAAGCTGGTGGCAGCCAGCGTCGGTCTCATCATGGGCGGGGCTGTGGGCAATGCCATCGACCGTCTGCTGCTCGGCGGTGTCGCCGACTTCTTTCAGATCCACGCCTTCGGCTACCACTGGTACGTGTTCAATGTCGCCGACGCGGCCATCGTTGCCGGGGTTGCAGGTCTTCTGTATGATTCCTTAAAGCTGAGTCGCAATCGCGCCGCAAAGTCTCCTTAAGCCTTTGACATTGCGGGGACTCGGGGGATGGTACCAATGCTTCCGCTGCATCGTTGCCGAGCTGCAACTCGGGCTGTTGCTCTGCTCCTGTCGGGGATGCTGCTGAGTGGCTGCGGCGATGGCCTGCAGCTGGAAGGCAAGATATTCGACTGGATGGGTGTCAGCTCTGCAGCCTTGGATCAAAAAACACGCGATCCCAAGATGGCAGACCGGGCTCCGCTCGTGGTGCCACCCAGGCTGAGCCGGCTGCCTGAGCCCGGCTCCGGCAAGACCTCGAACGAGGAGCTCGCCGCCCTCGCCGATCCTGAGCAGCGCAAGGCAGACGCGGCCAAAGAGCGGGAGCGCCTGCACTTGGCCTATTGCCGTGGCGAGAAGCAGTGGAGGGAGAAGGCGCTCGATCCGGAATACTCCGGCAATCGCAGCCCCTATGGTCCGTGTCCTGGTTTGCTCACCGGCATCACCAACAGCCTGACCAAATAGTTGCCCCGCAGTCGTCTCTGCCAGGTTCGTCCTGCTCCCGCCCATGACAGTGCCACGAGGTTGGCACTGCCATGGCGATGGCTGCCGTCAACACTTGCTTGAGGCCGCAACCGTAATGACATTAAGGGGTTGTCATTTGACTTGACGCCCCGGACAGCCAACAAGCTTGGGTTTCCATGCTGATTGCGCACTTCACGCCACTGCGACGGTCCGGGCCTCGGCCCGCACGTGGCATCGCCCCGGCCCCGCGCTTAGGATCTGCCGCCTCATGTGGACCTCAGGCAAACGCCTCGTCGCTCTTGCATTCGCTCTCGTGCTGACCGCACAAGTTGCTCCCGTCGCCCTGGCGGCCGCCGCCTCGCGCGTCAGCGAGTTCAAGCTCGCCAACGGCTTGACACTGGTGGTTGTTCCCGACAACCGCGCGCCCGTAGTCACCCATATGGTCTACATTCGCGCCGGCGCCGCCGATGAGCGGCCCGGCGTGTCGGGGATTGCCCACTTCCTTGAGCATTTGATGTTCAAGTCGACCGAGAAGCTGAAGAACGGCGAGTTCTCGGCCATCGTCACACGGCTCGGCGGCCAGCAGAACGCCTTCACCACCGCCGATTACACGGCCTATTTCCAGCGTGTCTCCAAGGATCGCCTGCCCAAGATGATGGAGATGGAGGCAGACCGGATGGTCAACCTGCGGCTTGATCCGCAGGAGGTGGCGACCGAGCGCAACGTCATCATCGAGGAGCGGCGCCTGCGCATCGAGAACCAGCCGTCGAGCATCCTGGGTGAGCAGATGTCTGCCACACTCTATCAAAACCATCCCTATCGTATCCCGGTGATCGGCTGGATGCACGAGATGGCGAAGCTCACCCGCGAGGATGCGCTCACCTTTTACAAGCGCTTCTACGCGCCCAACAATGCCATCGTCGTCGTCACCGGCGATGTCGATCCGCAGGAGGTCAAGGCACTCGCGGAGGCCACCTATGGCAAGCTGCCGGCGAACCCGCTGGTTTCAGCTCGTGTGCGTCCGCAGGAGCCCGAGCAGCGCGCCGCACGTCGTGTCGAGCTGAAGGACCCGCGCGCCGGCAACGCCTCGGTGCGGCGCTACTACCTGGCGCCGGCAATGACCAAGTCGAAGCCGCGCGAGGCCGAGGCGCTGTACCTGCTCATGAAGATTGCCGGCGGCGGCGGCATCAGCCGGCTGTATCAGACGCTGGTCGCCGACGAGAAGGTCGCCTCCAGCGCCGGCGGCTGGTACTCGGGGCTCAGCCTCGACAGCGGCTCGATCGG
>DASURA010000321.1:0-21675 GCA_036280295.1 Hyphomicrobiaceae bacterium
CACGCCAAGCGTCGTCACGCCCACAATCTTGGGCGTTCTGATGAACCGATCGATGTCAGTTCCTTCGCTCCAATAGTGTAGACGATCGTCACGAATCAGTGCCCCTGCTGCAAATCCGTCTGTTACATCTGGGTACCGCCGCGGGACTCTGTGTGCAATGCAGGACCACCGTAGCTCGGCCACGCGGCCCGTGGCTGTGCTAAGCCTGCCGACCTTGAGCGCTAGTGGCGGGCCAAATCGCCTACCCCCTCGTTTTTTGCACACTGTGAACCATGCCGACGGGAGCCGACACCTGCCTGTCCGGCGACATGAGAAATTGCCCCCCTGACGACAGTGAGAATTGACCCCCTCGGGGCTCCGGGGAGAGGACGATGATGCAGGGGACAGCAGGAGAGCGAATCGAGGAATCGCCACCGCGGTTGGATGAGCCGCGGGGGGAGGGGATGGTTGCGCCTGAGGAGGTGGCGGCGATGCTGCGCCTCAAGGAGCTGGGGTGGGGGTCGAAGCGGATCTCCAAGGAGCTGGGTGTCAGCCGGGGGACGGTGAAGCGGTATCTGGCGGCGGGCTGCTGGCAGCCGTTCCGCGCGCCGTCGCGCAAGAAGCTGCTCGATGGCGAGGCGGCGTGGCTTGAGGAGCGGTTTCGCCGGCATCGGGGCAATGCGGACGTTGTGCGCCAGGAGCTGGCGGCGGAGAAAGGCATCGCCGCGAGCCTGCGCACGGTGGAGCGGGCGGTTGCCTCGCACAGGGCAGAGCTGGCGGCGGAGGCGCGGGCGTGCGTGCGCTTCGAGACGGCGCCGGGCAAGCAGCTGCAGATCGACTTTGGCGAGCGGCTGGTCGAGATCGGCGGCGCCAAGGTGAAGGTGTACCTGTTCGTGGCGACGCTGGGCTACTCGCGGCGCTGCCACGTGCGGGCCTTCCGCCACGAGCGGCAGGAGAGCTGGCTCGACGGGCTGGAGAGCGCGTTCCTTGAGTTCGGCGGGATGCCGGAGGATGTGCTCATCGACAACGCCCGGGCGCTGGTGACCTCGCACGACCTCGCAACGCGCACGGTGGTGTTCAACGAGAAGCTTCTGGCGTTCGCGCGCCACTGGGGCTTCCGGCCGAAGGCGTGCGCACCGTACCGGGCCCGGACCAAGGGCAAGACCGAGCGCGGGGTGGGGTATGTGAAGCGCAACGCCATTGCCGGGCGAAGCTTCGCGAGCTGGGAGGCTATGGAGGCGCACTTGGCGCAGTGGGAGCGCGAGATCGCCAACGCGCGCGTGCACGCGACAACGGGCGAGACGCCGGCCGAGCGCTTCGCGCGGGCGGAGGCGGCTGCCTTGAAGCCGCTGGCCGGGCGGCCGCCGTTCCGGTCCTGCCGGATACTGGCGCGGCGGGTGAAGAACGACTGCGTGGTGGAGGTGGACGGCAACGCCTACTCGGTGCCGTGGCGGCTGATCGGGGAGACGGTGGAGGTGACGGTGGCGGCCGGACAAGTGCGCGTGCGGCACGGGTCGCGCGAGGTGGCGGTGCACGCGGCGGCGTCGGGCAAGCGCCAGCGGGTGATCGATGCCGCGCACCTGGAGGGCGTGGCAGGCGGTGCACCGCGGTCGAGCCAGGCTGTGGCCGATCCAGGCGATGGGCCGCCGCCGGCACGCGCGCAAGCCCCGGCGCTGCTGCGCCCGCTCGCCGAGTACGAGGCCGCCGTCGGGGGAGGCTTCTGACATGGCACGTACGGCAAAGACGACCGCAAGGACAGACGCCCCGGCGCTCGATCCGCTCGACGCCATGCTGGCGCGGCTCAAGCTGACCGGCATCCGCGACCAGCTCGACACGCTGCTCGACGAGGCGGCGCGGGCAAGCCTGACGGCGCGCGAGACGCTGGCGCTGCTCTGTGAGCGGGAGATTGCGCGCAAGGACCACCGCCGCATCGATATGGCGCTGAAGCTCGCCCACTTCCCGGTGATGAAGGACCTGGCGAGCTTCGACTTTGCGGCGCAGCCCTCTGTTGACCAGGGCCAGATGCGCGACCTGTCGGCCGGGCGCTGGATCGCCAATGGCGAGAACCTGCTGCTGCTCGGTCCGCCGGGCGTCGGCAAGACGCACCTGTCCATCGCGCTCGGCCGGCAGGCGATCCTCGCCGGCTACGCGGTGCAGTTTGCCACCGCCGCGACACTGGTGGCCGCGCTGGCCAAGGCGCACACCGAGCGCCGGCTGGAGGAGAAGCTCACCGCGCTGGCGAAGCCGCGGCTGCTGATCGTGGACGAGCTCGGCTACCTGCCGCTGGAGCCGGACGCGGCGCACCTGTTCTTCCAGCTGGTGAGCCGGCGCTACGAGAAAGGCGCGATGCTGATCACATCGAACCGCAGCGTCGCCGAGTGGGGAGCCGTGTTCGGCGACGCGGTGGTGGCGACCGCAATCCTCGACCGGCTCCTGCACCACAGCCACGTCGTCACCATCCGCGGCGACAGCTACCGCCTGCGCGCCAAGCGCCGCAGCGGCCTGCTGCCCGGCAAGGCCGTATCGGCCACGGGCGAAGTCTCGGCCAGCGGCTGAGGGCAAAAAAATGCGCACCGCGTTTGGCGGTCTGTCTCCGGTCGGGCTTCGCCCTCCCTACGCCAGCCCGCCAAACGCGCACAGTCAACATCAACCAGGGAGGGGGTCAGTTCTTCGTGTCGCCAAGGGATCAGTTCCGGATGTCGCTTGACAAGCGGCGGATACGGCTGAGCTGTATCGGGCCGCGACACGGACGACCCGCTGCGCCCGTAAACTATAAATCGACCTAGCACTCATCTGTCCTAACCAAGCCATCGTCGCGGTGCACGGCGGACCTCTTAACGCGTCGTGACCGGGCAATGGGGGGAATGATGGCTTTCGGCAGAGCTTGGGCATCCCTGCGCCTTTTGGGAGCCGTCGCGGCTCTGCTCTCGACGGGCGGAGCGGAGCCGCACGCGCTGATCGCGTTCGAGACGCAAGGCCGCGACGCCTGGACATGGCGGAAGGAGATCGCACTCAGTGTAGCCGACGCGGCGTGCGACGAGGTCACTATCTCCTCGCCCGCCGCAAGCCTCGTGCGGCGGCCACAGTCAGGGCACGTCGTTGCCAGCATGCCGCTGGTAGCGGGCGACAACAGCGTGAGCGCCGAATGCTGGAAGGCGGGCGTCCGGCGCGGAGAGACGGTACGTCAGCACTGGGTCGTCCGGCTGAGGGACGCTCCCACTGCGCATTTGCGCGTAGTGATGCGGGATGACGGCGTCACTCTCGATGCCAGCGCGAGCGAACCCGCCCGCAGCCGTCCAACACCGATCACCAGGTACTCCTGGCGGGCCGGCGAGCGCAATCCAGGACCGCTGGCGATGCCAGCGGAGGGGATGACCGTCGCACTGCCGGCGCCGTTCGTAGACGGCGAATACCACGTGTCGCTGACGATAGCGGACGCGACGGGCCGCACCGACAAGGCCACCGTGATGCTCCGTGTCCATGAGGGGAAGGTGCGTCGCCTGGACGGCCCGGGCGCTGCCGAGTGGATCGGGAACGCTGTGATCTACGGCGTGATGCTGTCGGCGTTCGAACCGCCAAGGCTTCCGGCTGTGACGGCGCGGCTCGATGCCTTGAAACGGCTCGGGATCAACACGCTCTGGCTGTCGCCGATCACGCGAAGCGCGCCGGGGGACTTCGGATATGCCGTCACCGGCCATTTCGCGCTGCGTGCGGATCTCGGCAGCGAGGCGGACCTGCGGGCGCTCGTTGAAGCTGCACACCTTCGGGACATCCGCGTCATTCTGGATTTCGTGCCGAACCATCTCTCCGACCACCATCCCTATTACCTGAGTGCGAGCCGGCTTGGCAGTGCCTCGCCGTACTATGACTTCTTTGCCCGCACGCCGTCGGGCGAGGCCACGCACTACTTCAACTGGAGCAACCTGAAGAACCTCAACTACGGCAATCCAGAGGTCCGGCAGATGATGATCGAGGCATTTGCCTACTGGGTGCGCGCGTTCGATATCGACGGGTTTCGGGTCGATGCGGCCTGGGGACCGCGCGAGCGGACGCCCGGCTTCTGGCCGCGACTGCAGCAGGAGCTGAGGCGCATCAAGCCGGACCTCTGCTGCTCGCGGAGGCCTCCGCGCGCGATGCCTACTACGGGCGCATTGGCTTCGATGCGGCCTACGATTGGACCGACCGGCTTGGGGTCTGGTCCTGGGCCAACGCCTTCGGCGAGAAGGAGCATATTGCGCGCCGGCTACGGGAGGCGCTCGCCTCGGGCAGCAGCCCGGGCGGCATCCGCATCTTCAGGTTCCTGAACAACAACGACACGGGCGCCCGGTTCGTGACGCGGCACGGCGTGGGATTGACCCGCGTGGCTTCGGCCATGCTGCTCACGCTGCCAGGTATTCCCGGTCTCTATACGGGAGACGAGTTCGGCGCCGAGTTTGAGCCTTACGGCCATCGGCGCGCGATCAGGTGGGACGACGCGCATGGGCTGCGCCCTTGGTACTCCGCCCTGCTCCGGCTGCGCCGAAACCTGCCGGCCCTGCGCTCCAGGGAGCTGCGTCTCCTCGATCTGCCCGGGGCGGGCCAGGTGCTTGCGTATCTGCGCCCAGGCAAGGATAAGCCGCGCGACGGAATCCTCGTGCTTCTGAACTTCGGCTCCGGGCCTGTGGAGGTGAAGATACCCGAAAGCACGCTTGCCGAGCTTCCACCTCGTCCGACCCTCGAGGATCTGCTCGATGGGTCGGAAATGGATGAGCGGGAGGCGGCTACCGTCCGGCTTCCCGGATACGGCGTTCGCATCCTGAAGGCGCCATAGGCGCAAGCCTGGGCGCAGTCGCCGCTGTCGGGAGGCGGTAGCCGGGGGAGCGGGGCACGGAGTTGCGTGCCTCCCTCTTGCTTGCTGGTCGATGCCCGGACCCCTTGCTGCGGTCGGACCGCGGCTTGCGGGAGAGGCGGAGCTCGAGCAGCCGCAGCACGGCATCCTCCTCCGGCGGCAGGCCGGACCGCGGGCGTCCTTGCGAAGCCCGTGCGAGGAGGGGTCGAGTGCCCTGCACGTAGGCGTCCAGGATCTCAGGATGCACATAGCTCCTGCGGCAGACGGCCGGCGTGTTGCCGAGCCGTGCTGCGACAGCCTCGATGGCCCGTCGGATGTTGCTCTTGGCCTGCGCAGCATTGCGCACCGGACCGATCGCGTCGAGGGCGAGAGCGGCAAGAACGCTGCCTGCCCAGGTCCGGAAATCCTTCGTGCTCACGTCCGCGCCGGTGCAGTCGCGCAGATACCCGTTCACGTCGGATGAATCCACGGTGCGGACGCCGCCGCCATCGTCGACATATTGAAAGAGATGCTGCCCGGGGAGGTCCTGGATATGGCGGATGACTCGGACGATGCGGCGGTCCCTGAGGCTCAGGCGCCAAGTCTTGCCGCTCTTGCCCTTGAAATGGAAGCGGAGCTCCTGACCGTCCACGCTGACATGGCGATTGCGCAGGGTCGTGAGGCCGTAACTCTCGTTCTGCTTTGCATAGTCGTCGTTGCCGACACGGATCAGGGTCTTGTCGAGCAGAGAGACGATGGTGGCGAGCACCTTTTCGCGCGCGTGACCGGGTCTCGCCATGTCACGTCCAATGCGCGTACGCAGCCGCGGCAGGAGCCGTGCGAAGGCGATCATGTGCGCGTACTTGTCGCTGTCGCGCACCGCGCTCCAAAGCGGATGATACCGGTACTGCTTGCGGCTCTTGGCGTCTCGACCCGCGGCCTGGAGATGGCCACAGGGCGCCGGGCAGATCCAGACATCGGTCCATGCCGGCGGAATCGCCAGGGAACGAATTCTGAGCAGTGTGGTACGGTCCGTGACAGGCTTGCCGTCGGGCTGCGCGTAGCTGAAGCCCGTACCCGCGCGCTTGCGGCGGATGCCGGGAGCAGTGTCCGAGACGTATCTGAGCCCCGCCGCCCGTGCCGCAGTCTTCTCAGGTGTCTCGCAGGTGCATTGGCGCGGCATCGAGGACCCGGATCGGCTCAGCGGGCGCGCGGTGCGGAGAGGTGGGTATCCACACCAATCTCTCGTCGCCCGAACGTCGGGGGGGCAGAAAATGATCGGAACGCAGCGAACCGTAACGAATCCGCCTGCTTGTATGAACAGCGCGCGCAAGCTTTCGTTCCAGGTCCTCGGGTCAGAGAACCGACGGGCGGCTATTTCACGAGCGTGACCGGCACATGTGTAAGATGCACTACCTTTAAGGCCACGGACCCCAGCAGCAGATTGCCGATCGCGCCCAGTCCGCGCGTTCCCATGATGATTCCATCGCAATCGAGATCGCTGGCGCGCTGGGCGATCACTGTGGCGGCGTCGCCGTGCTCGATATGCGCTTGGCAGGGGATCGCGGCCATGCGCGCCTGCTCGATGGCGGGGGCGAGGAGAACCTCACTGTCATTTCTCTGCAGCTCCAGCATCCGCTTTACCGGCACGTACACCTGGATCTCGCCGTAGACGGTCGGATCAGGATGTACATTGAGCAGGTGAAGCTGGGTGTCGTTGAGTCGCCGGGCAAGCGAGATCGCATGATCGAGCGCGCGCGCGGCGCAATCGGAGCCGTCGATGGCAACGAGCAGACCGGGCATTCGACCTCCGCGCCCCAGGCTTCGCTGAGTCAGCAACCCGCAACCACGCCTGACGTTCCAGGATCATTCCGGCACGTCCGCCTCTGAGCGGCGGCGCCGACGCTCGGCATTCGTCTTGTTCGGGTCGTTGGGCCGGGAACTTGCGCCATCTTCCATGGTTCTTGCCACAGGAGAGTGCGCGAGGCGTGCTCCCCGGCGGGCCGATGCAGGGGAACCTTGATCGTGCAGTCCCAGTGATGGCTAAGACAGTTGCAGACTTCCTCCTTCAGCGGGTTAGCGAGGGCGACCGCGAGGCGGCAGCCACGTGTGGCAGGCCCTCCGGACGGCGTGGGTCTAGAGAAGGGCGGCCGTTCCTGCATGCGCATCATTCCCCGCGACACCGCTCTCGATCGCACGCTGGACCTTTGGCGCCCGGGAGCATGAGAAACGTCACAGCCACAAACGCGCGAGTTTCATTTTGGCTGGCTCAAGCCGACGTTCGGTGGAACTCCAGGGGGGCGGCAGGTTCCCAATGGACAGGGCCCAAGGACGCCCCGAGCTGAGCGCACGCAGGCAGTCTCAGTTGTTCGTGCTGCGGCTGCGCTTTAGGTGCGCGCGACGGCCCGTACGCGTGAGTGTTCCGGATCCTGCGGTCCTGCCATCCGTGGGCCCGGCAATCGGCACACCCAACATGCTGGGGGGTGAGAGCCATCGCTCCTTGCCGCGCAGCCCGCGTTGCGGACTGGATTTCGGCATTCCGATAAAACGTTACGAAACGGTATGCCGCACGAAATCAATCGGTCAGGTAGCGCCTATTATATTGGATGCCAGAGCAGAGTCGGCAGGCTTGGCCGACATGGCAACCTCTCATGGAGGTATCACGATGAGCGACATCTCGATGCAACGCCGTACAGTACACAACGCCGGAGGCCCTGCACTTCGATCCGGGCTGAGGCGGCGCCTGCTGGCCGGCACGGCGATCCTTGCCCTCTTGGCGGCTGGGTCGGGCTATACCCTGCACGCCTATTCTGCCGATGGCGGGCCATTTGGCGCGCCTTCGCAAGCGCGCGTGCCGGCGTCGCCCGCCGCCATGCCCGGATTCGCGGAGCTTGTGCGGGCCGTAAAGCCAGCCGTGGTATCGGTCCGAGTCCGGACAGAGGCCGCCGACAGCGGCTTCGGCGCGGGCGAGAACCCATTCGAAGGCACCCCGTTCGAGAAGTTCTTCAAGCGCTTTCCGGCCCCCAACAGCCGGCAGCCCAAGCATTTCATGCAAGGGCAGGGCTCCGGGTTCTTCATCAGCCCGGACGGCTACATCGTCACGAACAATCACGTGGTCGACAACGCGGTGAAGGTCGAGGTGACGACCGACTCCGGCGCCAGCTTCGACGCGAAGGTCGTCGGCAAGGACCCCAAGACCGATCTGGCGCTCATCAAGGTGGACGGGCGCTCGGATTTTCCATTCGTGAAGCTCTCCGATACCAAGCCGAAGATCGGCGAATGGGTGGTGGCGATGGGTAATCCGTTCGGTCTCGGCGGAACCGTAACAGCCGGTATCGTCTCGGCCGAAGGCCGCGACATCGGCTCTGGCCCCTACGATACTTACATCCAGATCGATGCGCCGGTGAACCGCGGCAACTCGGGCGGCCCGACCTTCAATCTCAAGGGCGAGGTGATCGGCGTCAACACCGCGATCTACTCGCCTTCCGGCGGCTCGGTCGGGATCGCCTTCGACATCCCGGCATCGACAATTGCCAACATCATTCCGCAGCTCCAGAAGTCCGGCCATGTCGTGCGCGGCTGGCTCGGCGTTCAGATCCAGCCGATGACGCAGGAGATCGCCGAGAGCCTCGGGCTCGAGCGCGCAGTCGGCGCACTGGTTGCCCAGCCGCAGCCGGGCAGCCCAGCCGCCGAGGCCGGATTGAAGGCCGGCGATGTCATCACCAGCGTGGATTCGACGGAGGTCAAGGACGCGCGCGATCTTGCCCGCCGCATCGCCGTGCTGGGGCCCCACAAGTCCGCCACGCTCGGCATCATTCGCGACGGCAAGGAGCGGACGGTAAACGTAACCCTGGGCCGGCTCCCGGAGCAGAACGTGCGCAGGGCGTCCGGTGATGACCGCGGGGAGCGCAAAGGCACTCTCGGCTTGACCCTCGCTCCGGCTGCGGACGTCGAGGGCGCCGGAGAAAATGGGCTCGCGGTCATTGGCGTCGATCCCGACAGCAAGGCAGCCGAGCTCGGATTACAGCCGGGCGATGTCATCCAGAAAGCCGGAAGCAAAGAGCTCGCCGAGCCGGCAGACTTGAGGAAGGCCGTGGCTGAAGCCAAGGCGGCCGGCCGAAAGCATGTCCTCGTCATGGTGAGCCGGGACAACAAGGGCCGCTATATCGCTCTGCCCGTCGGCTGAGAGGCTTCGGTAGCCGGCAGCATGCGGAGGCCGCCTTGCGATCTCCGCATGCGTCGCAAATGATCCCCATTGAGCAGAACCCCATGGCAAACGACATCGACCAGTTTCGCACCAAGATCGCCGACCTTGGTGCCCGGATCGAGGCGAGCATCAACGAGCTCCACAAGCAGGGGGTGCTGCATGGGGCCGAGCGTGAGAAGGCGGCCGACCTCAAGATCGAGCATGCGCGCATCGCCAAAGCGGCCGCCTCTGGCCACCTCACCGTCGCGGGTGCGATCCGCGATGAGCTCGCGAATGACGCCGAGCTCCTGCGCCATGCCTTCGCGCGCTGGGTGGCCAAAGTCGATCGCCGGAGTGAGCAGTAACGAGTGGCGTCCGGATCGCGGCGGCACACCGCCCGCTTCATGGCTTTGGGAGCGCATAAGCCATGGGTCAATCGCCGTTCTCGGTGCACAATCCGCCATGTCCGCCAGCTGCGATCACGACGTACTGGCGCCCGTCCCCATCCGTATACGTGACTGGGATCGCCCGTCCTCTGGCCGGCGGGTGCACGTCACAGCTCCGTGCTGATCTGAGATCTGATGCTCTTCTCGCTCCCCACGTCCCGCCCGCGCTGATCCCGCGCAGGCTCAAGCTTGGCGGCGGCTCCGTTGCAGCTCATTGACGCTGGTCACGCATATCAGCCTGGCCTTATTCGCCTGCAGAACGCAGGCCGCGATGATCCGCTTGCTGTTCCACTGAAAGCGGAACGTCCGATAGGCGAGATCGTTTAGTTGGTAATCCTTGGCATCGCGCACATCGCGCACCGGAAAATCGGAGGTTTTGCCCATGGGCTTGTTCACCAGAGACATCAAGACGATGGACGATCTGTTCCTGCATACCTTGCGGGACGTCTACTACGCAGAGAACAAGATCGTGAAATCGCTCCCCAAGATGATCGATACCGCCAGTGACCCGCAGCTCAAGCAGGGGCTGCAACAGCACCTCCAGGAGACGGAGGGCCACGTGAGGAGGCTCGAGGACGTGTTCCAGATGGTGGGCACCAAGGCGAGCTCGGTCGACTGCCCCGCCATCGACGGCATCATCGAAGAGGCCGAGGACGTGACGGGCGAGACCGAGGACAAGAACGTCCTCGATGCAGCCGTTATCGCTGCCGCGCAGGCTGTGGAGCACTACGAGATCACCCGCTACGGTTCTCTCATCGCGTGGGCCAACCGCCTCGGGCGCGACGACGTTGCCCGTGTCCTGCAGAGCACCCTGAGTGAAGAGAAGGCGGCCGATAAGAAGCTTACGGAGGTTGCCGAGAGCAAAGTCAACGTCCGGGCCAGCAACGCTACGCCTTGAACCGTGCCGTGCGTTCGATCCGGAGAGAGCAGATGGGAAACAAGCCGGCCGGGATCCGTCCGGCCGGCTTCATTGCGCTTAGGTATTCACTTGACCGGCTTGGTGCCCATACCCGTCGGGCTGCCGCTGTCCTCGGTGCTCCACTTCCACTCTGGCGCGGCCTTCAAGGACTGCTTGGTCGCGTTCAGGGTCGCGGTGGCGGGCTGGTCGGCACCGTAGCTGAGGTGCAGCGAGTCGAACTCCACCGCGACCTGATGCTCACCGATGCCGAGAAAGCCGCCGACACCGATTACCACCGCAGCGACCCTGCCGTCGCTCCCGAGCACGACCTCGTTGATCTCGCCGATGGTCTCGCCCGCAGCGTTCTTCACCGATGTCCCGATCAGCTTGCTCGCGCGCAGCTCGCCGGACTGATGGGAGTGCCATTGCGGCGACGACGTGCTGCCGGGGCTCGCATTCGTTCCCGGAGGTGCCGCTTTTTCCGGAGGAGCCGTCGAAGGCGATGGCACCTTTCCCGGCTGGCTGGGCTGTGGAGGAGTCGTCTGCGCAAGCACAACGCTCGATGTGCTCAGCGCGGCGGTCAGCAGCACAACTCGTAACAGTCTAGGCATGAGTGTCTCCTCTCGTTTCGCAAGCGAGAAACAAGTTGCTCGCGTTGCCTCTCCTGTTCTGCCAACGCCCGGTCATAATACAGAGTTCCAGCGCCTGTAACGCCTCCCGCTCAAGCTTTCGAGCGGATGCGACAGAGGGAAATGCCAGCTGCAGAGGGCAACGGTCTCGTCGCGGTAGAGGCATGTGTTGCCGCGATGGCGCGCGGAACGACATGAGCCCTTCGTGGCGGCGTCGCGGAGTATGATATGGTGATCGGTGATCGCGCCAGTTCCGAAGGAGTGGCTTGTGACAGACACTGTCCTCGACGGCACCGGTGAACCGATACCGGGCCGCCACCCTCTCGAAGGGACCGATCTTGAGATCGCCTACACCCTGCTGGGGGATGATCTGGTGCTGCGCGTGAACAAAGCTGGCGTCCAGGTGTTCGGCGTCGTGCTTGAGAACGCTGGTAAAGCGATGACGGCGCACGAGCTCTTGGAACTCAAAGCGGGGAGCGCGGATCTTGTCGTGCCAGTGGGCACCGGCGGTCAGGCAGCGCGCGACGTCGGGTATCGCCTCGGCCGCATGGCCGGCAAGCTACTCAGGGCGACGCGTGAGAGAATGGACAAATCCTAGGGCGCTCGCCCTCTTGAGGAAACGCGCCGAAGACGTTGCAGCGGGGAGCTTCACCATTTGCGGTGGACGATGACACACTGGCAGGGGGTGGAGAGATTCGGGAGACCCGTGTCATTCGTTCTGTGCCCAACGGACCTGTGCCATGCCGCTCGACGCACGAGTAACATTGCGCCCGATGTCGCTTGCCGATGTGCCGCTGCTCGACCTCTGGGACAGGCAGCCCCACGTCATGGCGGCGACCAGCGACGATCCAGATCAGCTCAAAGCCTTCGGCGCCACCTACTGGCCGGACGAGCTGGCGTTGGTGGGCCCTGATTACCGGTACCTTGTCGCAGAGCTCACGGGCCGGCCGATCGGGGCCATGCTGATCATCGACCCTCGCGCGGAGGCGACACACTACTGGGGAGAGATCGAGCCGAACCTGCGGGCTATCGACATCTGGATCGGGGCGGCAGAAGACCTCGGGAAAGGCTACGGCGAGACAATGATGCGACGAGCGTTCCAGACATGCTTTGCCGAGCCGGCGGTGACGGCCATCGTGATCGACCCTCTGGCCAGCAATACCCGCGCGCACAAGTTCTACCGGCGGCTCGGCTTCGTTGCCGAAGACCGACGCATGTTCGGCGACGACGACTGCCTCGTTCATAGATTGACCCGCTTGGCGTGGCGCCAGCGTTTTCCCAATGACTAAGTGCCCATTCGCTCAGCGCTCATGCCGCGCCGGCGCGATGACACGTCGACGGGCTCCTGGGCGAGCTGGGTATCGCTGACCGTCTGGCCAGGCGCCTCCTACTTGATCAGAGCGATCGCCTGCCGGAAGCGCGGGTGCTCGGCGGTTTGCAGCCACTCGAAGATCACCATCTCGGTCGTCACGATCTCTGCGCCGTGGCGCTCCAGGCGTCGCACAGCGGTCTCCTTGCTCTCCGGCTGGCGCGCGCCGATGGCGTCGCGCACAACAAAGGCCTTCCGCGACGCTTCCAGCAGACCGAGCACCGTCTGCTGGACGCAGACATGCGCCTCGCACCCGGCAACGACGATGTGCCCATCGGCGGGAATCTGGTCGAGAAAGCCGCTCTCCCTGCAGGCGTCGAAGAACTGCTTGTGCACCAGGCGGCCCTTATCGACGGGAAGCGCCTCGACGGTCGGTCCCAGGCCCTTGGCGTTCTGCTCCGTGAACAGGCAGGGAATATCCATGAGCCCCGCCATCTCGATCAGCCGGCGCGCGTTACGGACTGCGAGCTCACCCTCGTGGATTGCCGGCATGAGGCGCGACTGAAAGTCGACGACGAGCAGCAGCGATCGTCTCGGGTCAATGGTCAGCACGGCGTCCCTCCTCGACGACTTCGGCGATCCGCTTGTCGACGTAGGCTTCCATAAGCGCCGGCGCCGAGGCGCCGAACATGCGGATGCGGCCGGTATGAAGCAGCAGCAGGAGCCCCGCGGCGTGAGCGAAGCAGTCGACCATAAGCAGATTGGCCCGCTCCTGTGGCGCGCCCAGCTCGGTGGCGGCTTCGGCGATGGGGCGCAGGGCGGCCTCCAGCGCCGAGTTCAATCTCACATCGCGCTCGCGCCCAAGTCCGGCCGGCTTCATGCCGCCGCGAAAGAGATAGAATCCCAGATCAAGATCGCGCGCGTTCCTGGCATAGAATTGGAAGAACGCCATCGCAGCGGCTTTCAGCTTCTGCTGGGGGCTCCTGGCTCGCGAGACCGCAAGATCGACTGCGGCGCCGAGAGACTCTAGGGAGGCGTGCAGCACCTCGGCATACATCGCCTCCTTCGATTCGAAGTGAAAATAGAGAGCCGCAGGCGTGTAGCCCGCCCGGACCGCGATCGCTCGGAGGCTCGCCCCGTCCAGTCCCTCCTCCGCAAAGACCTGGCGCGCGGCATCCAGGATCAGCTCGCGCTTGTGCCCGCTGACCGCCTCACGCCGGCTCTGCCGCTTCCCGACCATTTGCCCACGATTCATCCTTGACGACGATCAAGCGTCGTTAGACGATCTAACACTGTTAGATAAATTGAACAAGCAGGGAGAGCGCCCATGCTGATGTCGGCCGCCGACTACCGGGAGTCGCTCCGGGCCTACAAGCCGCGGGTGTTCGTGAACGGACACGCCGTCGCCAGCGTCGCCGACGAGCCGCTGCTCGCGCCGGGCATTGCCGGCGTCGGCGTCACCTATGACTTTGCACTGCACACGGAGCACAGCGCCATCATGACGGCGCGGCAGGGCACGTCCGGCAAGACCGTCAACCGCATGCTGCACATCAACGAGACCTCGCAGGACCTGCTCTGCAAGCTCGAGGCCGTGCGACTGGTGTGCCGGACCTCGGGCTGCGCCCAGCGCTACCTCACGCACGACGCCCTCAACGGCTTCTACCAGTCGACGCGGCTGACGGACGACCGTCACGGCACCGACTACAGCCAGCGCTTCCTCGCCTATCTCCACGACGTGCAGGACCGCGACCTGACGCTCGGGATCGCCATGACCGACGCCAAGGGCGACCGGTCGAAGCGTCCGGGCAAGCAGCTCAATCGGGACGCCTATGTCCACATCAAGGAGCGGCGCAAGGACGGCATCGTCATCCGCGGCACCAAGGCCATCGTGACAGGTGCGCCCTACATGCATGAATTCCTCGTCATGCCGTGCCGGACGCATGTCCCGGAGGACAAGGACTTCGCGGTGGCCTGCGCCGTGCCGTGCGATGCGCCGGGTGTCACCATCATCGCCCGTCCGGCGGGCCGTCCGGGCGACGCGTCGGCCAAGTTCACCGCCAAGTACGGCCAGTCGGTCGGCGTCGTCATGTTCGATGACGTCTTCGTCCCGCACGAGCGCGTCTTCCTGGCCGGCGAGACCGAGGAAGGCGGCGTGCTCACGACCTCCTACGCTACGCACCACCGGCACTCCTGCATCGGCGCCCGCGCCGGCTTCGGCGATCTGCTGATCGGGGCCGGGGCGCTGATGATCGAGGCCAACGGCCTCGATCCCGACCGCCACGCCCACATCCGCGAGGCGATGGTCGAGCTCATCACCATCACCGAGAGCTTCTACGCCTGCGGCGTCGCGGCGTCCGTCTACTGCACGAAGGACAAGGCCGGCTCGGTCATGCCCGATGCGGTGTTCTCCAACATCGGCAAGCTGCTGCTCGCCACCAAGATCTACGACATGCACCGGCTGGCGCACTACGTCTCGGGTGGCCTGATCGTGGCGCTGCCGGGCCCCGACGAGGACCACAACCCCGAGACCAAAGCGTCGCTCGCCGCGGTGATGGGCGGGCGGCCGGACATTCCCGCCGAGCAGCGCGCAGAGGTGGCGCGCTTCATCGAGGACCTGACGGTGTCGCACGAGGCCGGCTGGTACTCGGTGATCTCGCTGCACGGCGGCGGCTCGCCGGAGGCGATGAAGCGCGAAATCTGGCGCAACTATCCCATCATGGAGAAGGTCGAGCTGGTGGAGAGTCTGCTCGACCGCGGTGTGCTGGAGGACGGGCGCCGTGTATCGAAGCAGCCCGGCCGCTGCTGCGCCACCGGCTGTCAGGTGCCCGAGCCGCCAGGGCGCGCCGACGAGGCTTCAGCGCTCGATGCGGCCGAGTAGGTTCACTCGCCGGAGGTTCCCATGACCCGAGCTCCGTCGTCCCTCGATCTATACAGCACACATGAGGTCCGCAACCAGGCGAAGCCTGCCGGGCCCACAGTCGCATAGATGATCCTGAGCGATCAGGCTTCCAGCAGCTCCTGCGCAAGCCCCTGCGTTTGCCACGTAGGTGTCCGACGGTGATCCACACGTTGACGCGCCTGAGCCGGCTGACCGCATGCTTGTCGAGAGCAGCATCGAAGAATTGAAGCGCGCCGGCCTCGTGCAAAGGAAGCTCATGAACTAGCCTGCTACGAGGAACTCGATCAAGGTATGGCATCACCCCAATCGAGCCAGTGATTTGGGCATGGCCACAGAGCTGATAGCGCCAGAACGGCCGCTTCTCACGGCACTCCACCGAATCCCAAACGACGCCTTCCGCGCTGCTTTTTGATTTTGGCGCCGGGTTCAGGGCCATCAGAAGCATGGCCTGCTGTTGGATCGCGGCACAGCAGACCCGCCGCCCCTTACCGCGCTACGCCAGTGGCACCGCCGTAGCGTCTGTCGTCCGTAGACAGACGCGCCATAACTGCTCGGCAGCGAACGGCAGACAACCGGCCGCATTGGTGGTGAAGCCGGTTCTCTTACCGTTGCAGCAGTGGTGCGGGCAACTGCCACAAACACTACGAGCAAAACAATAAGACCCCTGACCGCGGCAGGCAATACACCAGAGACACATCTATGAAGAAATGTTACATGTCGGATACGCAGTAAACCACCTTGGAGTGAGGCATCAGTTGTCTCGCCGTCAACACCTGCTCGTCGTCGAGGATGACCCTGCCGTCCTTTCGCTGTTCGTGGCGTATCTGGAGAAGGACGGCTACCAGGCCACAGGGGCGACCACCGCCGCCAGCGCCGAGGCACTGGTAAAAAAGCAGGAGTTCGATCTCATCCTGCTGGACCTCGGACTGCCCGATGAAGACGGACTGGTGGTCGCGCGCAGGATTCGAGCGGGCTCCACTGTCCCACTGGTCTTTGTCACCCAGCGCACCGGCGAGGCTGACAAAATTGCCGGTCTGGAGCTGGGTGCGGACGACTATATTACCAAGCCCTTCAACCCTCGCGAGCTTTCGGCGCGAATTCGCAACATCCTGGCCCGAACCGATAGACGCAGTTTGCGACCTGGCGTCAAGGACGTCCTGCACTTCGCAGGGTGGGCGCTCGACCTCAGTCGGTATACGCTGACGGGCAGAGGTGGCAACCAGATACCTCTGACCCGCGCCGAGTTCGACGTGCTGAAATCGCTCCTGCTGGCCAGCGGTCGCGTGGTTACGCGCGATGCGCTCCTTGATGCGATCAGGCCGAAGAACCCGGAGGGCTCGGACCGAATCATCGATGTGCTGGTCAGTCGACTGAGACGCAAGCTTGAAGCCGGCGAAGTGGCGCCGAAAGTCATCGTCACCGTTCTTGGAGTTGGATACAGGATTGGCGTGCCCGTTCACCGAACCTGACGGCGACCTCAGTTTGTCGGCCACCCGCCCTTAACACGATTGCAACATGTCGTTCATGCGGACAGCTCGTAATCCCCGCTCGTGCGTCGACCAGCCGACGAGGCTTCCATGAGTACCAGGACAAAGTTAGCCGGCGTCGGGCTACGCTTCTCAGATTCCAACACTGAACGCGAGTTCTTGAAGTTCTTTGATGCTCAGTTCATCGTGCAATTCAGGGCCGCGATGATCCTGGGGGTCGTCCTCATCTTCATCGATGCGCTCGTGGATTACATCGTGGCCCCGGTAGAGGCCATGCCAGGGAATGAAATTCGACTCTTCTTTGTCAGCCCTATCCTTCTTTTGCTGCTGGCTGGCTCGTTCACGAGATTGCTGAGATCACACTTTCAGAGTTTCGTCTGCGTGGTCTTCTCGGTGGTAAGCATTGGCCTCCTGTATGGCGTCGAGCTGATAGCCGAGACCAACGCACCGATCATCACCCCGTGGGTGGGCATCATCAACTACTTCTTCGTTACGATTTTCGCGTTCCTCATCATAGGTCTGCGCGTCTTTGCCGGCGCGATCACGGGCGCAATCATAACCGTCGGCTATTTTGGGGTGTTGGCGGCCACGAAAGACCTCGACACCGCAAGATTCCTCTACAGCGCCTACCACATAGTGACGATCTACACGCTCGGCGTCTTTCTGGGTTACGTGCGCGAGTTCTACGTGCGGCGTGATTTCGCGGCCCAGAGAGAGCTGTGGCTTGGCCAGGAGTCACTCCGTATTGCGAAGGAAGCGGCCGACCAGGCAAACCAGGCAAAGTCCGATTTCCTGGCCACCATGAGCCACGAGTTGCGCACGCCCATGAACGGCATTCTCGGTATGGCCCGCCTCGCCCTCACCAAGCATTCGACGACAGGCGAACTCGCACACCTGCTGCGGACGATCGAGAGATCCGGTGACGTGCTGAAAAGGCTGATTGACGACGTCTTGGATATCACCCGCATCGAGGCTGGATGGCTCAAAGTGGAGCAGGAGCCGTTTGCTGTGCGGGCTCTCGTCGCGGACGTTGTCGAGATCGTCATGCCGATGGCTTTGGAGCAGCGATCGAGAATCGATTGGAGTGTCACTGAGGCCGTTCCCGATGAGATCGTTGGCGACAAGGCACACGTGAGACAGGTGCTCCTCAACATCGTCGGCAACGCTGTCAAGTTTACCCAGGGCGGCACTATCACTATCAACGTAAGCGCCCGTTCCTCAGGGGAGAATCAATTCCGCTTAATCTTCACGGTGCGCGATACAGGGATTGGGATTCCATCTGACGAGCTGCAGCTTGTTTTCGAGCCGCTCACCCAGGCCACGAACACCATTCGCGGGCGGCACGGTGGCACGGGCCTTGGACTCTCCATAGCCAAACGGCTTGTAACGGCCATGGGCGGAGATCTCCGCGTGGAGAGCGAACTTCGCAAGGGCAGCACGTTTACGATCGAGATCGACGTCGGCAGGATCACGTTGGTTGACCGCGTCGTCTCGGACCAATTCCAGGAGGTGCAGCATGCTAAGGCATCGCTGCTTCTCGTAGAGGATGAGCCGATCAATCAGCAGGTGGCCAGGGGCCTCCTCGAGCTCGATGGCCATGAGGTGACCGTCGTCGCCACTGGCGCAGCCGCGCTCGCCGCTGTCGAGCATCGGCGCTTCGACGCAGTCTTGCTCGATATGCGTCTGCCGGACCTGGATGGGATCGAGGTTGCACGCCGCCTCAAGCAGCGCGAGAAGCTGGGCGACGCCGCGCCACCCATCATCGCCCTCACCGCCAATGTGATGCCCAAAGAGGTAGACGCCTACTATGCAGCTGGCATTGCAGCCGTAGTGGAAAAGCCGATCGACCCCGCCAAGCTGTCACAGGCGATTACGGGGCATGTCGCCAGTCGGCAGCCGAGTTCCGGTTCACGCATGCACATACCGGAGGTGTTCGACCAGCAGCAGATCGACCTGATCCTCCACAGCTTTGAAGCCGGGCGTTCTGCCCTGCTTCTGACTGACCTCGAGGCGTCAATCCTGGACAGCGTGAAGTCGCTCAGGGGATTTCTTGCCGAGCGCCGAGGAGCGGATATTTCAAGGCGTGCACACCGCCTCGCGGGGGCGGCCTTGACCTTTGGCTTGCGAGCACTCCATCAGTCGGCGAGAGAGCTTGAGTGCTCAGCTGACCTCGAAGACTTTGCCGTGATGGAACGTCGGCTCCAGGAGATCGAGAAGTCAGCAAATGCTGCACTGCGAGCCATCGCCGTTCTGCGCGACAGCCTGAGTGATGATGCTACGCAGCGGGTGCCGGACGAGCCGATCAAAGCACGCGGCTAGACCGAACGCCGCAGCGCGCGCTCGGCAATTAATTTCGCGGCAACATGCGTGCAAATCGGCGTTCGCATCGCTCCTCCAAGTTCCACTCCACTGCGGCCTAACTGGAGTGGTGCTCTCCAACCCGGTCGGCGTGGTTTGTTGGTTTGGTCCAAGCATACTCGCGGTGGACATTTTGTCCAAAACTACTCCGAGCCTTTTCGCTGGCCGCCGCGAGGCGGCTGGTCGGAGCTGGGGGTGGCGGTCTGTGCGGAGCCGCCACCCTCATGCGGAGGTGCCAGGTCTTGCACTCGCCGCTTGGCGGTGATGCACTGGACGACCTGCGCCGACGATGTTGAGATCGTCAACTACCGAATGGAAGGCAGCGGCCACCGTCTTCAGTCTCTGCAGGCTGCGAGCTTACTCTTCATCCGAAGGTCTCGACACGTAAAAGCGCGACGCCGATCCTATACGCGCGCGCAGGCGCCAAGGCAGGAGCCGGCCGGCGCGTATCAGCCAGTGTAAGCGTTGAGGGAAAATGATGCGCGAGCGGCCCCTATCGAGTCCGCGCTTGATAATGCGTGCTGCCTGATCGACCGACATAATCAATGGAAGTGGTCCGACGTGATGAGCAACCTGCGCGGTCTTAATGTGTCCCGGATAAATGAGCGACACCGACACATTGTCAGGCGCCAGCCATTCCCTCAGGGCTTCGCCATAGATCATCAGCCCGGCCTTGCTGGCGCTGTAGGCAGGAGCGTCGGCGAGCGGGTGAAGGACAGCCTGGGAACCGACGATTGCGATTCGACCAGTCCTTCTCGTACGCATCATGGGTGACGCGGCCGCAATGGTTACCACGGCGCCTTCAAGATTGGTTCGCAACGTGGAGACGGTTTCATCAACGGTCTCGGGAACAGTCTTGCCGTGCCCCGTAAAGACACCTGCATTAACGATTAATAAATCGATCGGATACGCCTTATCGAAACTCTGGATCCACCGCGTAAGGGCCGCGTGGTCCGTTACGTCAGGCGTTCCAGTAAGCACCTGAGCCTCAGAAGCCCGGCAGCGGGTAGCCACCATATCGAGCCTCTCGCCATCGCGACCAAGGAGGCCGAGGGTGCGCCCCTGGGCTGCATAAAGCAGAGCCAAGGCCTCGCCAAGCCCACGGCTGGCTCCGGTAATCACGACCGTTTCGGTCAACTCTCTCACGTTTGCCTCAAGCTTTCGCGATACCCTATTGCCGATCTTGTTATCGAGATTCATATGCACGCGACCTGATCTTTGCGGTCTAGAAAGATCAGACGTACCGATCCCTGCCAAATCCGACAACGCATGAACGCGGTTCATGAGCCCCAAGTTGGAAGTAGACGACGATAATGCCCGGGCACAATCAGCGGGGTCGGACTTGAGGTCGGTCCTCAAACGGGCGGTGGTTCGCACCGGCTTGCTTGCCAGGACCAAGGTCGGGGAGGTGGCGCAGGCCCTCGCGGATGCCTGCGCCCGGCTACCGGACCAGGTACATCGGCCCGGCGACCGCCGGCAGGGTTCCGGCGATTTTTCCGAACTGCCCTCATATGCCGGAATCCTGAAGCACCGCGAATTGGGCAAGCTGTTCAACATCAGCGACCCCTTCTATCGGTGTCACGACGGGCGGGCCGGAACGGAGACGTGGATGGAGGGTCGGCGATACCTCAACTTCGCCTCGTACGACTATCTTGGATTGAATGGCCATCCGGCTCTAGCGGAAGCCGCAAAACGCGCGATGGAGCGTTTCGGCACCTCCGTCTCGGCGAGCCGCATCGTCGCGGGGGAGAGGCCGCTGCATCGCGAACTCGAAACGGCCCTGGCCGACTTCTACGGTGTTGAGAGCGCCGTCGCCTTCGTCAGCGGTCACGCCACCAATGTTTCGACCATTGCCACGCTCATGAGCCCCGAAGACCTCATCGTCTATGATGAGTTCGCCCACAATAGCGTGCTTGTCGGTGCCAAGCTGTCGGGCGCCACGGCATTGGCTTTTCGCCACAACGATCTCGCGGCGCTGGAGCAGGTCCTCACAGCTCATCGTGATCTGCACAACCGCGCGCTCGTCGTTGTCGAGGGACTGTACTCGATGGACGGCGATCTCGCGCCCCTGCCGGAGCTCCTGGAACTGAAGGAGAAGTATGGTGCCTGGCTGATGATCGACGAGGCTCATGCCATCGGCGTCCTCGGGAGCAAAGGCCATGGCAGTGCCGAGCATTTCGGCCTCGACCCGCGTCGGGTCGACATCTGGATGGGCACGCTGAGCAAGACCCTGGCCACGTGCGGCGGCTACATAGCAGGCAGGCAGGAGCTGATAGATATCCTGAAGTATCGCGCTCCCGGGTTGGTGTACTCCGTGGGCCTCTCGCCGCCGCTCGCCGCGGCGGCATCAGCGGCCCTGCAGCTGGTCAAGGCTGAGCCGGAACGGGTGATGCGCCTTCAGGCCAATGGCAAGCTTTTCCTGACGCTGGCCAGAAACGCTGGGCTCGACACTGCGACCAGCGATGGCTACTCAATCGTCTCCGTCATGGTCGGCGACTTGATCAAGACGGGTCGCCTCAGCGATCGCCTTTTGGCGCGCGGTCTCAATGTCCTGCCGATTATTTATCCGGCGGTCCCATTGAAGGCCGCCCGCTTCAGGTTCTTCATCACGTCCGAGCATACGCCTGCGCAGATACAGAGCGCGGTGCAGATCATGCGCGAAGAGCTGGACCTGGTC
>DASURA010000322.1:0-16312 GCA_036280295.1 Hyphomicrobiaceae bacterium
GCCAGCGCTCCATATTGACGATCAGGCGCTGCTCGTCGCTGCCAAACAGCGGCCCGGTGTGGTCATTACCATTGAGCGCGGCGCGCGTGCCGGCGCCGACGATGCCGTCCGCGGAGAGGCCGCGCTTGCGCTGGAAGGCGATGACGGCTGCGCGCAGCGGCTCGTCAAAGCGCTGCTCGGCCTCGGGGGCGGCGGCGCCGACATTGAGCCGCTGGCGCAGCAGCGCCACATCGGCATGCTCGACGCCGAGCTTCAGCGTCGGGCCGCCGGACGGCAGACGCACCAGCTTCTCCTCAGCCGCCTTCTCAAGGGCGGCACCCGCGTGTGCCTTCAGCAGCGCCTGACGCAGCAACTCGAATTGCCGGTGCTGCGGATGCAGAGCGCGCAGATAACCCCCCGGCCTGTCGACGCCGGCCACCGTCTCCAGCACCACCTTGGGGTCGCGCAGGCTCACCTTCTGGTCAAAGTTGCGGCTCACTTGCGACGGCTCCAGCCGTCCGCCGCGGGCATAGCGCGCGTATTTAAGCACGGCGACGCTGAGCTTAATCTCGGCATCGGCGAGCGCGGCGGGAGCCACCTCGCCCACCGGCAATGTCGGCAGTGCAAAGTCGCGTGCTGAAAGTCCCCAGTCGTCCGCCTGGGTAATCTCGGCCATGACGTGGAGCGCCCGCCCGGTCATACCCTGCACCGTCACCCAGACGGGCGCCTTACGCTCCGTATAGAATGCGGTCAGCGCGGCCCGTTCCGCAGCGGTGCTGTCGTCGAGCTTGCTTGCCGCAAGCTGCTCGCGCACCTGCACCAGCACCGGATCCGGTACCTCCCCTGCGGGCGGAGCGGCGGTTGCCGCCGCGGCCGGGGCTGGTGTTGCGGGCGTCGCCGTGGCCGCGGCCGCGGCTGGTGCTGGTGCTGGTGCTGCGGGCGTTGGCGTTACCGCGGGCGCCGCCGTCGCCGCCGGTGCGGCGGTCGCTGGGGGCGTCGCCGTCGCTGTCGGGGTCGCGACCTCGGGAGCCGTGGCGGCAGACGGGGCAGCAACGGGTGGCGCCGCCTCTGTCACGACAGGTGCCGGAGATGCGGGAGGGGTGGCTGCGGGCGCGCTTGGCTCAGCGGCGGTTGCCGTCGGCGCGGTAGACGTGCCGGGCGTCGGGGCCGACGAGGCTGGGGCGGCCGCCTCTGAGTCGGCCGCAGGCTCTGGCACTGCGGTGGGCTGCGGAGCGGCCTGATTGGCAGCCTGCTGCTCGGCGCCGGGTGCATTGACCGCGTTCGCGCCTTGCCGGGCCGGCATGTCCCGCTGAGGCGCCGCAGCCGGATGCTCCTGCGCAGGTTGACTGCTCTCGGCAGTGGCTTGGGCGCTCGCGGACGCTGTGGCAACAACGGCCAGGGCGGCTGCAAGGCTGAGGTGGGCAGCCAGCAAAAGTTTTCTTGGCATGGGGCACTCCAGGAGACGTGCGAACTTAACCAGCACCGCCAGCCCTGACCAGCAGACACCACTCCGCCGTCGGGAAGATCGCAGCGAGGCTTGCAAACGGGCAACAATAGGGATTTTTACGGTGACAACAGGGCATCGCCCTCATCTTGCATACGATTGCGTCCGTTCCATTAACGGCGTGTCATTGTGGCGACTTTTGTGCCGCGATCGGGCAGCGACGCTCCTCCGCCGGTTAGTGTAAATCGCCTGTAGAGCACAAGTGCGGATCGTCACGGCACCGCACCTGTCACGGGCATGTGATGGTGCGGTGCGCTTGCAGATGCAGACCGGCTGGCTAGGCTGAGCCCGTAAGATTCTGTGCCCAGCGGAGGAGCCCAAGATGCTCACAACTCGACGCCAAGTGCTGACGGCGCTCGCTGCCGCCGCGGCCTCGACATCCAGCCTGACGGCGACAGGCGGACTGGCGCACGCGGCCCCCGGCGTAAAGCCCGGCGCGCCGGCTCCCACCTTCACGGGAACGGACACCAAGGGCGCCCGGCACGCGCTGGCTGCCTATCTTGGCAAGACCGTGGTGCTGGAGTGGACCAATCACCTGTGTCCCTACACCGCAAAGCACTACTCAACCGGGAACATGCAGGCCCTGCAGACGGCCGCAACCGGATCGGGCGTCGTCTGGCTGACGGTGATCTCGTCCCGCGCCGGCGAGCAGGGCTATGTCGAGCCCGCCGAGGCCGACCGCCTCACGGCCACCCGAAAGGCCCGGCCGAGCGCCGTGCTGATCGATTCCAAGGGGGAAATCGGCCATCTCTACGGCGCCAGCACGACGCCGCATATGTTCGTCATCGATGGCAAGGGCACGCTGGTCTACATGGGTGCCATCGATGATCGCCCCACCGCCAACCCGGCCAGCGTGAAGGAGGCCCGCAACTACGTACGGGAGGCACTGGACGCCGTCGCCGCCGGCCGTCCCATTCCCGTCGCCTCCACGCGGCCCTATGGCTGCTCGATCAAATACTGATTGAGGCGACGCACGGCAGCGAGCCGTCAACCTGCCGCAGCGGCGGGCGCCGGCGCTCGCAACCCTGCTCTGCCCGTTCGGGCCGCACGGGATCAGGCTGCGTCGCATGGCATCACCCCTGGTCGCTGAGACGCCGTGGCGCCGCCATGATGGCGCCGCGATGAGGCACGATGGCTTTGCCGCCGCCTTTGGGGGGAGGACGGCCCGCTCCCCACCCCTGCCGCGCGCCATCGTCGGGCAGGCCCGGCGCACCGGGCCGCCGGATCTGGGACGCGGTAGGAGTTGGCAGCCGGTCGGTCCGACGTGGCGAGACCACCTCCGCCATTGAGCCCCATCTTCAACGGCCTGGCGACTGGCTGGTTTGAGGGCATGCGGCACCCCGTGCCGTACGCCGGGCCGGACGAATTTGCCGAGGGGCACCAGCCGTGGCCCTCGACAACCTTGCGACTTCGCTCACGCAACGTGCGCACGCAAAACTGCAACGTGTGCGTGCAGTGCCTGTCCTGAACGGATCGGCCGCCGCCATCACGTTCTGAAGGTCCCTAACCCAGGAGGAGAAGATGCGTCATCTTGGATCACTTGCTGTTGCCCTCGTCTGTAGCGGGCTGTGCACCGGTCTTGCTGCCTCCAGCGCCGAGGCCCAGCGGCGCGACCGCGGTCGCGACTGGGTCGAGCTTGGGTGTCGGCAGGTCAATGTCATCGGTGCCGATCGCGACGTGATCCGTGTGGGTCGGCGTGAAGGCCGCTTCAAGGCCATTCGTCTGACGGCCAGGGGCAATGACATCGAGATGCTCGACCTCAAGGTCATCTACGCCAACGGCGCCCCCGACGACATTCCCGTGCGCGCCAGGATCAGGCAGGGCACGCGGACCCGCCCGCTCGACCTCAAGGGCCGCGGGCGCGCCATCCAACAGATCAACATCGTCTACTCCAAGCCGCTCAACCTCAAGGGCCTGCTGGGAGGCAAGGCAACGATTTGTGCTGAGGGTCTCGAGTAGCCTGCAGCCTATCCTCATAATCTTGCGAAACCTGGAAGAAGGGCCGGTACGGCCCTTCTTCGTTCTGAGGCCCCCACCTGCGCCCCATCGGCGATGCGCAACGGCGAAGCAAGCCGGCGCTTCGGCACCGCCGAGCCGGGACGCTCGTCAGTTGTCTGGCGCAAGGATAAAGCAACCGGTATCGTGCCATCACGCTCCACTAGTGCGCGGCTATCGGGCGCGACCGGCGGGGTTCAACATGAACACGCGTTCACGCTGGGCACCGGCGACGGTTTCCCTTGCGGGCCGCGTTCAACAGCCAGGAGCCCCGGCGTTTCTCGCGCGCTGCCTTCGGGCTCTGCGAAACAGGGGCCACCCATATGCCGCTAGATCAAGGGACCGAGCGCCCTGTGACCGTCGGGGCGCGCCTGAAACGGCTGCTCAAGCGTCTCCTGGCGCTTTCGGTCGTGGCTGCGCTCGCCGGCGCCGTCATCTACGCTTCGCTGCTGCCCTCCGTGCAGCGGCAATTCTCCGGCCGCCGTGGCGCCAGAATGGGCGCCACCGTTCCCGTCACGATCGCCCAGGCCAGGACCAGCGACGTACCTCTTTATCTGGAAGGTGTTGGCAGTGCCAAGGCGCGCAACACGGTCACGGTCCGACCCCAGATCGACGGCCGCATCCTGAGCATCGCCTTCAAGGAAGGCCAGGACGTGAAGCGAGGCGACGTGCTCGCCAAGATCGATCCCGCCACCTACCAGGCGCAGCTCGATCAGGCTGCTGCCAAGAAGGTGCTCGACGAGACCGAGCTCGCCAATGCCAAGCGCGACTTGGCGCGCTATGCCAAGCTCGGCGCCAACATCATCGCCCAGAAGACGATCGATACCCAGGACGCGCTGGTCGACAAGCTTACCGCCCAGATCAAGCTTGACGATGCCGCGATCGCCAACGCCAAGGCTGTGCTCGACTACACCACCATTGTCGCGCCCATCGACGGCCGCACGGGCATCCGCATGGTCGACCAGGGCAACCTGGTACGGGCCAGCGACGCCGGCATCGTCGTCATCACCGAGCTGAGGCCGATCAACGTGCTGTTCACCCTGCCGCAGCAGCAGCTCGGCGAGGTGCAGAAGGCACAGTCGAAAGGCGTGCTGGCGGTGGAGGCGCTCGATTCCGACGGCAAGTCGACGCTCGACCGCGGCGTCCTGCAAGTGGTCGACAACCAGGTCGATCCCACCACCGGCACCGTCCGAATGAAGGCGGAGTTTCCCAACGCCAAGCTGCAGCTCTGGCCCGGCCAGTTCGTCAATGTGCGCCTGCTGATCGATACCCTCGACCAGGTGGTTGTGATCCCGACGCCGGCGGTGCAGCGCGGACCCAGCGGCACCTTCGCCTACGTGTTGCAGCCCGATAATCACGTCAGCATGCGGCCGATCGCGGTGGCGCACCAGTTCGAGACCCAGGCCGTGATCGCGCATGGTATCGCCGCGGGCGACAAGGTCGTCACCACCGGCTTCTCCCGCCTCAAGGACGGCGCTCGCGTCTCCATCCCGGCGCCTGAGGCGCAGCCTGCCACGCCCAAATCCGGCGAGCCGAGCGCCGGCGCCACGCCCGGCCCACGCAGCAAGCGGCGCGCGGCGTGCGCCGCCGACGTCAAGCGCTTCTGCGCAGAAGTCGAGGGCCGGAGCGCCATCGCCGCCTGCCTGAAGGCCAGCGCCACCCAGCTCTCCGACACCTGCAAGGCTGCCCTCAAGGGCGCCGCCGACGCCAGGGAGCGGCGCATGCGCAAGGCGGAAGGTGCCGGTAGCCCATGATAGTCGGCATTGGCTTGATGATGTCTGCCGCTCACCGGCTGCGTCACCCCTCGAAAGAGGAAGCGGAGTGCGCCACAGCGACCCACAAGGGGGAGGGGGATCCTGTTGGCGCTCTTGGCGTCCCAAGATTCCCCTCCGACCCGCAGGGTCTGACCCCGCGCCACAGGCCATGAGCATCTCCAGCCCCTTCATCGCCCGGCCGATCGCCACCGCGCTGTTGACCCTTGCCGTGACGCTGGGCGGGCTGCTCGGCTACTGGTGGCTGCCGGTGTCGTCGCTGCCGCAGGTGGACTTTCCCACCATCCAGGTCACCACCCAGCTTCCTGGCGCCAATCCGGAGACCATGGGCAACCTGGTGACAGCGCCGCTGGAGCGCCAGCTCGGGCAGATCCCGGCGCTGTCGTCGATGACCTCCACCTCATCCTACGGCATCAGCCAGATCACCCTGCAGTTCGGCCTCAACCGCGATATTGACGCTGCCGCCCAGGACGTGCAGGCCGCCATCAATGCCGCCGGCTCGACACTCCCGCGCACGCTGCCCTACCCGCCCACCTACGCCAAGCTGAACCCGGCCGATGCGCCGATCATCACCCTGGCGCTCACCTCCGACACAATCCCGCTGCGCACGCTGTCGGACCTCGCCGATACGCTGATATCGCAGCGGCTGGCCTCGGTGGCGGGCGTCGGCCATGTCTCGGTGCAGGGCGGCATCAAGCCGGCCGTGCGCATCCAGGCCGACCTTTCGCGGCTGGCCGCGTACGGCCTCAGCATGGCCGACCTGAGATCGGCCATCGTCGCCGCCAATCAGTCAGGCCCCAAGGGCTCGCTCGACGGCAAGCACCAGTTCTACACCATCTCCTCCAACGACCAGATCACCGACGCCGCGGCCTACAAGGAGGTGATCGTCTCCTACCGCAACAACGCTCCGGTGCTCCTCAAGAATGTGGCGCAGGTGGTCGACGGCCTGGAGAACACCAAGGTCGGCGGCTGGCTGCAGGATGCCCCGGCCGTCATCATCGACGTGCACCGCCAGCCCGGCGCCAACGTCATCGATACCGTTCAGCGCCTCAAGGCCGAGCTGCCGCGCATCGAGCGCTCGATGCCGTCGGGCGTGCGCCTCTCCATCGTCAGTGACCGCACCGGCACGATCAGGGCCTCCGTCGACGACGTGCAGTTCACGCTCATGCTCAGCGTCGCCCTGGTAGTGCTGGTTGTGCTGTTGTTCCTGCGCACCCTCCGCGCGACGATCATCGCCGGCATCACCCTGCCGGTATCGCTGATCGCCACCTTCGGCGTGATGTGGTTCGCGGACTTCTCACTCGACAACCTGTCGCTCATGGCGCTCACCATCGGCACCGGCTTCGTCGTCGACGACGCCATTGTCATGATCGAGAATATCGTCCGCCACATGGAGAAGGGCGACACGCCGATGCAGGCGGCCATGAAGGGCGCCCGCGAGATCGGCTTCACCGTCATCTCGCTCACCCTGTCGCTCGTGGCCGTCTTCATTCCGCTGCTGTTCATGAGCGGCCTGGTCGGCCGCATGTTCCGCGAGTTTGCGCTCACCCTCACCGTTGCCGTCGTCATCTCGGCGATCGTCTCGCTGACACTGACACCGATGCTGTGCTCACGGCTGCTGCGGCATCAGGCCGGCGCCGAGGAGGGCCGCGCCTCCCGCCTTCTCAATGCGCCGATAGACTTTGTCATCGCCGGCTATCACAAGAGCCTGCAGTGGGTGCTGCGCCACGAGCGTGCCACGCTGCTCGTCACCCTGGCGACACTGCTTCTCACGGTCGGCCTCTATCTCCTCATCCCGAAGGGCTTCCTGCCGCAGCAGGATACCGGGCTGATCACCGCCGTGATGGAGGCCGGCCCCGAGGTATCGTTCGCCGAGATGGAGCGGCAGCAAGCCAGGATTGCCGAGGCGATCCGCAAGGATCCGGACGTGTCCGGCGTCGTCTCCGTGATCGGCGTCAGCGCGCTCAACCCGACGCCCAACACCGGCAATCTGAAGATCACCCTCAAGCCACGTGATCAGCGCACCGCCCACGTCTCGCAGATCATACCGCGCCTGCAGCGCGTCGTCTCCCGCATGCCCGGCATCACCGTCTACCTGCAGCCGGTGCAGGACGTGCAAATCTCCACGCGGGCAAGCCGCGCCCAGTTCCAGTACACCCTGGTCGGCTCCAGCAGTCGCGAGGTGGCGTCGTGGTCGGCGAAACTGGTCGAACGGCTACGCAACGCCGAGGTCCTGCGCGATGTTGCCTCCGAGGCGCAGGACGGCGGCTTGCGCGCCTTCGTCAAGGTCGACCGTGACATGGCGGGGCGGCTCGGCGTCTCCATGCAGTCCGTCAACGACGCCCTCAACGACGCCTTTGGTCAGCGCCAGATCTCCACCATTTATGGCCAGGCCAACCAGTACCGCGTCGTGCTGGAGGCGATGGAGCAGTACCAAAGCGACCCGGCCGCGCTTTCGCGGGTGTTCGTGCCCTCCGCCACCGGCGCCCAGGTGCCGCTGAGCTCGGTGGCCAGGATCGAGCGCCGCACCGCACCGCTTGTCATCCAGCACCAGGACCAGTTCCCCGCCGTCACCATCAGCTTCAACCTGGCGCCCGGCGCCTCGCTCAGCGATGCCGTCGACATCATCGCCGCCACCGAGCGCGAGATCGAGATGCCGGCCACAGTGTCCGGCGTGTTCTCGGGCGATGCCCTGGAGTTCACCCGCTCGCTCGCCACCCAGCCCTGGCTGATCCTTGCAGCGGTCATCACCATCTACATCGTGCTGGGTGTGCTCTACGAGAGCTTCGTCCACCCGTTCACGATCCTCACCACGCTGCCCTCGGCCGGCATCGGCGCCCTGCTCGCCCTCATCTACATGGGCATGGACTTCTCATTCGTGGCCCTGATCGGCGTCGTGCTCCTGATGGGCATCGTCAAGAAGAACGCCATCATGATGATCGACTTCGCGCTCGACGCAGAGCGCACACGCGGGCTGCCGCCGCATGAATCGATCGTGCAGGCGGCGCTGATGCGCTTCCGTCCGATCATGATGACGACGCTGGCGGCCCTGCTGGGCGCGCTGCCGCTGGCGCTGGAATCCGGCACCGGCGCCGAGCTTCGCAACCCGCTCGGCATCACCATCGTCGGCGGGCTGATCCTGAGCCAGCTGCTGACGCTCTACACCACGCCGGTGATCTACCTCGCCATGGAGCGCCTGCGGGCGCGGCTGGCGCCCACCGGCGAAGGGGGCCAGACCCCTCGAACCGACGGCTCGTTGTTACCTGCTTCGCTGGAGGCGAGGGGTCTGACCCCCTCTGCGGAGTAGCACCATGAACTTCTCCCGCCCCTTCATCGAGCGCCCGATCGGCACCACGCTGCTTGCCGTCGGCCTGTTCCTGGTGGGCGTGGTGGCCTATTTCAGCCTGCCAGTCGCCAGCTTGCCCTCGATCGAGTTCCCCACCATCCGGGTGATGGCAAGCCTCCCCGGCGGCGATCCTGAGACCATGGCGGCGCGCGTGGCGGCGCCCTTGGAGCGCCGCCTTGGCGAGATTCCCGGCGTCAACGAGCTCACCTCCGTCAACTCGATCGGCTCCTCGCGCATCACCGTTCAGTTCACCCCGTCGCGCAGCATCGTCGGCGCCGCCCAAGATGTGCAGGCCGCCATCAACGCCGCCGCAGCGGACCTGCCGGCGGACATGCCGCAGCTGCCGAGATTCCGCAAGTCCAACCCTGCCGCCGCGCCCATCATCATCCTGGCACTGACCTCCAAGACCATTCCTCCGGACAAGCTCTACGACGTGGCCGACACGGTGATCGTACAGCGTCTATCCCAGGTCGAAGGCGTGGCCGAGGTGATGGCCGCAGGCGCCGAGCAGCCAGCCGTTCGCGTGCGCGTCAACCCGATGCTGCTCGCCTCCATGGGCCTCAGCATCGACAAGGTGCGATCGGCCATCGTCGAGGCCAATGCGCTCGCCCCGCTCGGCTTCATCGAAGGGGCGAAGCAGGCGATCGCCATCGAGACGAACGCCCAGCTCGGCATGCGCATCGACGACTACAAGCGCATCGCCGTCAAGACCGACAAGGGCAACGTGGTGCGCCTGGGCGATGTGGCCGAGGTGCTGCAAGGCACCCGCGATGCCCGCGCCGCCGCCAGCTTCAACGGTCAGCCGGCAATCCTGCTCCATGTCACCAAGAGCGAGGATGCAAATGTCATCGAGACCGTCGACCGCATCCACGCCCTGCTGCCCGATCTGACGCGCATGCTTCCCGCGGGCATTGACGTGTCCGTGCTCTCCGACCGCACCACCACACTGCGCGCCAGCGTGCACGACATGCAGCTTACCCTGGGCCTCTCCGCCGCGCTGGTGATGCTGGTGGTCTACCTGTTCCTGCGCCGCTCCACGCCGACCCTCGCCGCCGGCATCACCGTGCCG
Organism: Hyphomicrobiaceae bacterium; assembly: GCA_036280295.1. Classification (GTDB taxonomy): domain Bacteria; phylum Pseudomonadota; class Alphaproteobacteria; order Rhizobiales; family Hyphomicrobiaceae; genus AWTP1-13. Next base: position 9,666 of record DASURA010000322.1, read on the forward strand.
CTGTCGCTCGCCGGCACCTGCGCGGCCATGTGGGCCGCCGGCTTCTCGATCAACAACCTCACGCTGATGGCGCTTGCCGTCTCGGTCGGCTTCGTGGTCGACGACGCCATCGTCATGATCGAGAACATGTTCCGCAACCTGGAGCGCGGCCTGCCGCCGGTGCGTGCCGCGCTGGAAGGTGCGCGCCAGATCGGCTTCACCGTCATCGCCATCTCGGTATCGCTGATTGCCGCCTTCATCCCGCTGCTGCTCCAGAGCGATGCCAACGGCCGCCTGCTCCGGGAATTCTCCGTTACGCTGGCCTTCGCGGTCATCGTCTCCACGGTGGTCTCCCTCACCGTGACGCCGATGGTCTGCGCGCACTTCGTACGCCAGGCGCCGGACCGGCCGCGGACGCGCCTCGACCGCATCGTCGAGGGCATCATGGCCTCCGCCACCCGCGGCTATGCCGCCACCCTCGGCTTTGCCCTGCGTCACCGCATCCTCACCATGCTGGTGATGCTGGCCACCGTCGCCGCGACGGTGAACCTCTACATCAAGACGCCCAAGGGCACCTTCCCCCAGGACGACACCGGCCTCGTCATCGCCTCTACCCGCGCCGCCACCGACATCTCCTTCGGTGCCATGTCGGAGTTGCAGCAGCAGGCGCTGGAGCGCGTGCGCGCCGATCCGGCCGTCGCCAATGTCGGCTCCTCGGTGGGCGCCTCGGGCTGGAGTGCCACGGTCAACCGCGGCAACATGTTCATCAGCCTGAAGGCGCCCGAGGAGCGGGGCGGCCTCACCACCCAGCGCGTCATCAATCGGTTGCGCCACTCGGTGGCCGACGTCCGCGGCCTCAACGTGTACTTCTTCGCCGCTCGCGACGTGCGCGGCGGCACCCGGCAGGGCAGCGCCGACTACCAGCTCACTTTCTGGAGCCCCGACTTCGACGATCTGTACACCTGGGTGCCCAAGGTGGTCGATAAGCTGAAGGCGACGCCGGGCCTCGTCGACGTCTCGACCGACCGCGAGGCCGGTGGCCTGCAGGCCACCATCGCCATCAACCGTCAGGCCGCGGCGCGCCTCGGCGTCAAGATGCAGGACATCAACGCCGCGCTCAACAACGCCTTCGCCCAGCGCCAGATCGCCACCCTCTATACCGACCGCAACCAGTACCGCGTGATCCTGGAGGTCGACCCGCGCCTGCAAAGCGACCCTTCCGACCTCGAGCGCATCTTCGTGCCAGGCCGCGACGGCGTGCAGGTGCCGCTGTCCAGCCTGATCACGGTCACGCGTACGCTCGCCCCGCTGGTGGTCAATCACCAGGGGCCATTCCCTGCCGTCACCGTCAACTACAGCCTCGCCCCCGACATGCTGATGGCCGAGGCCCAGGAGGCCATCCGCCAGACCATTGCCGAGCTCAGGATGCCCGATTCCATCCGTGCCGAGGCGGCCGGCGACGCCAAGGAGTTCCAGCGGCAGGCCGGCCTGCAGCTGCTTCTGCTCGTGGCCGCGCTCGTTGCCGTCTATATTGTGCTCGGCGTGCTTTACGAGAGCCTGGCGCACCCGCTCACCATCATCTCCACCCTGCCCGCCGCAGGTCTCGGCGCGCTGGTGGCGCTCAGGCTGTGGGGCATGGAGCTCACCGTGATCGCCTTCATCGGCATCATCCTCTTGATCGGCATCGTCAAGAAGAACGGCATCATGCTGGTCGACTTTGCGCTGGAGGCCGAGCGCGAGCGCGGACTCGATGCCGCGCACGCCATCTACCAGGCCTGCCTGGAGCGCTTCCGCCCGATCCTCATGACCACCTTCGCCGCCCTGCTCGGCGCCGTCCCGCTGGCCATCGCCGTGGGTCCCGGCTCGGAGCTGCGACGCCCGCTTGGCATTACCATCATCGGTGGGCTGATTGTGTCGCAGGTGCTCACGCTCTACACTACGCCGGTGGTCTATCTCTTGCTGGACCGGCTGCATCGGCGGCTGGGGCGCAAGCGGGAACCCGTCCCGGCGCCGAGCGTTGCCTGAGCAGGACCACCTGCATCAAGGGGGCTCACACGCATGGAAACCCGCATTCCGGATCCGACACCCGTGACCGCGGTGGACGAGGAGCGGCTCGCCCGTGCCAAGCGGCGGCTGGCGGCGCTCAAGGGCTTCTACACCCACCTCTTCATTTTCATCCTGGTGATGGCTTGCCTCGCCATCATCAATGCCGCCGTCGGCGGTCCCTGGTGGGTGCTGTGGGTGCTGCTCGGCTGGGGCCTTGGCGTCATCGCCCATGGCCTGACGGTGTTCGGCCAGACCTCGCGCCGCATCGCCGACTGGGAGGAGCGCAAGCTCAAGGAGCTCCTGGACAGCGATCAGTAGCCCGCTCGGCACCCCGGCATGCCGCCGCGGGAGCATTTGCCCGCAGGGCCACAAAGCTGCCAAGGTGCTGCCCCACCAGAACCTTGCATCGACAATCAGCGCGGGGGCGCGAGGGTGGCCCAAATGCCCCTGAGTGGCGCGTCGAATCGGGTAAGGCATGTCTGGTAAGGCATGGAAGCGCCCCTACCAGAAAAAGGGCGCCAGGGCTGGAGCGCGCCCTTTCCTGGGTTAGATGCTAGGCAGTGGCCGAAGGCGGAGCAAGAGGTAATGCAGGTGTCCATGAGAGCTGATGCCTTCCGGGCGCTGGCGCTGGCGACCGTGGGCCTGCTCCTGCCGCTCGGACACGCGGCGCACGCCGAGGAGCTGCTGGTGATGCCCTACGCCTGCACCGTGGTCGGCAGGCAGCCTGTGCTGACGCCGGGCCCAGAGCAGAGCCACCGCATCTATGGCAAGCGCGACCAGCGCAAGCACACGGCCTGCTCGCCCGTCAATCCCGACATGTGCCGGCACTGGACGGTGCATCGCTTCGACCTCGATTGCGACGGGACGCGGGTCTCCTGGGTCTCGGTTGTCGCTGCCAGCAATGAAGGCAGCCGCCGCGCCTGGCTGCTCGATGGCCGCCTGGTGCTGCGCATGAACCCGAAGTGGAGCCTGGCCCCCGATGATCCCTGTGCCCGCGATCCGGTGCCAGGCAGGCACGGCCCGGTAGCCCGATGGCTGCGGCGCCAGTGCGCCGATCGGCTCGCCGCGGCGCCGCCGCCGGTGGTCGAAATGCCGTTCGGCTACGCGCCGATGCTGGGCATCGACGGCATCTTCGTCACGGCGGCCCCGCCACCGCCAGGCGTCACCAAGGCGCCACAAACAGCGCCACCGCTTGCCGCCGCGCCGCCCTCGCCCAAGCCGGCTCTCGCCGACCGCAAGGCCACCTCCTCGCCGCCAACGCCGAGGCCGGAGCCGGTGCGCGAACCGGGGCTCAGGGAGATGCCGCCCGGGCCGGCACCGGCCGCACGGCCCCACAACGACCCGGCACCGGCTCAGTCCGCACCGAAGGTGGCACCAGCGGCACATTCATCTCCGAAATCCGAAGCCACGGCGACGACCGGAGGACCAAGACCAGCCGCGCCGCTCGCACCTGCGCCTGCGCCTGCTGCGGCACACAAGGTTGCGTCCACGGCGCCGCCTCCCCCAGTCGCAGACGCCGCGCCGCCCGTCGTCCAAGCCGCTCCGGCGGTCGGACCTCGGCACGCAGCACCTCAGCCCGCCGCGCCGCCGAAAGCAGCGGCGCATGGCCCGGCAACCGGCGGTCCTAGAGAGGTGCCGCGGCCGTCGGCGGTCTCGGAGTTGCCGAAGGCCGCATCAGCCGATGAAGCGCCGGCCACCGCCGGAGAGACCAGCACCTCGCAGAAACCTGCCGAGACCAGACCGCCGGCTCCTGTCCGCGCAGAGCGCCCACCACACGCATCGTCCACGCCGTCGCCCGACGCGCAGAGCCCGTCGAGCTCCAGCCTCGTCAGCGTCTTCCGCACCACCACTGTCGGTGCGATTGTCGCCGTTGCCGGATTGGCCCTGGGTCTGCTGATGGCGTTCGCGCTGGCACGCCGGCGAGAGCGCACGCGTGACGCCGGCAGGCGGCGGCGCGACATCTCCGACATGTCGCTGGACGGGAGGCGCCGCAAGCCCGCCGCGCCTGCCCGCGACGGACGCATGCGAATGCCACCTGCGTCCAGCTCGACGGCCCCTGATGTCGCCGCGCTGGCGGACAAGGCCGCAGCGGCACGCCCCGGTGCTGATCGAGGCGGTGACATTGCAGCCTGGGATGATCGCATGCCCCGCACCCGCGAGGAGGCGTTCGAGGTGCTGGGCATCGGTATCGCCCCCAGCGCCACCCAGACCGCGATCAAGAAGGTGGTGGATGGGCTGCGCATGAGCTGGCACCCCGATTTGGCCAAGGATGAGACCGATCGGGCACTGCGCGAGCTGCGCTCCAAGCAGATCAACGCGGCATGGGATCTGCTGCAGGTCCAGCGCGTCGAGGTGTGAGGCCTTTGCAGGACGGATGAGGCGTAGCCGGCAATCTGCCGGTTCTGTACGGGAAGAACGGCCGGGTGCTGGCGAAGCAATGGCGGATGACGGAGGCTCCGTTCATCCGCCCCGTGCAGGCGGAACCTCTCTTACGCTGCAGCCAGGTCTGCTGTCTGCTTTGCCGCCTTGCGGCAGAGCTCAGCCACGCGCTGCTCGGCACGCTCGATATCCACCTCTGCGCCCACCGCCGTGCACGGATCAGTGTAGCAGCGCCAGAGATAGCCCTTACCGGCTGCCTTCACGACCGAGCCGACGGCAAGGTAGGGATCAGCATCGAAATAGAAATTGACGATACCCGTATGAGGACAAAGCCGCTTTGACAGCATTCTGCAACTCTCCGTCCGAAGTCCTGCCCCCCGTTCTCCTTCCCAGTGAGCCTGCCGCATTGTGCTATCGGTCCTTGACCGTGATTGCCGGCACTCTAGCCGCTTACCCGTCCTGGTCCCACCAACAAATGCCGTGCCGCGGATAAAGTTTCGTTGAAGCGTCCGCAGCGAGGACCTGAAGCGAGGCGTCTCACGCGAGCGCCCAAGCAAAGCCGATTATCTGTGCACTGCTGCTTGCTCGCCATTTGGGCTCGCTTGTCTGGAGCAGTGCTTATTCACCCACATCGATACCACTACCGCTTAGGCAAAAAACGTGGCGCTGCGGGGGCGATATGAGGACGATACGCACACGATTTTTTTTGCTCTGCAACAGATGCAAGCCATGCCGCGTTGCAAGACAGGCGGCTGTGCCGGCCGGCACAGCCGTACGATCTGCCATGACGGCAAGGCACGACTCCATCCTCTGCATCACGACATGGTTCACGTGTCGGAGATCGCACCGGCAGTCGGGAACCCGCCATGGCCTGACCGGGCGACAGAGCCATACAAGCAGGACGAGCAGGCGGACGCGCACAGGAGACTTCGGCGCTCTCTTGCGCTATGTCCACGCCGTCGGTGCGAACGGCCGGCGCGTTTACCGATACGTGCCGCGCCTCACGACAACGCGGTGACGCGATCCGGCAGGGTGCAATAAGCCGAAGGCACGTCACGCCACGCCACCCTCACGGCGAGGTCGGCGCGGGGCCGAGGCTCAGATCGAGACCATGAACTACCGTCACGCCTATCATGCCGGCAACTTCGCGGATGTGCTGAAGCACACCGTGCTGGCCCTGGTGATCGACTACCTGAAACGCAAGCCGGCCCCGTTCCGCATCGTCGATACTCATGCCGGCAGCGGCCTCTACGCGCTCGATGCGACCGAAGCCGTCAAGACCCGCGAGTGGGAAGCCGGCATCGGCCGTCTGCTCGGCCCGCGCGCCCCGCCCCTGCCGGAGCCGGTTGCGGCGGTCATGGCCCCCTATCTCGAGGCCGTCGGGGCAGAGAACGACGACAACGCCTTGCGCCTCTATCCCGGCAGCCCGCTGATCGCCCGCCGTCTCATGCGCGCGGGCGATACTCTCGTCCTCAACGAGTTGCACCCGGAGGAGCACGCGCATCTCAAGGCCGCCATCGGCCGCAACCGCCGGGTCAAGGTATTGGCGCTGGACGGCTGGCTGGCGCTGAAAGCGCAACTCCCACCCAAGGAGCGGCGCGGCGTCGTGCTCATCGATCCTCCCTTCGAGGAGGAGCGCGAGTTGGAACGCCTTGGCGAAGGCCTGGCGGAGGGATTGCGCCGGTTTGCAACCGGCGTCTTCCTCGCCTGGTACCCGATCAAGGATCCCAGGCCGATCGCCAAGCTCTGTCGCGCGGTCGCCGCAGTGGTCGGCGCCGACGCCGCCGACAAGACCCTGCGCGTCGAGCTGATGCTGCGACGGGCCGTCGATCGCGATCGCCTCAACGGCTGCGGTCTCATCGTCGCCAACCCACCGCACGGCTTGCGTCGTGAGCTCGCTGCCATATTGCCCGATCTCACCCGCCGGCTCGGCGACGGCCGCGACGCGCACTTCGTCCTGGACAGCGTTGTCGGCAACGCTCTGCGCAGCGATCGGCCGGCCGCCCATAGATCGGACACGCCGCATCGCAGAAAGCGTTCCAGCGCTTGACACCTGGGTGGTTTTGCCTTGCGCAGTGCACGGCAATCACCGATACTCCGGCCCAGTGCGGGGTTGGCCCAATCCGACCCCGCTTATGACTATTGAGCCTGTCCTGAGATGACTTGCGCTGACGTACCGTCGTTCACTGCGCCTCACCCTCCCGGACATCGGATGAGACTGGCTTGGCAACGCACGCGTTGGC
>DASURA010000323.1:0-5251 GCA_036280295.1 Hyphomicrobiaceae bacterium
CAGGAACGGCAGGTTGCCGGCATCGATGATCGGAAAGCGGCCTGGCTGATAGCCGGGATTGATGTAGGTGACATCGGCGATGCCGTCGCGCGCCATGTCGTAGTGGTCGAACGCCTTGCCCAGCTGCTGCGAGGGAAACACGGTGAACGTCACGGTGCCGTTGGTCGCCTTTTGCACCGACTTGCCCCAGTCCTCCATCGCCTTCTGCAACGGATGCGACGGCGGCACCCAGTGCGCCAGCTTGAGGTGGACCGGCTTGTCCTGCGCCTGAGCGGGCGGCACCGACAAGGCGACGGCTGGCGACAGCGCCAGCACGAGCGACAGCGAACGAATGAATTGCATGGTATTTTCTCCCCCGTTACGCGCGAATACCGAGGCTCGCGCTTGTTGCGAAGCAGCCCCGCTTCCGGCTGGCTCAATAAGGGCATGCGGCCGGCGCGGCGTCAAACTCCGTTACGACCGACTTTAGAAAGGGAGAACGCGAGACCCAAGCTGTCATGGCGGGGCGAGCCTGCAGAACCCGCACCGGAGGGCGATTGACCTTGGACCCGGACACGAGAGACGCGCGCCGGAGCACGCGTTGGCGGACGTCGAGCTACGACTGCGCGAATGCGATCAGCGGGTCGAGATTGTGATGGTCCGCCTCGTGCACGACCGTCACATACGCAGCACGCGCGCCTCCAGCGGCAACCAGGGACACGGCCCCCAGGTCAACGGTCTTGCCTTGAGACGATGTATAACGACATCGGCGAGCAGGCGGGCGCCCCGACCGTTTCCATTCACGAACGGATGCACCGGCACGAGCCGGTTCATGACTAAAATCAACGTCGCGTCCGAAACCTGTGAAATCCATGAAAACGATCTTGGATGCTTATCACTGCAGGAATTCCAGCGATGCGGTCTCCTCCAGCACCCGCTCCGGCGCGGCGTGCAGGGCGGCACGTGCCCGCTCCTCCTCGCTGGCAAACCGGTACTTGAGATAGCGGCCGAGGCGGCGGGTCTGGGCGACGAATTGCCGGCCGGCGGCGATGCGCTGCGCCTCGTGGCGAGCAAGCCCGGCGGCCAGCGTCGGCGCCGCATCCAGACACTCGGCCAACGCCGCCGCGTCCTCCGCCGCCTTGACGATGCCCGCACCGACGTGGGGGCGCACCACGAACGCGGCATCGCCCACCAGGACCGCCCGCCCAAAGGCCAGCGATGGGCTCTCCACGTCATAGATCGGCTGCAGGAACGGCTGCTCGATCCGGGCGACAGCCGCGCGGAACGGCGGTGGCAGAAGCCGGTCCGCCGCCGCCCGCATCTCTGCCACCACGGCCGGATCAATCAGCGGCGGCGGAATCGACAGCTCATGTGGGTGGCCCGCCGCATCGGTAAGCAGCCGCGACAGCTCGGTCGCCTCGTCGGCCGGTCGATACCAGACGATGTTCCAGCTGCGGTGCCCTTCCCGCAGGTCGTTGCCCGGCCCGGCCACCGGGTAGCCCAGGAACTGCTCGCCCGGCGGCAGGGAGAAGCTGAACTGGCTGAACAGCTCCTCGCCCAACGCCGCGACTGCCGCGCGCTCATCGAGCAGGCCACGCCAGGCAACATAGCCGGCGTAGCTCGGCCGCAGCTCCGGCAGGTATTGCGCCCGCACGGCCGACCGAAGCCCGTCCGCTCCGACCAGCAGATCGCCCACCGCTGTCGTGGCATCGGAGAAGTGGGCCACGACGCGATCGTTGTCCTGCTCGACGCGCACCAGGTCTTTTCCCAGCCGATAGGTGTCGGCACCGAGCGCGGCGTCGAAGGCACCGCCCAAAAGCTCGAACAGCCGATTCCAGGAGGTGGAGACCTGCGGCCGGGGCCGGCGCGCCACCACAGCGCCGTCGGCATCCAGCAGCACCCGCTCCGCGATCGGCACGCCAAGGCCCCGCTCCGCATCGAGCCCGACGGCGGCGATGGCGCGCAGCAGCTCAGGGTGCGTCATGATCCCGGCGCCGCGCCCCGTCAGAGGCACGGGGGACCGCTCGTAGAGGGCAACCTCCCACCCACGCCGACGCAGCAGCAATGCCGAGAACAGCCCGGCCATCGACCCGCCGATGATGAGCGCACGGCGCGATCCGTCGCCCCTGCCGCTGTCGGCGTCGCCGTCACGACCACCATCCGCATCCATGCGCCAGCCCCCATCTTGCCAATTGCCCGCAGCCGGCGAAGCGGTGCAGGATAGCCAATCCGCCGGCCATGCTGCACAATGGCCGGCAAAGAGTACAATAAGCGCGCCACGAGAGCCGCAGCAATCGGGGAGGGAAGGCGGTGCCCGCCACAGCCGTTCGTATTCGTGCGACGCTCCACGGCCCATGGGCGTCGCGAACGTCCGTCCCGTCGAGCCTTGAGCCGGCGAGGCTCCCCCGCCCATGAGCATGGACCTGCTGCTCAACGCTATCGTTGCGGGCCTCCTGCTCGGCGGCTTCTACGCAGCGGTGACGGTGGGCGTCTCGATCTCGTTCGGGATGCTCGACGTGGTCAACATCGCGCACCCGGCGTTCATCATCGTCGGCTCCTACATCGCCTATATCCTCAATGCCTCGTTCGGTATCGATCCTATTCTCTGCGCCATTCTGGTGCTGCCGGCGTTCTATCTGCTGGGGCAGGCGGTCTATCAGGTGTTCTATCTGTCGTTCGAGAAGCGCGGCGAGGAGGCCCTGCGCGGCCTCGCCTTCTTCTTCGGCCTGCTGTTCATCACCGAGGTGGTGCTGATCCTGGTGTTCGGCGTCGACTACCGCTACGTGCAGGCATCCTACATCGGCCCCAGCTGGCACATCGGCTTTGTCGACTTCCCCCTGCGCATGCTGATCCCGTGCGTGGTCTCGCTCATCCTGGTGCTGGGCCTGCAGCTCTACCTATCTCGCACCTACGTCGGCCGCGCCATCATGGCGGTGGCGCAGGACCAGCAGGCGCTGCGCCTCCTGTCGGTCGATCCGATTCGCATCAAGCGGATCGCCTTCGGCATCTCGATTGCCACCGCGGCGCTGGCCGGCGCCTTCCTCATCATCATCCAGCCGGTCGAGCCGTCGGTGGGGCGCGAGTACATCGGCCGGGTGTTCGCCATCTGCGTGCTGGGCGGCATGGGCAGCCTGCCGGGAACCGTGATCGCCGCCATCCTGCTCGGCGTCATCGAGAGCTTCACAGCGACGTTCTATGGCCCGTCGTGGGCCCCCGCCGTCGCCTTCGGCTTCCTGCTCATTACGCTGGCGGTGCGGCCCGCCGGCCTGCTCGGCCGATAGGAGACACCGGGTCGATGCGCTCCTGGCTCTTCCTCATCATCTCCCTGCTGGTCGCCGCCGCAGTATTCGTGGCGGCGCTGCTGATGGGCAACGACTACCTGCTGTTCGCGGGCTACGTGGTGCTCCAGTTCGTGGTGCTGGCGACGGCCTGGAACATCCTCGGCGGCTACTGCGGCTACGTGAACTTCGGCTCCGCCGCGTTCTTCGCCATGGGCGCCTACACCACGATCGCCCTGCACAAGCTCGGCGCCAATCCGGGTCGCTACCTGGCCGACACGCCGTTCGAAATCCTGGGCGCAGTGCTGCCGCTGTCGCTGCCGACGCTGATCGTTCTCGGCGGCGTCATCTCGGGGCTGGTCGGCCTCGGCATGGGGTATCTCACCTTGCGCCTGCGGGGCGTGTTCTTCGCCATTGCCACGCTGGCCATGGCCGTGGTGCTGCAGACCATCGTCATCAACTGGGACTACGTCGGCGGCTCGCGCGGTGCCTACATCATCAGGCCGGATACGGCCGCGCTCGGACCATTCACGCTCACCTACATCCAGTACCTGTTCCTGCTGATGCTGCTGCTCGCCGTGCTTGGCCTATGGGTCGCCCGCGCGATCGAGCGCTCGCGCATGGGGCTCGGCTTCGCCACCATCCGCGACGACGAGGCGGCGGCGGAAGCCTCCGGCGTGCCGACCCTGCGCCTCAAGCTGATCGCGACCGCACTCTCCGGCGCACTGATGGGAATGGCCGGGGCGCCGCTGCCCTACTACGTCGGCTACATCGAGCCAGCCGCCGCCTTCGGCCTGCAGTATAGCGTCAACGCCATCGCCATGCCCATGATCGGCGGCACCACCAGCTGGGTCGGACCGCTAATCGGCGCCATCCTGCTTGGAACACTGCAGCAGTGGGCTACGGTCACGATCTCATCCGTATGGGGCGTGTTGATCGTCGGCGTGCTGCTGGTGGCGTTTGTCATTATCGCTCCGCGCGGCATCGTCGGCCTGGTGGAGGACTGGCGCCGGCCGAAGCAGAAGCTCACCGCGCCCAAGGGGGCGCCGGAGGTGTCGCCATGAATGCTGGCATGAGTGCAGCCGGCAGCACGGCCGGCCCGCTGCTCCAAGTCAAGGGCCTCTCCAAGCGCTTCGGCGGCTTCATCGCGCTGGACGGCATCGACCTCGATGTGGCGCCCGGCGAGCGGCTCGGCCTGATCGGCCCCAATGGCTCGGGCAAGAGCACGCTCGTCAACTGTATCTGCGGCACGCTGCAGAACGAATCCGGCACCGTCCGGTTCGACGGCCATTCGATAAACGGAGCCCCGGCCCACAAGCGCACGCACCTGGGGCTGGCGCGCAGCTTCCAGCTGCCGCGGCCGTTCGCCAGCATGTCGGTAGCCGACAACATCCGCGTGCCGCTGCTCTACACCGTGCGCCGCCGCACCGGTCTCAAGCACGCGGCGAAGGACCTCGACCAGCGCTGCCTGCAGCTCCTCGCCCTGGTCGGCCTGGAGCACCTGGCCGGGCGCTCGCCGCGTGACCTCTCCCAGGTCGACATGCGCAAGCTGGAGCTGGCCCGCGCCGTCGCCTCGGAGCCGAAGCTGCTGATCGCCGATGAGGCAATGGCGGGCCTTTCCCACTCCGAGGTGGAGGACATCGTTGGCCTGCTGCTGCGCCTCAACAAGGAGCAGGGCATCACCGTGATCCTGATCGAGCACATCATGCGCGCGGTGATGGCCTTCTCGCAGCGCATCGCCGTCCTCGTCTCCGGCCGCAAGATCGCCGATGGCAGACCCGAGGACGTGGTGAACAACCCCGAAGTGGTGAGGGCCTACCTTGGCCAGTAGCATCCGCATCGAGGGCCTGCACGCCGGCTACGGCGCGGTGCGCGTGATCGAGGACGTGACGCTGGGCGCCGCGCCCGGCGAGACCGTGGTATTGCTCGGCACCAACGGCAACGGCAAGAGCACGCTCATGAAATGCATCATGGGCATGGTGCGGCCGAGCGCC
>DASURA010000324.1:0-7215 GCA_036280295.1 Hyphomicrobiaceae bacterium
CTTCAATGCCACGCGCGAGGAACGAACCGGCCGGATCGTGCTGAACCCGGACATGCTCCCGGAGATGGAAGGCGCGCACAAGCTGCTGCGCGACGAGACCATCGCCTCGATGCAGCTCTCGATCCGCCCGGAGCGCGTCGCTCCCCTGTTCACGCGCCTGCCTGCCACCACCCGCGCCCGCGTGTACGGCACCGACGGCGTGCTGATCGTCGATTCCGACCGCCTTCTGAAGAACGGCCAGCTGCCACTGCGCGACATGGTAGAGGCGGCCGAGCCGCCCAATACCGGGCGTCGCCAGCGCGTCAGGACGGCCTGGACGCGCTTCATGGCGTGGCTGCAGCGCGGGCAGATCCCGGTCTACCGCGAGATCGACGGCGCCAACGGCAAGTCCTACCCGGAGGTGGCAGCCGCGCTGAAAGGCGGCCATTCCACGGCGATCCTGCTGATCACCGAGCTTGGCGAGCAGATCGTCTCTGTGGCGACACCGGTGATCTACAAGGGAGAGGTGCAGGGGGCACTGCTGCTGTCCACACGGCCAGGGGTGATCGACGAGGTGCTGCAGGCGGAGCGCAATAATCTGCTCTTCCTGGCCCTGACCGCGCTGGCGGCGACGCTGATTGCCTCGCTCCTGCTCTATCGGACCATCGCCGGCCCCATGCGCCGGCTCTCCGCGGCCGCGGAGAACGTCAGCCGCAACATCGGCGCGCGCGCGAAGCTGCCGCAGCTCGCCGGCCGCACCGACGAGATCGGCCAGCTCAACTCAGCGTTCCGAACCATGACGGAATCGCTCTACCGGCGCATCGAGGCGAGTGAGCTGTTCGCGCGCGAGGTGGCGCATGAGCTGAAAAACCCCCTCACGGCGGCCCGCTCCACCGCCGAATCGCTCGCCTATGCCAAGACGCCGGAGATGCGCAATGAGCTGGTGCGCCAGATCCAGGGCGAGCTGGCGCGTCTCAACCGCCTCATCAGCGACGTATCCGATGTCTCACGGCTGGATGCTGAGCTGGCCTACGGCTGCACCGATCCGGTCGACGTGCGCGAGGTGGTGGGCGGCGTGATGTCGATCTTCCAGGACCGCTTCAGCAGTGATGTGCTGAAGCTCGACCTGGATCTCCAGGATCGCTGGTTGCCGGACGGCTCGTTCGTGATCATGGGCCACGAGGCGCGCCTGGGGCGGGTCATCACCAATCTGCTCGACAACGCCATCTCCTTCTCGCCGGAGGGGGGCACCGTGGCCGTGCGGGTGCGCCGTGTCGGCGACCAGATCGAGATCGTGGTCGACGATGACGGGCCGGGCATCCCGCCGGACCGGCTCGACACCATCTTTGAGCGCTTCTATTCCGACCGGCCACAATCCGATAATGTCGTCGGCAAGAACTCGGGTCTGGGGCTGAGCATCTCGCGCGGCATCATCGATGCCTACGGCGGGAGCATCGAGGCCTCCAACCGCATGGCTACGTCCGGTGCATCCTCGCCGCAGGAGCACCCGGCTCTGAAAGACCGGCGTCAGCCCGGCGTTGCCGGAACCCGGTTCACGGTGCGCCTGCCGTCGGCAAACGCGGCACGGCCAAAAGGAGGCCAGCAGATTGCGCGTCGCGTCTGAGGTGGTGCATGGCACCTGCGTTGCCCTGGCGCAGCGCGGCGCGTTGCTGCGCGGCCGGTCGGGCAGCGGCAAGTCGGACCTGGCATTGCGGTTTCTGTGCCTGGCGCCGCATGGTCCCGCGGCGATCGGGCCGACAGAGCTGGTGGCCGACGATCAGGTCGTATTGACTCGCGATGGCGACCAGGTGCTGGCCGGCTGCCCCGAAAGCATCCGCGGCAAGATCGAGGTCAGGGGTGTCGGCATTGTCGACATGGCATCGCTGTCGAGCTGTGCATTGGCATTGGTTGTCGATCTGGTCACGCCCGCCGAGGTCGAGCGCCTGCCGACGCACGAGGAAAAGGTGCGCCTCTTGGGCGTGGATTTACCTTTGCTGCGCCTGGCTCCGTTCGAGCCTTCTGCGCCCGTCAAGCTGGCCTTGGCGGTGGCGCATGCCGGCCGCAGCTGAGCAAAATGGGTGCCATGCGGGTGTATTTCCCTTGCTTCAAGCCGCCACTCTCAGCATCATGCGCTTCCTTGGCCGGCCGCGCTGCGCAGGGAGGAGACTTCCCGTCGGAGCGCCTCCGCAGAGGACCTGCGAATTGACATGATCGGCGTCGTCATCGTCGCCCATGGTGGCCTTGCAGGGGAGTTCTGTGCCGCGCTCGAGCACGTCGTCGGCCCGCAGGAACAGCTGGAGCCGTTCTCCATCGGCCCTGACGACGACGTGGAGCAGCGACGCGTCGAGCTGATCGAGACGGTGCGCCGGGTCGATAGCGGCCGGGGCGTCGTTCTGCTCAGCGATATGTTCGGCGGCACGCCGTCCAATCTCGCCATCTCGGTGATGGAGGAGACCGGCGCCGAGGTGCTGGCCGGTATCAATCTGCCGATGCTGATCAAGCTGGCGAGCGTCCGCGGCGACGCCTCGCTGCGCGAGGCCACTGCCGCGGCAAAGGAGGCCGGCCGCAAGTACATAAGCATCGCCAGTCAGCTGCTGTCGGGCGAGCCGTAACGAAAGGGGGGGTGCGGGTGCTGGAGAACGAGCATAAGCTGCAGGCCCGCGTCACCATCTGCAACCGCAAGGGCCTGCACGCGCGCGCCTCCGCCAAGTTCGTCAAGTGCGCCGAGGCTTTTGACGCCGTGGTGAACGTACGCAAGGACGAGCACATGGTCGGCGGCACCTCCATCATGGGCCTCATGTCGCTGGCCGCCAGCCCCGGCACTGTGCTGCAGTTGGAGGCCCAGGGCCCGGAGCGGGAGCAGGCCCTGCGCGCCCTGGTGGCGATGATCGAGGCGGGGTTCGGCGAGGAACGGTAGGTCGGGCCTGATACATGCCGGGCCTTCAAGAGCCTGTGTCTGCGCGCCGACCAGGCGCCTCTGCACCGCCCGAGCTGGCAAGCTGCGCCAGGGGCAGCCACCCTGCGCTCCGGGCCCCCGGGTCGAGCCCCTCGGTACCAGGGTTGCCGATCCGGCGCGGCTCCATTGCTGCGCGGGGGCTTGCCCTTGATCGGCCTTCCTGCCGAGACTGCGCGGGCGCACCCGGAGAGAGCAACCATGGATACCGAGGCCGAGCCACAACGCACGTTCCTCGTCACGCTGGTAGCACTCACGTTCGTGATGAACCTGATCGCGCGCGGCGTGCCCGAGACGTTCGCGGTGTTCCTTCTTCCCGTGCAGGATGCGCTCGGCATCGCGCGCTCTGAGGTTACGCTCACCTACTCCTGCTATATGCTTGCCTACGGCCTGTCGGCCCCCTTCGTCGGCCAGCTCATCGACCGCCTGGGCGCGCGCATCACCTACGGCTTTGGCCTTGCCAGCTTGGGCGTCGGCTACCTGATCGCCGGCTCGGCATCCAGTCTGTGGCCGTATCTTCTCGGCGCCGGGCTGCTTGGCGGACTTGGCGCGGCCGCCCTCGGCATGATCGTGGCATCGGGTCTGCTCAGCCGTTGGTTTACCTCCAATATCGGCTCGATCATGGCGATGCCTTACGCCGCCCTGGGCGCCGGCATGCTGATCCTGCCCCCGCTCGCGCAGCTGCTGCTCTCGGCCTATGGCTGGCGCGCGGCCCACCACATCCTGGGGATGGGCGTGCTCGCGGTGCTGCCGCTGGCCATGCTGCTGCCGCTCGGCCGCATGACGGCGGGCTCCTCCGGATGGCGTGAGCTGCGCCGCCAGGCGGCGGCCAGCGTGTCCGGGGGATGGACGGTGACGGCGGCGGCGCGGACGAGCGGCTTTTGGGGCCTGTTCATCGCCTACCTCTTCACCTCGGTCGCGGCCTACGCCGTGCTCCCGCATTCGGTGGCGTATCTCATCGAGCGCGGATTCGACCCGATGGTCGCCGCCAGCGCCTTCGGCATGACGGGCATGCTCTCCGTGGTCGGCATGCTCGGCATCGGCTGGCTGTCTGACCGCATCGGCAGGCGCCAGGCCGCGACGCTCTCGTTTCTTTCGACTATGACCGGCATCCTGGCCCTGATCGCGGTCTCGATCTCGCCCTCGCTGCTGCTGGTCTATGCCTTCGTCTGGTTCTTCGGCCTGATGCAGGGCGCTCGTGGGCCGATCATCGTGGCGCTGGCAGCGGCGCTGTTTCCGGGCGGTGGCGTCGGCGCCATCTACGGCACCCTGTCGATGGCGATGGGCGGCGGGGCGGCCATCGGCTCATGGGCCTCCGGCGTCCTCTACCAGTGGACCGGCGGTTACGTCGCCTCATTCCTGCTCAGCATGACGTGCGCCTTCGCCGGCATGGCAACGTTCTGGGTGTTCCGGAGTCTGCGAGAGGGTGAGGCGGGAGCCGGCACGATCAAGCACTCAGCGCCGGCAGCGGCAGATAACGCTCCGCATCGCTGATGCTGCCGAGGCGACCGGCTACAGCGGTGCAACCACCCTTGCCTGCAATGGCGCTACATGCTGGCCGGCAGCCTGCTTCGCAGGACCGGGTCTATCCTGGTGTACGGGCGAGCGCGAGGAGTTGCCGGCAGCGCTGTCGGCTGCGGGCTGCAGCACGTGCACCAGCATCAGCACACTCAGGAGCAGCAGCAGGTAGCTGACCAGGAACCGGGACAATCCGCGTCCGGCGTAGGGATTCGATGGCTTCCACATGGCACGCCTCCTCACAGCCAGCCTTCGCGCTTGAACCACAGGTATGGAATGACGGCAGCCACCGCCATCAGCAGCAATGCCGCTGGATAGCCCAGCGTCCAGTTGAGCTCCGGCATGTGGGCGAAGTTCATGCCGTAGATCGACGCCACCAGCGTCGGCGGCATCAAGACGACCGCCACGATGGAGAAGATCTTGATGATCTGGTTCTGCTCCAGGTTAATCAGGCCGAGCGTCGCATCGAGCAGGAACTGGGTCTTGTTGGACAGGAAATTCGACTGGTCGCTGAGTGCGACCGCGTCGCGGTGCAGCGACTTGATGCGTGCCTGCACCTCCTTGCGGGTGCGCTTGTCCTCGCCCTCGACCGCCGAATGATAGGTGAGCAGCCGGTTGATGCTGACCAGGCTCTCGCGCAACTTGGTCAGCAAATCGCCGTTCGAGCCGATCTGCTCGATGGTCGCGGCAAGGTCGCGCTGCTTGCTCGGGCGCCCATTCTGCGACTTGTGGCGGAACACGCTGCGCGAGATGGCATCGGTCTCGGCCGCGACCCGCTCCAGCGTATCGGCCATGCGGTCGATCAGGGCCTCGATCAGGCTCAGCATCAACTGCTCGCCGGTGGTGCAGGCAACGGCGCCCGGCCGCTGTCCCCGCGCCACGACGCTGCGGAACGCCGCCGGCTCGGCATAGCGGATGGTGGCGAGATTCGCCCCCTTGAGGACAAAGGTGATGGGCGTCGTCACCGGCTCGTCGCTGTCGAGCATGGTGATGGCGGTGATGGTCATGAACTCGGCGCCGCCCTCGTTATAGAGGCGGGCCGACATCTCGATCTCCTGCATCTCCTCGCGCGAGGGCAAGGACAGGCCGAGCGCCTGCTCGACGCAGGAATCCTCCTCGTGCGTGGGATTGTAGAGGTCGAGCCAGACCGGCCCTGGGCCGAGATTTGCGAAGTCCGCGGCGGAGTCGCGGACAACCAGCTTGTCGCCTTCGCAACGATGGATGCGCAGCATAGCAAGCTCCCTATGCGCCGCCGGGCGGCTCAAGGGAGCCTGCGAGACCTCAGGCCACCTCAGCCGCGCGACGGCAACGATGATCGACTAGGTCGGTCAGAGTTCATTGGTTTCCATTGTCCGATTGCGCACCTATGCGGGGCGCCCGATGGAGCCGCGTCAAGGTTCCGCGCTGCAGCATGTAGGCTCATTGGCGGCCGGCGCCAAGTGGAAAAATCGCCACTGTTACCGATTGCGACATGCGACGCACTGTGCGGCGACTGGCCCAGCATCCAGAGCTATGCCATTTCAAAACTCTGGTCTTGGGACAACTGCATCCTCATATAAGGATTTGTTTATATCCTTATTGCCTAGGCCGCGTTTGATCGTTTATAGAGGGCCCCAACCTGCTCGCGCGCTGACCTCCAGGAGGAGGAGCCTTTTCGTTTGGGTGAGTGAGTGCGTCTACGGGCACAGGACAATCAGCAAGACGGGCCCTGGGAGCACAGGGCCTGCGCCCTTAAGGACATCGCATGACAGCCAGCAAAGACTACGTGGTCAAGGACATCGGGCTTGCCGAGTGGGGCCGCAAGGAACTCGACATCGCCGAGACCGAGATGCCGGGGCTGATGGCGATCCGCAAGGAATACGCCGCCTCCCAGCCGCTCAAGGGCGCCCGCGTCGCCGGCTCACTGCACATGACGATCCAGACCGGCGTGCTGATCGAGACGCTGACCGCGCTCGGTGCCGATGTGCGCTGGGCCTCGTGCAACATCTATTCGACCCAGGATCACGCCGCCGCAGCCATCGCCGCCGCCGGCACGCCGGTGTTCGCGGTGAAGGGCGAGTCGCTTAAGGACTACTGGGACTATACCCACCGCATCTTCGAGTGGGGCGACGGCGGCGTCCCCAACATGATTCTCGATGACGGCGGCGATGCTACGCTCTTGATCCATCTCGGCGTGCGCGCCGAGAGCGGCGACACCAAATTCCTCGATGGCGCGACCAACGAGGAGGAGGAGGTGCTGTTCGCCGCCATCAAGGAGCGCCTCAAGAGCAAGCCCGGCTTTTATGGAGCCTGTGCCAAGGCGATCAAGGGCGTCACCGAGGAGACGACGACGGGCGTGCATCGCCTCTACGAGATGCAGAAGAAGGGCACGCTGCTGTGGCCCGCCATCAACGTCAACGACTCGGTCACCAAGTCGAAGTTCGACAACCTTTACGGCTGCCGCGAGAGCCTCGTTGACGGCATCCGCCGCGGCACCGACGTGATGATGGCCGGCAAGGTGGCTTTTGTCGCCGGCTATGGCGATGTGGGCAAGGGCTCGGCCGCCTCGCTCAGGCAGGCCGGCTGCCGCGTGCTGGTCTCCGAGGTCGATCCGATCTGCGCCCTGCAGGCGGCCATGGAGGGCTACGAGGTGACGACCATGGAGGATGCCGCGCCGCGCGCCGACATTTTCGTCACCGCCACCGGCAACGTCGATGTCATCACCGTGGACCACATGCGCGCCATGAAGGACCGCGCCATCGTCTGCAACATCGGCCACTTCGACA
>DASURA010000325.1:0-21197 GCA_036280295.1 Hyphomicrobiaceae bacterium
CGGATGCGACTTGGAGATGAGCGCGTGATAGGTGGTGAGCGCGATCGGCTGCTCGATCATGCGCACTTTGTCCGTGAGCCCCAGGCTGGCCATGCTCGCGCGCCCCGCCAGCTCCGCCTCCACCACGCCGTCGACGGCGCCGCTCGCGAGCAGGCGGAAGCACTCGTCAACCGACGGCGGACGCATCAGCTGGACAAGATTATCCTTCACCCAGTTCTTGCCGTCCTTGTCGAGCTCGTGGACCGGTGCACCGGCAGGACGACACAGCGTCATGCCGGTAATCTCCTCGCGACGAAGAGACTTCACCTTCGAGTCTTTGCGCACGAACAGGCTGGTGATGACCTCGTAGAGCGGATCGGAGAAGAAGAAGCGCTGGCAGCGGAACTGCGAGCTTTGGTCGAGCGGAGCGCCGCTGTCGCAGTCCGGGCGCGCCCACGGAAAGCCGACGTCGAAGGCCCGGGTGAGCAGCAGCGGGTTCAAGTGCGCGGCCCAGTCATTGACCCAGGAGATGCCGAAGTCGAACCGCCCCTTCGATTCCGCCTTGATAAGGGTCATCGAGGCGTCGATGACCTGGGTCAGCATGCCGCCACCTTCAAGCGAGCGGCCGGTGTAGGGTGCAAAGCCGTCAGCAGTCAGAAACTCCACCCGCCGCAGCAGTGAGGAAATGATGAATGAAGGCTCACTGGCTGCCGGGGCCTGGGCACTGCCGGCGCTCGCCGGGGGTAACGCAGCCGCCGGTGCCCGAGGCTGTCCGCCCGTGCCGATGCACGGCAGCCTGATCGCCAGGCCGGGAACAAGCAGCGACATGTTCCCACCGAGACGATCCTGATTGGCGTAGAAGATCACGGTCCATTGGGTGGGGTTGCCATAGACTCGGCCCGCGATCTGCGCCAGCGTCTCGCCATCCTTGATCGTGTAGTCGGTCCCGCACGCCTGAGCATGTGCGGTCTCAGGTTGCAGCTGCCCTGCAGCCACCACGGCGACAGCCGCCATCACGAGCGAGCGCAAGAGCCCGCCGGTGCCCCGTACTAACCCCAACATATCACCATCCCCGAAGTAGCCTGGCCGACGACCCGCCGCAGGGCGTTCTAGCTCGGCAAGTCGCTCATCCTTGAACCGATAGGCCGCCACAGGGATAATCCTGTTTCCTCCAATCGGCACTCCCCCACGCACCTGGGTGCCCGTTCCCACGATGCGCTCTCGATTGCGGCGAAAATGGGTTGGGTCTGCAAAACCGATGCCGGAACCCATGCCCCCCAGGCGCCCTATCCTTTGGAGACAATCCGGCCAGGGAGGGTTGCCCGTCGCCCCCGCATCAGCCGCATCAGGATCAAAGCGCTTGGCTAAGCATCGGCCCCCCCGGTCCGTGGTCAATCCGCACCAGAGCCCGACCGGCGATCCTGCTCGTCATGCGCAGGGCCGCCACCGCCCGCTGCTCTCTCAGCGACAGGAGCAATGCCTCAAGCTCAGACTGAAGCCGCTCGGCGCCGCTTCTGGCCCAGGCCTCGCGCGAAGGCCCCCTGTGATCCTTCGCAACGACCTCGAGAGCCTCCTGCGTCGCCAGCAGCACGATGCTCTTGAACGACTCCCCGGCCTCAAGCTGCAGGCGCGCCCTCAGCTTCTGCCGGTCGTTCGGGTCGCGCAGGAGATCGCTATGAGTCGCCACCAGAACCCCTCGCGCGGCGATCCGGTGCGGCAGGTGCTCCCACGCCGCCCGCTCAGTCTCCTTCCAGGCCTGGGTGCTCATCGTGCACCAGATCGCTGCGTCGACATTGTGGGCCGCGGGCTTGACGACGATCTCGCCGGAGACCGGACAGATGAAGCCGGGAAGATCGAGAATCTGCATGGTCCGCAGCCGCTGCGACGGCAACCCGACATCAATGCGAAAGATCGAGGTGGATTGCCGAGGCAAGCTGCGGTCGCCGTCCAGACGCTCGCGACGGCCGTTCACGTGCTCAATCCAGACCTCAGGCTCGGAGGCGTAGTACAGAAGCGTGGGAATTCGGGTATTGGAGATGACGGCTGTCGGCAACAGTGCGGTTTCTATGCCGGCCAAAAGATTGGCAAGCGCCGACTTGCCTGAGTTGATCTCGCCGAGGATGGCGACACGCAGCGGGCGGTTCAATCGCGCCTCGGTGCGCCAAAGTGCCCGGATGGCAGACGAAAGCCTGTGCTCAGGGGAGGCCACCCGCTCAAGGCTGAGCCGCGCCTGCCGCAGCTGCGCGATCACCCGGGCTGTCCGGCCGGACGCCTTCTCAGGCGCACCATCCACTCCTGTGAAGGAAAGCTCCTGCCGCCCTTCACGCATCCACGCCGTCAAGCGCTCTGACGCCGCTGCATTCATTACGACGCTCAACGCTATAACCCTCACGCCCGGCACACGGGCCGCTCAAGAAGCGCGGAGCCTAAGCGAAGGAGGCGGCGTGATCAACCTCATGATGCGCGTTGAGCACAATTTTCTCCATGAAGCTTGGCTGCATTCGGAGCAAGATGATCCGCGCGGCGATCAGCGCCCCGCGGACAGCGCCTCCGGGTCTCATCCATGAAGCCCTCAGCAATCACCCTGATTGCTCCGCCAGCATAAAGCTGGTGATCGTCAGGCGGTGCGGAAGCCCTCTGATGGAGATCACCCGTGAAGAGACTGATCATCGCTAGCATGCTGGCGGCGTTCACCGCCGCGGTCGCCCTGCCTGTCGTCATCGGCGCCGACAGCGCGCTCGCCGCGACGAAGAAGAAGAGCATCGAGAAGAGCAAGATGCAGAAGAAGAAGCCGACGGGGAAGATGTGACCCTGAGCAGCTGATGGCGGGAGCACGGCATGGCCTGTGCTCCCTTCCGCGATGTGACCAACCCGATCCACACCAGGCAACCCAGGGGGCGACGGTCACGGACAGCCATCCTTCGGGCGCCCCTGCTGAGCAGCCCTCGGCTCCTGGCCTCGCCTCAACTCCTCGCCGTCGCCCTCCTGCAAACCGCCCCGAGCGCGGTCCCCGCCCTGCCCCGGTCGCAATCGCGCGGCATTTTCTGTGCCCGCGTTTGGCTATACACTTGCCGCGTCCCGAACCTATATCGCCAGGCAAGGCCACTGGCAGGAGCGGATTATGCAGTTTGTATGCGATGCCCCGCCGAACAAGACGTGGTTCCGCATCGAGACCGAGGGCGAGGCGACGCTCGAGTCGCGGGCGATGAATCACTCGGTCGAGAAGTACTTCAAGCAAGCCTACGAGCAGGCGGCGAGAACCTATGTGCCGCCACGCTCCGCCCCCTACATCGAGCAGAACATCGGACTAAAGTCGCACATCCAGCGTGTGATGCCGCTGTTCATGACCTTGCGCGATCCGGAGGGCAAGGCTCTGGTGACCGCCATGCTGCCGCCCCTCGGCAAGGACGAGCGTTCTTTCAAGCCCATCATCGTCGGCTTCGACAATGGTGACCCGTATCCGGAGCACAGCGATGCCATAAGGGTGCTCGGCAGACACTTCGGGCTGACCCTCGATCCGGCCCGCTGCTACCCCTACCGGCGCGGCTGATCGGTCGCAGAATGCAATAAGGCGCAGCCGCGTTGCGCCGTTTCGGTCACCGCGGTGCAATGCACTTCCGCTTATTGCACCCTACGACTCCGAGCGTCCCTGCCGGAAAGCGGCGAAACGGATGCCGAAGTATGAAAAGAACATCGCCACGCCGGAGGAGATGAAGAGCGCGAGCACCGGCTCGGTGCCGGGCCGGGCCAGGATGATGGCCGAGTAGATCGCGTAGTTGAGAACCGCAACCGTCGACTGCACCCCGACATAGCGCGCGAGCTCCCGGAGCGTCGGTGGCGCCGTCACGCGGAACGTGAAACGGCGATGCGAGAGCCAGCCCACGACATGGGCGCACGAGAGCGACACCAGTCGCGCCAGCAGCGGATGCATCCCAAGCGAGGCTGTCAGCAGCGTGAGGATGCCGGCGTCGGTGATGAAGGCCAGGGTGCCCGACAGCACAAAGGCAAGCCCGTGCTGGAGGGGATGCTGCCCGCCAGGGGCCGCGGTGCGCCATCTGCTGGCCGCGCCGAGCTTGCCGCTCATGTCACCACGTCTCCCGCCATGCTTCCCAGATGGTCGGTCCAGTCTACCGGCGGACCGTCGGCGGCACGCGCGGGGTGCCAGATGCGCTCGGGCAGTGACGCATCGCGCATCAGCGCCTCGTACTCCATGCGCCGCCGCTCGACCACCGGATCGACCGCGGCCAGCTCGGCGTCGGCATGGCCCGGATGGCACATGACGATGTGGCGCGGGCCCGGCGCGCGCATGGCGGCTTCCAGTTCTTTAGCATACGGCACCGACACATCGAAGCTGGAGAACCCCGAGAAGCCCTCATTGCTGGGGATGCCGCGACGCCGTGCGCTGGCAGCAAAACCGGCCGCCAGCACCGCAACGGCCATCGCCTTGCCGCGTGGACTGCCGCGCGCGGCAATCGCTTGGCGACTGTCAGCCGGGTTGCGCAAGAGCGGCTTCTGTCCGGGATAACGGCTGGCCACCACATCGAGCACGCAGCGCCGAATGCCGGGGAGCACGTGCATGTGCTCATGCCCATCGATGTGGTCCGGGGGAAAGCCCAGCTGCCTCTCGAAGGCATCGAGCTGGCGCTCGATCTCCGCGCGGATCTCGCGCGAGGGCAGGAGCCCCATGAGCGACCGCTTCAGCACCACATTGCGCTTGGGAAAGATCCCGTCCGGCGCGAAGCGCGGCATCGGGCCAAGCGGCGCGCCGAGCGTGAGATTGAGGTGCAGCCCCACGGCAATGCGGCCGCGATGGATGACAAGGCGCTGCGCCATCGACGGCCAATGCGGGGTGGTCGTGAGCGCGCTTGTCGCCGACAGGCGCCTGGCGGCGGCCAGCTCACCGACCGCCCGCGACACTCCCTCGGTCAAAGCGTAGTCGTCGGCATTGAGGAGGATCACACCCTGCGCTCTCCCCCCGCAACCGTGTCGGCGCCCGAACCGGCGCCCGTCCGGGCATTGCGCTCCAGCCCCAGCTCCTCGGCAACCAGATATAGCGGCCGGCCTTTTACCTCCTCGTACATGCGTCCCAGGTACTCTCCCATCACGCCTAGCGAGATCAGCTGCACGCCGGCAAAGAACATCACCGAGATGATCAGCGACGGAAAGCCCGGCACGTCAATACCGTAGATGAGGGTCTTCACCAGAATGGTCACGGCGTAGCAGAAGGCGAAGAGCGAGATGAGCAGGCCCAGGTACGACCATACCCGCAGCGGAATGGTCGAGAACGAGGCAAGGCCGTCAAACGCATAATGCACCAGGCGGCGGATGCGCCAGCGCGAGCGCCCCGCCATGCGAGGTGGCACGCTGAAGGGGACGCCGACAGTGCGGAAGCCGATCCAGGCATAAAGCCCCTTGTTGAAGCGCACCCGCTCACCCAGCCGGTTCATGGCATCGAGCGCCTTGCGGTCGAACAGGCGGAAGTCGCCGGCCCCATCCGGCAGCGCCGTACCGCTGAGCCGCCCGAACGTTGCATAGAACAGCCGCGCGGACAGGCGGTGCAGCGGGCTGTCCGCATCCCGATCGATGCGCTTGCCGTAGACCATCTCGGCGCCCTCGCGCCAGTGGCGCATGAAGTCGGCGATCAGCTCCGGCGGATGCTGGAGGTCGGCGTCCATCAGCACGGCGGCATCGCCGCTGGCGTAGGCGAGCCCGGCCGCCGTGGCGATCTCCTTGCCGAAGTTGCGGCTGAGCGAGACCGCCCTGATGCGCGGATCGCGGGCGTTGAGCTCCCTGAGCAGGTTCATGGTGCCATCGGCGGAGCCATCATCGACAAAGATCGCCTCCCAGTCGACGTCGAGCCCATCGAGCACCGGACGCAGGCGGTCGAGGAGGGGCGGGATCGCGTGCTCCTCGTTGAGGCCGGGCACGATCACCGACAGCAGCGGTTGGCGCCTCCCGCCGGCTGTAGGCCGGACGGTAGCGGCGTCACCAGGCGCCGGGCTTGTCACGTTGAGTCTCCATGGCTCAAGAAGCGTTGCAATGCCGCCACGCTGCCAAGAATCCCGCAAAGGCACAAGTTTGATACAGCTGCGCTATTGCCGCTGGGTGATAGTCGGGCGTGCGATCACGGTCGGGTACGGGTCTGACCCGTGCTAACCCGGAAAACAACTTGTGACATGGCACGGCGGCCCAGTCGCGTTTACAAGGTGGAAATGGCGCCGCAAGTGCGCCCCGGCACGCCTTGGGAGGCCTTGATGGCATCGAATGCCGTAAAGTCGATGAACCTGGACATAGACTGGACTGCTCAGACCATTCTCCCCATCGAGTTCCACAACCGGGAGATGCAGGTTGAGGCGCGCGCCTATCAAGGCACCGATCCGACCTGCCAGGCGCTGGTGCTGGTGCATCGCCAGAAGGACGCCGGCCAGGCGATCCCACTGGTGCGGGTCCACAGCGGCTGCGTGACCGGCGACATCTTCCACTCGCTGCGCTGCGACTGCTATCAGCAGCTGCAGGCGGCGCTCGACCGCATCTTGACGAGCCCGGTCGGGGCGCTGGTGTACCTGCCCTACCAGGAAGGCCGCGGCATCGGCCTCGTCAACAAGATCAGGGCCTATGCGCTGCAGGACCAGGGCTACGACACCGTCGACGCCAATGTCGCCATCGGCGCGCCGGTCGAGGCGCGCGACTATGATCTCGCCGCCCACGCCCTGTTCGACATCGGCTTTACCCGGATCCGGCTGCTCACCAACAACCCCGCCAAGGTGGAGGCGCTCAACGCCGAAGGCGTCGAGGTGGTGGAGCAGCTGCCGCTGATCGTCAAGCCTTCCCATCACAACACGCGCTACCTCAAGACCAAGAAGGAGCGCATGGCACACAAGCTGTGAGGGTAGGGTGTCTCCTCCCTCGCCCCGCGCCCGGCCTACCCTTCCACCTGCACCGACAGCGCGGGGAGAGGGGATCCGGGCGGCATCATCGGGCAGCGTTGCATTCCCGCCTGCGCGCGACCCAGAACGCAGCTGCATGTCACTCTCTCTGTTGACAGACAGCCGCAGCCTTGCTTCGATCCCGCCCGCGTGACGGTCTCGCCGCGGTGCCTACAAGGTGCTGCGGCGGTGAAAAGGGAACGCGGTGCGAGAGCTGCCTCATGAGCGGGCCACTCTCAACGCCGCGGCTGCCCCCGCAACTGTAAGCGGCGAGCTCGCCCCAGATGCCACTGCCGGTGGAAGCCGGCGGGAAGGCGGAGGCGATGCGCCAGAGCCGCGAGCCAGGAGACCTGCCGACACGTGTCGCCCATCGACCGCGCGGGGCGTGCGGGCGAACGGACCACCGTAGTGGCGACGGCTCTGTGTCGTGCGTTGGAGGCCGCCGGTGATGTCCGCTGAAGGGCAAGCGAAGCCAAGAACATAGCAAGTCTGAGCCGAGCAGCAGCCGCTCTCCGGAGCTGCCGCACGCCCGGCGTTCGCTCGCCGCTCGAAGGGCGCCGGCGCCTCCGCTCGCTTAAAGCGTTCGGAGAGGCGTCATGCGTTTGTTTGCAGTCGATTCAACTGCGCAAGGTGCAGCATGCAATAGGCCGCTGGCCCCTGTTGCACCGGTTTGCGCAGACAGCAGGGTGCGCGGTGCAATGCGCTCCGCTTATTGCACCCTACGGATCAGCGCCGCACTCACCCTGCTGCCTGCGGCCGGGCTCGCCCAGACCCAACTGCCGGCCCTTACCGTCGAGGGGGCAACACTGGAGGCGCCGCCACATCCGCGATCCGGCACGGAGGCAGCGACGGGCGCCTCCGCTGCCCGGTCCGAAGCAACGCCCAAGGCTGCAGACCAGCAATCCGCGGATGGCAGCAACGGCGTGCCGCTGGATGCGATCGGCTCGGCGGTCACGATTGTCACCGGCGAGCAGCTGCGTGCCCAGCAGATCCGCCACGCCGCCGACGCGCTTCGCAGCCTGCCGGGCGTCTCGGTGAGCCGCGGCGGCGGGCCGGGCAATCTCACCTCGGTGCGCATCCGCGGTGCTGAGGCCAACCATACGCTGGTGCTGATCGATGGCATCGAGGCCAATGCCACCTCCGACGGCGATTTCGACTACGCGACGCTGCTCACGGAGGACATCGATCGGATCGAGGTGATCCGCGGCCCGCAAAGCGGCCTCTACGGCTCGAAAGCGCTCGGCGGCGTCGTCAATATCCTGACCAGGACCGGCAAAGGCCCCTTGACCGCCACGGTGCGCACCGAAGGCGGTGCCTACGGCACCAGCGATATCGCTGCGCGCGTGTCGGGCGGCAGCGACAAGGCGTGGATTGCCGCCAGCGCGCAGCGGCGCGGGGTGCTGTTCTTCAACAACGCCCCGGTCGGCGCCGAGGAAGATCCGTGGTCGGCCGTCAGCGCCGCGATCCGCGGTGGCGCCACCCTGCTGCCCGGCGTGACCGTCGATTTCTCGCTGCGCAACGTCAACCGCCGGCTGGAGTTCGATCTAGACCAGGTGCCTCCTGGCGGCACCCTGACGCGGCAGACGGACGGACCCAACTCCTCCAGGCAGGACACCTTTCTTGGCGGCGTGAACCTCAGGTGGAATGCGCTCGACGGCGCGCTGACGCAGGTCTTCAGCGCCAATCGCAACATGACCAGCGTGGAGAGCCTCACGTCGGGTGCCTTTGGCGGCTTCAGCGACAATCACAGCGAGATCGACAAGCTCGCCTATCTCGCGACCTATCGCTTCGAGACGCCCGCCCTGGCCGGAGCCAAGCATTCCGTCAGCGGACTTGTCGAAAGCCAGGCCGAGCGGTTCACGCCCGGCCCCGCCGGCCCAGGCCCGTTCGACCCCGATGGCGTCGAGCGCGAGCGGGGCCGCATGGCGTACGTCGGCGAGTACCGCGGCGACTACTTCAACCGGCTGTCGCTTACCGGCACCGTGCGCCACGACGACAACGACACCTTCCAGGACTTCGACACCTGGCGGGCGGCCGCCTCGCTGCGCCTGCCCGAGATCGGCTTGCGCCCGCACGCCAGCATCGGCACCGGCGTGGCGCTGCCCGGCATGTTCGAGCAGTTCGGCTCGATCCTCGGCGTGTTCGTACCCAATCCGAATCTGAAGCCTGAGGAATCGAAGGGCTGGGACGCCGGCGTCGAGCTCACGCTGGTCAAGAACCGCGCCCTCCTCGATGTCACCACATTCCACGCCAATCTGCGCAACGAGATCATCGGCTTCGGCAATACGATCGAGAATCTGGACGGTGAGAGCCAGCGCCGCGGCGTGGAGCTCGACCTGCGCACCAAGCTTGTGCCTTGGCTGATGGTCGGGGCGTCCTACACCTATCTCCACGCCACCCAGCCGGATGGCAGGCAGGAGATCCGCCGCCCGCGCCACGCCGGGCGCGCGGATGTGACCTACCTGTTCGGCGATGGCAAGGGCACCTTCAACGTCGCCGCCATCTACAACGGCCGCATGACGGACGACAACTTCGGCACCTTCCCCGCCACCACCGTCACCCTCGACGACTACTGGCTCGTCTCCGCGGCCCTCACCTACAAGCTGCAGCCGGGAGTGGAGCTGTTCGGCAGGGTGGAGAACCTGCTCGATACCAAGTATGAGGAGATCTCCGGCTACAACGCGCCGGGCCTCGCTGCATACGCGGGCGTCAAGCTGACCTTCGGCGGCCCCGACGGCATGGCCTGGGCCAAATAGGACCGATCGATCATTGCAAGCAGCACAGCTTCCTGGCGGCCTGCGCATCCTGCGGCGAGCCGTGGCACTCGCTGCCGCGCTTGCGGCAGTGGGCGTCGTGTCGCGGGTCATGGCGGGAGTCCCGGCGCACGCCGAGACGGCCGCCAAGCCCGGGCGCATCGTCTCGCTCGACGTGTGCACCGACCAGCTGCTCATCGACCTGGTGGAGCAGGACCGCATCGCCGCCGTCACGCACCTTGCCGCCGACCCGCTGGTCTCGGCGGTGTGGGACAAGGCCAAGGGCCTCACCGGTACGCGTGGTGGCGCCGAGGACGTCCTGCGCCACCGGCCGGATCTGGTTCTCGCCGGACCATACGGCGTCGCTCCCACCGTTAGCCTGCTGCGCCGGCTCGGCGCCAAGGTGGTCGTAGTGCCAATGGCCGTGGATCTCGACGGCGTGCGTGCAGCGGTGCGCACGGTCGCCGCCGCCGTCGGCGAGCAGGCGCGCGGCGAGGCCATGATCGCCGAGCTGGATCGCCGGCTGGCAGCCGTCGCCGCCGCCAAGCGGGGGCCGCAGCTCGCCGCGCTCGTGTACCAGGTCGGCGGCGTCGTCTCGGTCAACGGCAGCCTTGCCGACGCCGCCCTGACGGCCGCCGGCCTGCGCAACAAGGCGGCCGAGTATCGCCTCACGCGCACCGGGCAGGTGCCCCTGGAACTTCTCGCCGCCGCGCCGCCGGACCTGCTGGTCCTGACCAGCGCCCCGGACGAATACCGCACCGTCGCCAGCGACATTCTGCGCCATCCGGTGCTGCAGCGCCTGCGGCGGCAGCGGCCCTCGGTCGAGATACCGTGGCGACTGTGGCTGTGTGGCACGCCGCATATCGCCGATGCCGTCGTCCGGCTGGCCGAGGCGCGCGCCGCCATCGAGGCGCGGCGGCAATGAGCAGCGCACCGAGGCGGGCCGACGTGGCACCCGCGCTGGCGATGATCATCCTTGGCTCGGTCGCGCTGCTTGCGTTCGCGCTGTCGCTCGCCATCGGGCCGGCCGGCCTCGGCCTTGCTGCCAGCAATGACGCCCTGCCGCTGATCCTGTGGGAGATCCGCCTGCCGCGTGCCGTGCTTGGCGCACTGGTCGGCGCGGCGCTCGGCCTCTCCGGCGCGGCATTGCAGGGATACCTGCGCAACCCGCTGGCGGAGCCGAGCCTGATCGGAGTCTCCGGCGGCGCCGCGCTCGGTGCCGTGCTGGCGATCCAGCTCGGGCTCTCGCAGCTCATGGCATTGGCCTTGCCAGTCGGCGGCCTGATCGGCGCGGCGGTGGCCATGCTCGCGGTCGTGGCGCTGGCCGGCGCACAGGGCGGGCCGGTGACGCTCATTCTCGCCGGCCTTGCCGTCTCGGCCATCGCCACCGCGCTGATCTCGCTCGTGCTCAACCTGTCGCAGAACCCCTTCGCATCGGTGGAGATGGTGTTCTGGCTGATGGGCTCGCTGGCTGACCGCAGCCTGACCCAGGTCTGGCTGGCGGCGCCGCTGATGCTCGCCGGCATGGGCCTGCTGCTGTTGCTCGGGCGCGCCCTCGATGCCCTCACCCTGGGCGAGGACGCGGCGAGCAGCCTCGGCATCGACGTGAGGCGGACGCGGCTCGCCCTGGTGGCCGGCACCGCCTTGGCGGTGGGTGCCGCCACGTCGGTCACCGGCGTGATCGGCTTCGTCGGCCTGCTGGTGCCGCATGTGCTGCGGCCGTTCGCCGGCCACCGTCCGAGCCTGCTGCTGCCGGCCAGCGCACTCGCCGGCGCCATCTTCCTGCTCGTCGCCGACGTCGCGCTCCGCCTGGCACCCGCCTGGATGGATCTGCGCATCGGCGTGCTGACCGCGCTGATCGGCGCGCCGTTCTTCGTCTGGCTGGTGCTGAAGACGCGGTCGGAGCTGGCGCCGTGAGGGTGGAGGCGAGAGGGCTCGGCATACGCCTGAAGGGCCGCGAGGTGCTGCGCGGGCTCGATCTTTTGGCAGAGCCCGGCCGCCTTACCGCCGTCATCGGCCGCAACGGCGCCGGCAAGACGACGCTGCTCAAGATGCTGGCCGGGCTCGCCACACCCGACGCCGGCACCGTGCTGCTCGACGGCGTACCGCTGGCGAATCGGGAGAGGGGGCAGCTCGCCCGCGTGCTCGCCTACCTGCCGCAGGAGCGGCTGGTCCAGTGGGCGCTCACCGCGCGTGCCGTCGTGGCGCTGGGGCGGTTGCCGTTCCAGCCGTTCGGGGCCGGCGAAAGCAACGCCGATCGCGCTGCCATTGCTGCTGCAATGGCGGCGATGGACGTGGCCGACTTGGCCGATCGCCCGGTGCCGGAGCTGTCCGGCGGCGAGCGGGCGCGGGTGCTGATCGCGCGTGCCCTGGCGCAGGAGCCGCGCGTGCTGATCGCCGACGAGCCGGCCGCCGGCCTCGATCCGGCACATCAGATCGTCTTGTTCCGCCACCTTGCGGCACTGGCGGAGGCCGGCCGCACGGTGCTGGTGGCCCTGCACGACCTGTCGCTCGCCGCCCGCTTCTGCCACAGCATCGCCCTGGTGCACGAGGGACGCACTCTGGCGGCGGGATCGCCGCAGGAGGTGCTGTCTTTGCAGCATCTTGCCGCCGCCTATGGCATCACGACGCGCTATCAAGCCATCGACGGCGTGCCGGTTGTGCTGCCCATGGACGTGCTAGATGGTGTCGACCCGGGGACACCAAGGCAGTAAGGCAGTAGAAAGACTAAAAGTCGGCCCTGCCGCCCCGCTGCCCTCCTTCAAGAAACGGATAACACTTGAGCATCTTCAAGCGACACCAGCGTCTGAACCTGGCGCTCGAAGGTGGCGGCGCGCACGGCGCCTTCACCTGGGGCACGCTCGACCGCCTCCTGGAGGACGAGGCCCTCGAGATCGGCTGGATCAGCGCCACCAGCGCCGGTGCCGTCAACGCGGTGGCGCTCGCCGCCGGGCTCCTGGAGGGCGGGCGCGCCGGGGCGCGGGCCAAGCTGCGCGCGGTGTGGGAGGCGGTGGCCAAGGCGGGGGTGCCAGACCTGGTACGCCTCAATCCCTGGCTCGCCAGCCTCAGCCGCTCCAATACGCTGGCGCAGGTGGCCTCGATCTTCTCGCCCTACGACTTCAACCCGCTGGGCTTCGATCCGCTGCGCAAGCTGCTGGAGGCGCACATCGACTTCACAGCCCTGCGCAAGCAGCCCGGACCGGAGCTGTTGATCGCTGCAACGGCCGTCGCCACCGGACGTCCGCGATTGTTCCGGCGCCACGAGATGAGCGTCGAGGCGGTGCTGGCCTCGGCCTGCCTGCCGACGATCCACCACGCCGTCAGCATCGGCGGGCAGGCGTATTGGGACGGCGGCTTCTCGGCCAACCCGGACCTTGTCACGCTCGGCCGCGAGAGCCCGGTCCCCGACACCTTGATCATCAAGCTGTCGGCGATCGAGCCCAACGGAGTGCCCACCAGCGCGCGCGAGATCGCCGGCCGCGTCAATCAGATCACGTTCAGCCAGCCGATGCTGCGCGATGTCGAGGTCATCGCGGCGGTGCGCCGCCTGTACAGCCGCTGGCGCCGCCCCGGCGATGCCGCCGACGGGCGTCTGGCCCTGCACCGTTTCCATCTCATCGAGGCCGCCCGCTTCACGGCGGCGCTGGCGCCGGAGAGCAAGACCAAGCCGGATATCGAGCTGCTCACCTATCTGTTCAACGCCGGCCACAGCGAGGCCGAGAAATGGCTGGACTGCCACCACGACAGCATTGGCAAACGCGAAACGATGGACCTGGCCGCGCATTTTCTGGCGCCGCGGGGATGATGGGGTCTGACCCGCTTCCCGCGCCTGATACTGCTCCGGCTACGTTTTGACCGTATCCGGAGTCCAAAAGGGGAGTGAGGGAGCGGGAATGGGGGGACGGCGGCGTCGCGCCCGCGAAGCACGGACCGCTTCCCGCTCCCGATCTCCCCCTCACCGAGCCAGAGTTTCCCTGAAACGGTCTGACATTACGGATGCATGGTCGCCTTGACCTCGTAATGCTCCACCTTGAAGTCGTAGCGGCGCAGCAGATCGCGGGCGCCAAGCGATATGATGGCCTTCTCGTAGTCGTCCGCGTCCGCGCCGCGTGCCACGGCCAGCGCACGCACCGCCTCCATGTCATCGAACCAGAGCACCATGATGAACTCGGTCTCGCCCAGGCGCTCCAGCCGCAACAACTGCGCCTCCCTGAGGCCGGCGATGTTCTTGGCCAGGACGCCCGGGATGGACTGGGTCCTGAGAACGCTCTCCAGGGCATCTGCATTCTGATGCGCCGCCCAGCCGCGCCAAACGCGCGCGATCATATTGTTGCGTCTCCCCGCTCCGCTCGTCCGCTCAGTCGCTGTCACATCGGGAAGCCCGGCTCCGCCGCATGTAATCCGCAATCAGATAGGCGATGACGAAATGACAACTATAACGAATAGCTCTCGCTGAGTATATAGATTTTCTGCAAACTAATATTGTACGCATAGTTCGCTAGACATATCCGATTATCATTGCCAGCATATGAGGCACTCTTGTCCGGAGCAGAGGTGGGACATCGGCTCTTGCCCAGCTCAGACGCAGGCCGGTTGACCTGCCGATGCCGGCATTGTTCCATGCGCCACCCTGCTGCGGAGAGAGCCCCCCATGCCAGCCACAGACCGCAACCGCATCGTCATTGTCGGCGCCGCCCGGACCGCCATCGGCGGCTTTCAAGGCGCGTTCGCCTCGCTGACGGCGGCCCAGCTCGGCAGCGCTGCCATCACTGCCGCGTTGGAGCGTGCCGGGCTCAAGCCCGAGGATGTGAGCGAGGTGCAGATGGGGTGCGTGCTGCCGGCGGGTCAGGGCCAGGCGCCGGCACGCCAAGCGGCGCTGGGCGCAGGTCTGCCGTATTCGGTGCCGTGCACGACCGTCAACAAGATGTGCGGCTCAGGCATGAAGACGGTGATGATGGCCTACGACGCCCTTCACGCGCGGCCCGCCGACATCGTGGTGGCGGGTGGCATGGAGAGCATGACCAATGCGCCGTACCTGCTGCCCAAGATGCGCGCCGGCGCCCGGCTCGGCCACACCGAGATCAAGGACCACATGTTCCTCGACGGCCTGGAGGACGCCTACGACAAGGGCCGCCTGATGGGCACCTTCGCCGAGGATACGGCTCAGCACTACCAGTTCACGCGCGAGGCCCAGGACGCGTTCGCCACCGAGAGCCTGAAGCGCGCCAGGCAGGCCAACGAGGACGGCTCGTTTGCCAAGGAGATCGTCTCCGTGGCGGTGAAGAGCCGCTCCGGCACCGCCGACGTCGCCCGCGACGAGCAGCCGTTTACGGCCGATCCGGCCAAGATCCTCAAACTCAAGCCGGCGTTCCGCGATGGCGGCACGGTGACGGCCGCCAACTCCAGCTCGATCTCCGACGGTGCGGCGGCGCTTGTCCTGATGCGCGAGAGCGAGGCTCAGCGGCGCAAGCTGACGCCGCTGGCGCGCATTGCCGGCATCGCCGGCGTGGCTCAGGAGCCGGCGTGGTTCACCACCGCACCGGTGTTCGCCATGCGCAAGCTGCTGGAGCAGGTGGGCTGGAGCAGCGGTGACGTCGGGCTCTACGAGATCAACGAGGCGTTCGCCGTGGTGGCGATGGCGGCGATGCGCGATCTCGACTTGCCGCACGACAAGGTCAACGTGCACGGCGGCGCCTGCGCGCTGGGCCATCCGATCGGCGCCTCCGGCGCCCGCATCATCGTGACGCTGCTGGCTGCGATGGAAAAATACGGGCATGCCAAGGGCGTCGCCTCGCTCTGCATCGGCGGCGGCGAGGCCACGGCAGTGGCGGTCGAGCGGATCGCATGACGGCGATCCATACTGAGATCGAGATCGCCGCGCCGGCATCCAAGGTGTGGGATATTCTCATCGCCACCGACAGGTGGAGCGAGTGGAACCCCTTCGCGCGGATGCAAGGCCATGCGGCCGTGGGCGCGCGGGTCGAGATAACGCTTACCCCGCCGGGCAAAAGCGCGATGGGGATCCGTCCCAGGATCGTCAAGCTGGACCCTGGACACGAGCTCAGGTGGCTGGGGCATCTCGGCGTACCGGGGCTGTTTGATGGCGAGCACAGCTTCCGCGTCACGCCGGCAGGCGCGGGGCGCTGCCGCTTCGAGCACTTCGAGACCTTCTCCGGCCTGCTGCGCGCGCCGATCCTGTGGCTGGTCGGCGATAGCACCCGCCGTGGCTTCGAGGCCATGAACATTGCGCTGAAGGCGAGGGCCGAGGGCGCATGATCCCGGATGAGGTGCGCGCCCACATTGCCGCCAGGCTCGAGGCGGTGGCAGCCGAGGAGGGCGTGCGCATTCTCTACGCCGCGGAGTCGGGCAGCCGCGCCTGGGGCTTCCCGTCGCCCGATAGCGACTACGACGTACGTTTCCTCTACGCGCACGAGCGCGACTGGTACGTGAGCCTCGCCGAGGCGCCTGACGTGATCGAGCGTCCGCTCGATAAGTTGCGCGTCGACCTTGCCGGCTGGGATATCCGCAAGGCGCTGCGGCTGCTGCTGCGGTCGAACCCCGCACTCTACGAGTGGCTGGTATCGTCGATCGTCTACGTGGACTCCCCGTTGCGCACGGAGCTCAGCACCCTGTTCGAGGCGGCGGGATCGCCGCGGGCGCTGGCGCATCATTATTGGAGCATTGCGCACGGGCAGTGGAAGTCGGAGATCGAGGGTAGAGCGGAGGTCCGCCTCAAGAAATACCTCTATATCGTGCGCCCGCTGCTCTCCTTGGCCTGGGTCGTGCAACATGGTGGGCCGCCTCCGATGGCGATCGACGATCTGCTGGAGCGGTCGGCAGTACCGCCGGAGCCGCGTCGCGCCATTGACGCTCTGCTCGCCGAGAAGCGGACCACGCCGGAGCTCGGCACACGCCCGCCTTTTGCGGCAATCGACGCGTGGTCGGCGGCGGAGATCGATCGCCTTGAGCCCGGCCGGCTGCCGTGGCCAGAGCGCACGGATCCCGACACGCGCGCCGAGGCGGACCGCCTCTATCGCCGCATCATTGGCATCACGTCGTAGTCGGCGGAGGAGGCCCCTTGTTCTTCGTCCTGGCGAAGGTGGTGTGGTTCCTGGCTCAGCCGTCCTCGCTGATGGTGGGCTCCGTGATGATGGGTGCGGCGCTGATTCGCAGCACGCGCTGGTGCCGGCCCGCGCGCGTCCTGCTGTGGGGCGGGCTCGTCGCGCTGCTGGTCGGCGGGCTTTCGCCCATCGGCGACATCCTGATCCGACCGCTGGAGGATCGCTTCGCCCGCGCGGTGATCGACAGCGAGAGCGCCGGCCAGGCGCCCATTGCGGGCATCATCGTGCTGGGCGGTGCGGAGGACTCGCGCGCGCCTGAAGCGGGGCAGCTGGCCTCGCTCAACGAGGCGGCGGAGCGCTACACCGAGGCGGTGGCGCTGGCCCGCCGCCTGCCGGAGGCGCGTCTCGTCTTCACCGGCGGCTCCGGCATGCTCATCAAGACCGGCCCGCAGGAGGCGGACGTGGCCGGCCGCCTGTTCGAGGCGCTGGGCATCCCCAGGTCCCGGCTCACGCTGGAATCCAAGTCGCGCAACACCTACGAGAATGCCCAGTTCACCGCGCGCCTCCTCGCGCCCAAGGCGGGCGAGCGCTGGCTGCTCGTTACCTCGGCCTGGCACATGCCGCGCGCCATGGGCAGCTTCCGCCGCGCCGGATTTGACGTGGAGCCCTGGCCCGTCGACTACCGCGCCTCGCGCGGCGCCAGCATCGTGCGACTGCAGAGCTCAGTTCCAGAGGGGCTGCGCCGGATCGACTTTGTCATGAAGGAGTACGTGGGCCTTATCGTCTACTATGCGACCGGCCGGACCAGCGCGCTTTGGCCGGGCCCCCTGATGCGATGAAGTCAAGAATCCGACTTGCGTCCCAACTCTGCGTCGATGTCGATGGTCTTGCAGTTCCTGGCGGCAAGCTGGCGGTTGTAGGACTCGATCCGCGCCCGGTCGCGCCGATACTCGGCCTCGCGGTCGAGCCCCTTGCTGGAGCCGCCGAGAACGCCGGTAGCAAGCTTGTTGGCGCCCACCGCCAGCCCCGACGTGGGGACCTCGCTGCCGCGCTGCCGCAGCCGGCTGATGGTGACCATGATGGCACCCCTGAGGTGCCGGCAGTCTGTTGCCTGCTCCTGGCCGCTCATGTGGTAGGTGCCCTCGGCATCCATGTCACCGCTCTTCATCGGCTGCACCACCTCGCTCTTCTTGAAGGGGGGTGGCGTGTAGCCGGG
The DNA here is from genome assembly GCA_036280295.1 of Hyphomicrobiaceae bacterium. GTDB lineage: Bacteria > Pseudomonadota > Alphaproteobacteria > Rhizobiales > Hyphomicrobiaceae > AWTP1-13. Next base: position 17,936 of record DASURA010000325.1, read on the forward strand.
AATCGCCGCCGCGCAGGCAGCGAGCAGTGGGAGTACGCAGAGGATGATCGTGCGGAGGACCATGCGTCCTTGGCTAGCTGATTTGCGCCAGCGTATCCAAGGAAACATGGCGCCGAGAGGGCCGGCCGCAGTAACATGTCGCCGCAACCGTGACGCGTAAGCCAAAACGCTGGTTATCTGGAGGATTGCCCTTTGCCGCAGCACATCACCAAGAGCGCGATGTCGATGGTGGAAGCCGCCAAGCGCGAGCTGGAGGAGATCGAGGCCGCCGACGCGGTGAAGCTGGTGGGCCGCGATGACGTGGTGCTGGTCGACATCCGCGATGTGCGGGAGCTCGCCCGTGACGGCAAGGTGCCCGGCGCCGTCCACGCCCCGCGCGGCATGCTTGAGTTCTGGATCGACCCGGTGAGCCCATACTTCAAGCCGGTGTTCGGCCAGGACAAGCAATACGTCTTCTTCTGTGCCGGCGGTCTGCGCTCGGCGCTCGCCGCCAAGACGGCGCAGGACATGGGCCTGAAGCCGGTGGCGCACATTCTGGGCGGCTTCGGCGCATGGAAGAAGGCGGGCGGGCCGGTGGAGGCCGCAGACGACAAGAAATAGCGTTAGTCGACGGTAAGGCGGAAGCCGTCAGGCATGCGCGCAAGAGCCTCCGCGCCGGGCAACGGAACGCGGTTGGAGGATGTCGAGTAGGCAAGCAGCGCCCCTACGGCGCCTGCATGACGCCGATCACTTTGTTGTTGTTGGAAGATACAATCAGCACTACCGAGCCTTCGACGAGATAGCTCGTTCCGTGCAACTCCGGGAATTTGGAGATGAGGCTGTCGGGCATGGGCCGGAGATCAGGGCTCAGCGCCCTCTCGGGCGGGAGCACGGCACCGATCTGCGCATACGCCGGGGTGAGCGCCAGCGCGCCGGAGCCGCTATGCAGCTGCTGCCAGATCTCGCCCCTTTGTGCCTCGGTCAGACTGCGCAGGCGAAACGCCACGATCGGCAGCTTGTCCAGGGAGGCGTTGCGGGCAGAGACTGTCGAGGGCACGGTCTCCCCGTCCATGGCGGCGCCTGGGACCGTGAGCCTGCCGTTTACGAGGACGGCGGCAGCGGCGGCAGTAGCACCATCTGGCTTCGCGCTCGGCGCGGTCGTGCCGGCCTGCACGGGCAGCACTCTCCACATTGCCGGTGGCACAGAGTCGAGCGGCATCAGCTGCTGCGCCTGATCAGCCTTAGGGCCGGCACTCCATGCATCCGCCGAGGGCGCGGCCAGGCCTGACGCTCCCAGCAGCGCAGCAAGAGCAAGCGTGAGAGCCTGGGTCTTGGCCATTGGCGTGTCTTTCTGTGATGTGGCGACGCCAGGGGAAACCCGCCCGGGCGGGCGGGGTTCCGCGCGCCGGCGGCGTTGCCCGATCGGCGTGCCGCTCGCGCTGGTGGCGGATCTGAAGCGGGGCAAGTACGATGCGCCGTTCCTCAGCCATGGCCGCCCCGGATAGTTGAATGCCGAAGATCAAGACCTCTATCTCCACCGCCTCCGACGAGTTCATGGCCAATGCCGCCGCCATGCGGTCGGCGGTGGCGGATCTGGCTGAGAAGCGCGCCGAGGCCGCGGCTGGCGGCCCTGAGAAGCTCCGGCAGCGCCACACCGCACGCGGCAAGCTGCTGCCGCGCGATCGCGTGCTGCACCTCATTGATCCGGGCTCGCCGTTCCTGGAGCTGTCGCAGCTCGCCGCCCACGGCCTCTACTCCGGCGATATCCACGGCGCCGGGCTCATCACCGGCGTCGCCCGCATCTCCGGCCGCGAGTGCGTGATCGTCTGCAACGACGCCACCATCAAGGGCGGGACCTACTATCCGATCACGGTGAAGAAGCACCTGCGCGCCCAGGAGATCGCGCGCGAGAACCGGCTGCCGTGCATCTACCTCGTGGATAGCGGCGGCGCCAACCTGCCGCACCATACCGAGGTATTCCCGGACCGGGAGCACTTCGGCCGCATCTTCTACAACCAGGCGACGCTGTCCTCGCTCGGCATCCCGCAGATCGCCTGCGTGATGGGCTCTTGCACCGCCGGCGGCGCCTATGTTCCAGCGATGTCGGATGAATCGATCATCGTGCGCAGGCAGGGTACGATCTTCCTCGGCGGCCCGCCGCTGGTGAAGGCCGCAACCGGCGAGACGGTGAGTGCGGAGGACTTGGGCGGCGCCGAGGTGCACACGCGCCGCTCCGGCGTGGCCGACCATTACGCTCTGAACGATGAGCACGCGCTCCAGATCGTGCGCTCGATCGTCGCCAACCTGAACACGGTGAAGCGGGTGGATATCCCGCTGCGCCAGCCGAAGCCGCCGGCGTACGATGTGGCCGAGCTCGACGGCGTGGTGCCGGCCTCGCTGATGACACAATACGACGCCCGCGAGGTGATCGCCCGCCTGGTCGACGGCAGCGAGATGGACGAGTTCAAGGCCAACTACGCCGAGACCCTGGTGACAGGTTTCGCCCATATCGAGGGCTATCCGGTCGCCATCCTCGCCAACAACGGCATTTTGTATTCCGAGACCGCCCTGAAAGCCGCGCACTTCATCGAGCTGGCCTGCCAGCGCCGCATCCCGCTGCTGTTCCTGCAGAACATCACCGGCTTCATGGTGGGACAGGCGGCGGAGGCCGGCGGCATCGCCAAGGACGGCGCCAAGATGGTGACGGCGGTGGCCTGCGCCCAGGTGCCCAAGATCACCGTCATCATCGGCGGCAGCTACGGCGCAGGCAACTACGCCATGTGCGGCCGGGCTTACGGGCCGCGTTTCCTCTTCACCTGGCCCAACGCCCGCATCTCGGTGATGGGCGGCCCGCAGGCGGCGAGCGTGCTTGCCACCGTGCGCCGCGACAACATCGAGGCCGAGGGCAAGACCTGGAGCGCTGAGGAGGAGGCCGCGTTCAAGGCCCCGGTGCTGGAGCAGTACGAGCGCGAGGGGCACCCGTACTTCGCGACGGCTCGCCTCTGGGACGACGGCATCATCACGCCCGGCGAGACGCGGCGTGTGCTAGGGCTGGCGCTGTCTGCGGCGTTGAATGCACCGATCCCGGAGCCGCGGTGGGGGGTGTTCAGGATGTGATTGTCACATTTAAAATAGCCTTTTCAGTACGGCACGCCTGAGCAAAGGGGGGCGATGTGCGATGCCCGATATTCCAGATTACCAGACGCTTATGCTTCCTGTTCTCCGGTTGGCGGCGAAAGGTGAGGTCACAGTACCCGGAATCGTTGGCGAGCTTGCCGCGGAT
>DASURA010000326.1:0-4291 GCA_036280295.1 Hyphomicrobiaceae bacterium
AGCAGCGCCACGCCGGCGCCGGTGGCGAACAGCCAGTGATTGAGGCTGCGCGACCTGAACTCCGGCGTGGTCAGGATCTCGGTATCGCTGGACAGCTGCGTACGCAGCTGATCACGCACCTTCTCGATATCGGCGCCTGGGCGCACCTTGGCCAGCACGTAGGTGATGTTGTCGGCCGGCATGTCGATCAGCTGCCGCGCGCGGTTCAGTGTGGTGAACACGAACGGCGTGACCGTAAACGAGCGGATACCCTCGGTCAGCCCGGAGACGCGCACGCGCGAGGCCCCCACCTGGGCGGTATCGCCGGTGCCCTTGACGCCCAGTTCACCCAGATAGGTCTTGTCGATCATCACCGCGTCGCGCGCACCAAGGCCCGAGACATCGCCCTCGATGATGTTCCACGGCTTGATGCCGCCGTCCTCGGCATCGGCGCCGATCACCACCACCAGCGTCGAGCCGCCGGTCGGCTTGCGCCAGTCGGTGAACGAGGTGATAAGCGGCACGGCGCTGACGACATCCGGATTGGCGAGCGCCGTATAACGCTCGCGGGCGCGGATCGGCTGGGCCTCCTCGAAGTTCTTGGTGCCATAGGCCATGATCCAAAGGTCGCCGTCGGCGTGATTGATCGTAGAGATGATCATGCTGCGGGCACCGAGGTAGAGCCCAAGCTGCACCGCCACCAGGACGATGGAGAACAGAATGCCGACCAGCGTCACCATCAGGCGCACGCGGTCATGGAACAGGTTACGAAACGCCAGCGTTAGGGACATGGCGACGCCTGACACCTCCGGAGTCTTGAGTCCGCACCGCTTGCGATGCGGCCGGGAAATGCCACGGCGTCCGCTCGGGCGAAAAATCGAGCCTGCCGGGCTGCTGAATGACCGTGGGAGCGAAGTCGAATGCCCCGGCCGAGCGAGTTGCCGTGCTTATATAGGGATTTGTGGCCGAACCTGGAAATGCGGTTCCGAGGGTTAAAGCTGACGGACCGCAAACAGGCGACATCTTGCATCAGATGAATGGTCCGCCGCATTTTCTCCCCATCGCGGTCGCATTGAGCCGGCCAGACCAGCTCAGACAATGAGGGCGCTAACGGATGTATGTTACCGAATTCTTTCGTTTTTCCGTCGCCACCGGCAGCGCAGCCCTGATCTGTGTCGCAGTCGCCACGGCGGGGATCGCGCAGAGCCCGGCGCCTGACGTGTCCGGCGTCTGGATCGACCACACCGGCCAGGGGGCCGTCGAGATCGCCCCATGCGGCAGTGCTGACGGCAATCCTGCCGCCAGCCGGCTCTGCGGGCGCGTGGTCTGGCTCAAGAACCCGGATCACAAATCCAAGAGCGGCCGGCGCATCTGCGGCGCTCAGATCCTGGGCGACCTGCGCCAGCGCAGCGCCAACCACTGGGAGGACGGCTGGATCTATAACCCCGAGGACGAGGAGCGCTTCGATGCGTCCGTGCAGCTTGCCAGCGCCGACACGCTCAAGGTGACGGGCTACCTGGGAATCAAGCTCCTGGGCGAGACCTTCACCTGGAAGCGGGCCACGGAGAGCCTGCAGCGCTGCACCGAGGCCCAGAGCGCACACGTGCGCTAGCGGGGCTGGCCGCGACGGCCGTCCCTCGGCGCTGCGGACATGGCAGGACTTGCTCATTCGACCGCGGCACCCCGCGCCGCCGGCACCACCCGTCTCCTGGCGGCTGCCACCTGCCCATCGACCCAGGCCACGAAGCTCGCCGCGCGCTCGGCCACGATGTGGCGCTGCTGGTCGAGCGTGACCATGTGATAGCTGTTGTCGAGCACCAGCGTGTCGACCAGCCCGCCCAGGTTGGCCTGCAGGAACTGGGCATTCCGGAGGCTGGCGATATCGTCCTCGCGCGGATGCACGATCAGCGCCGGCTGCCGGACCTTGCCGAGGTCTGGCTTCACCGATGCCACCAGCGCATTGAAGTTGGCGAATGATCGCACCGGCGTCGAGAACACGCCGGCAGCGCCCGCATCCCCGCTCTGCATGCTGCTCACCACCAGACGGCGCACGCGCTCGTCCTTGAGGCCGTAAGGCTCGTGCTCGGGCAGGTCGATCTCGAGCGGGATCGGCGTCGGCCGGACATACTGCAGCAGTCGGGAATGCCAGGGCATCGACCAGCCGTCGAGCTTCAGCGTCGGCGCGAACAGCAGCAGGCCGTGCACGCCCTGCGGACGCTTCTGCGCCAGGTGCAGCGCCAGGATTCCGCCCATGGAGAGCCCGCCCGTCAGGATGACGTCGCACTGCTGCGCGAGCTTGTCGTGGGCCGCCTCGACGGAAGCCAGCCACTCGCGCCACGTGGAGCGCCGCAGCTCCTCCGGTGTGCTGCAATGCCCCGCAAGCTGGCAGCAGTAGACGGTATGTCCGGCGCGCCCAAGCGCCTGGGCAATGAAGCGCAGCTCGACCGGCGTTCCCCCGAGTCCGTGGATCAGCAGGATGCCGACCCGGCCGCCTTCGATGAACAGGCTCCGGTCCGGCATCTCGGCATCAAGCTTGATGCCATTATCGTCGTTTGTTGTCATGACGTTACGCATACCGCCTAAGATCCAGTTTCGCCGGGCCGAGGTTTCTACGCAGGCAACTCTGCCGGCGCCAGTCACGATTGGTCGCACCATCGATGGGTCGGTCCCCTCCCTGGGGCAGCCGAAGCGCTCGAATTCTCAACGGCTTGGAGGGCTTCCCTGCAATCGAAACACGAGAGGCGCAACGTCGGTTCCGCCGCCACGCGCCTCGCCATCCCAGCACCATTCCCTGCATGCTCAGGCCCGGCTCGCGCGCTGCATCACGCAGTCCAGCAGCTTGATCGCCAGGTCCATCTCTTGACGCGTGATGTGCAGGCTGGGCGCCAGCGTCACCACGTTCTTGTAGTAGCCGCCGATATCAAGCACGAGGCCGTAGCGCTTGCCGCCGACTTCAAGGTCGCCCCCGAGGCCCTCGTCCACCATGCGGTCGACGATCGCCTTCGAGGGCGTGAAGCTGTCGTGCGGCTCGCAGATCTCCATACGCAGCGCGAGGCCCAATCCGTCGACGTCGCCCACGATCTTGTGGCGGCGCTGCAGCTCCTGGAGGCCTTCGAGAAGGTAGGCTCCCTTTTCGGCCACCATTGCCTCGTAGTCTGTCTCGCGCATCATCCGCATGGCCTCCAGCGCCACGCCGGTACCCATCGGGTTGGCGTTGAAGGTGGAGTGCGTCGAGCCCGGCGGGAAGATGATTGGGTTAATAAGCTCCTCGCGCGCCCACACACCGGCCAGCGGATTGAGCCCGTTGGTTATCGCCTTGCCGAACACGATGGCATCCGGCTTCACGCCGAAGTGCTCGATCGCCCACAGCTTGCCGGTGCGGTAGAAGCCCATCTGGATCTCGTCAACCACGAGCAGGATGCCGTACTCGTCCAGGACCTTCTTCAGCTCCACGAAGAAGTTCTTGGGGGGGATCACGTACCCGCCGGTGCCTTGAATCGGCTCTACATAGAAGGCGGCGTATTCGGCCTCGCCCGCCTTCGGGTCCCACACGCCGTTGTACTCGCTCTCGAACAGGCGCGCGAACTGCTGCACGCAATAATGGCCGTACTCCTCCTTCGTCATGCCCTTCGGCCCACGGAAGTGATACGGGAAGGGCACGAAGTGCGCCCGCTCGCCGAAATGACCGTAGCGGCGGCGGTAGCGGTAGGACGAGGTAATCGCCGAGGCGCCGAGGGTGCGGCCGTGATAGCCGCCCTCGAAGGCGAACATCAGGCTCTTGCCCTTCTTGTAGTTGCGCACCAGCTTGAGGCTGTCCTCGACCGCCTGGCTGCCGCCAACGTTGAAGTGCACGCGGCCCTTGGCATCGAACTTCCTCTCGGCATCCTGGGCAATGAGGGTGGCGAGCTCGATCTTCTCACGGTGCAGGTATTGGCTCGCCACCTGCGGCAGCCGGTCGAGCTGGCGGCGCACGGCGGCGTCGAGGCGGGGGTTGCGGTAGCCGAAGTTGACAGCCGAGTACCACATCTGCAGGTCCAGATACTCGCGTCCCTCGGCGTCGAAGAGGAACGAGCCCTCGCAGCTCTCGAAGATCTTCGGCGGGTTGGTGTAGTGCACGGTATCGCCGTGCGAGCAGTAGATGTCCTCCAGCCGCAGCAGCTCCGACTCCGACAGGCGCCCCTCCTGCTGTGCGGCGCTGTCGTCAGCGCGCCGTGGCTCTTCCCGCACTCTCACCGACTTGCTCATTTCATCGCTCTTCTTGTGTCAGTGCTCTTTAAGTCAGCCCTGCTTATCGCCGGCGCATGCGGACTCT
>DASURA010000327.1:0-8502 GCA_036280295.1 Hyphomicrobiaceae bacterium
AAGGACGGCTGCTGGAGCGGGCGCGCGCCTCTGACACGCCGGCGTTCCGCATGATCGAAAGCATGCGCGCCCGCCGTGCCCGCAGGCGGGAATCGGACCTTCCGGCCGTCGACGTGGCTGCTCCTGCCGCTTGAGCCGGTCAGCGGCCCGTGCAGTCAAGTGCACAACCTGTGGCGCTTTTGGGCGCCCGCGCCCTGCGCCATTGCCTTGAAACCTCTTTTTATTCTAATTCCATTTTAGAAGTGTCTCGGGATATGGGGCAGGCTTTAGCTGGAGAGCGCCATGAAAGGCAACAAAGAGGTCATCGACATTCTCAACGAGGCGCTAAAGCACGAGCTGGGTGCCATCAACCAGTATTGGCTGCACTACCGCATGTGCGCCAATTGGGGCTTCACCAAGCTGGGCAAGAAGGAGCGTGAGGAATCCATCGAGGAGATGCATCACGCCGACAAGCTCGTGGACCGCATCCTCTTCCTGGAGGGCGTCCCCAACTTGCAGTACGTCGCGCCGCTTATGATCGGGCAGGACATCAAGGAGGTTCTGGAGTGCGACCTCAAGGCCGAGCATCTCGCCCGCGACCTTTATGTGCGGGCCCGTGAGCTGTGCCGCACCAAGGAGGACCTCGTCAGCATGGCCCTGTTCGAGGAGCTGCTGGAGGACGAGGAGAGCCACATCGATTTCCTGGAGACCCAGCTCGACCTGCTCGACAAGATCGGCGTGCAGAACTACGGCCAGCTCAACGCCGATTCGGCCGACAAGCAGGAGGGCGACGCGAAGTGAGGTTGCAGGTTTCAGGGATCAGGTTTCATCGTCGCCGCTTCCTGGCGCCTGAAACCGAGCCCTGAAACCTAGTCTTCCGTCCACATCCGCATGAGGTTTGCCGTGCACTTGGCCAGGAGATCGGCCTCCGGGGTCTTGCCCTCGCGGTCGAATAGGCGGCGCCGGGCCGTCTCCAGGTCGAACAGCAGCTCGCGCCGGGCCGGGTCGCGCACATAGCTGCGCACCCAACCGGCGGCCGCCAGGCGCGCGCCACGCGTGACCGGATTGACCCGGTGCAGCGTCGTGGCGGGATAGGCGACGACACCGCCGGCGGGCAGCTTGAAGGCGTCCTCCCCGGAGGGTGTGTCGATGATGAGCTCGCCGCCATCGTAGGATGCCGGGTCGGCGAGGAAAAGCGTGAACGAGACATCGGTGCGGACGCCTCCGATCAAGGCGTTGTCGACGTGGGGGCCATAGGCGTGACCAGGGCGGTAGCGCGAGAAAAGCGGACCCACAAAGGTCTTCGGCCGCGTCGCCAGCGCAAGAACGGCATGTGCCCGAAAGCGCGCCTGCACGAGGGTGCGCATGGCCTCGACTTGCGGGCTGTCGGCGGCCTGCAGGTTCGACTTCACGAGCTGCGCCGACCAGCCGGCCGTGGCCTCTCCCGGGATGAAGTCAGCCTCGGCAAGCCCGTCGCGGAGCGCGGCGACATCGGCCGCAGACAGGACATCCGGTACAGCTAGGATCATGTCGCTCAACCGCCGCAGGACATATTCTGGAATGTTGGAGTATACTTCCAAGCGACTCGCCCCGCCCAGGAGTGAATCATGGCCAAACTAACGCGCAAATTATGGGTCGGCATCGGCGTTGCGACGCTGACCGGCGCCGCGGCCGTTCCGGACCCTGTGAGTGCCCAGGACGTGGGGTCGAGGGATGCAGGCCATGCCGCGCACGGCAAGGCGACGACGACGGGCCAGAACGACGCGGCAAGCGCCAGCAGCAGCGACGACGGCGAGGCCTATCTGACAGACGGCGGGCCGACCGACACCCGGGTTCGCTTCTATCGCGATATCGAGCTGACGCGCGGGCATCTGCTGGTGGGCCATCAGCTGATCGAGCTCGGGCTCTGGGACGAGGCTCTGCCGCACTTCCTGCACCCGAGCGAGGAGCTGTACGGCCTGCTGAAGAAGTACATCAAGTTGCACAACATGCAGCCGTTCGGGCGCGAGCTGCAGGCGCTGGCGCAGACCGTGAAAACCAAGCGCAAGGGCGCCTACGAGCAGGCGCTGAGGCCGGTGCATCAGAAGGTCGATGCGGCCCTCGGCGTTGCCAAGAAATTCATGCGGCCGGCGCAGAAATTTGCGATCGAATCGGCGATCGAGGTGCTTCGGACGGCACAGATCGAGTATGGGAACGCGATCGTGGATGGGGTGTTCAAGCTGCCGGTGGAATATCAGGACAGCCGCGGGTTCGTCTGGCGCGCGGAGCGCGTGATTGAAGAGGCGGCGAAATCCGAGCCGCGGCCGCTGGACGCCGAGCAGCTGGCGAAGGTGCGGGCGGCGTTCGCGACGCTCAAGACCGCCTGGCCGGCACCGCTGCCGCCGCCGAAACCGCTGCTCGATGTGAGCCAGATCTCGGCCCTGATCTCACGCATCGAGCTCTATACGTCCTCTGCAATCCGATGAGCGTGCTGCCTTCAGTGTCGGCGGCGCGGAGGCGAGGGCGTGCCGGCTTGGCCGCCATGATGCTGGCTGGAGCTGCCGTGACTGTGACTTTGGCCGGCATGGGGCTCTGGCGGCCGCTGCACAGCTGGCCCGTGGCTGAGGCCGCCGATCCGCTGGCGGCGCTGAAGGCAAAGTTCGTCCGCCCGCGCTTCGTGCCGCATCCCGCAGACAACCCATCGTCGCCAGAGCGGATCGCGCTCGGCAAGCGGCTGTTCGACGAGAAGCGGCTCTCTGCCACCGATGCCATCTCCTGTGCCTCCTGCCATGATCCGCGCCTCGCCTTCACCGACGGCGAGGTGACCGGCAAGGGCGTCACCGGCAGGCGGCTGGCGCGGCATACACCATCGCTCTGGAACGTGGCGTTCAGCCCGCTGCTGTTCTGGGACGGTCGCGCCAAGAGCCTGGAGGACCAGGTGCACTTTCCCGTCGAGCAGCCGGACGAGATGGGAAGCACGCTGGCGGCCGGCGCGGCGAAGCTCTCCAAGGACGCAAGCTATAGAGCCGCATTCGCCGCCGCCTTTCCGCAAGGACCGGAGATCTCGCCGGCCAATATCGCCAGGGCGCTCGCTGCCTATGAGCGGACGCTGATCTCGCCGCCGACGCCGTTCGACGCCTGGATCGCCGGCCAGGTCGATGCATTGAGCGAGCCCGAGGTGCGCGGCTTCAAGCTGTTCGCCGGCAAGGCGCGCTGCATCTCCTGCCACGTCGGCTTCGAGCTCGCCGACCACAACTTCTACGACATCGGCCTTCCGGACGACGACAAAGGGCGTGGCAGGGAGATCGACCTGCGGGCCGCCGACCATGCCTTCAAGACGCCCTCGCTGCGCGAGCTGGCGTGGACCGCGCCCTATATGCACAACGGCTCGCTGTCGACGCTTGAGGAGGTGGTGCGCTTCTACGAGGGTGGCGGCATCGACCGGCCCACGCGCAGCAAGGACCTACCCGCACACATGCACCTGAGCGATGAGGAGCGCTCCGACCTGCTGGCGTTCCTCGATACACTGTCGAGCGATGCGCCGCCGCAGCCGTCGACCGAGGCGTGGGTGGGCGGCGGCCGGCCGCCGCACCCGGCGCCTCCGGCGGAAACCTCCGTGGTAAGCCAACTCGACAAGACGTTTACGCCGGCCCACGTGCGGCTGAAGGCCGGCCAATCCCTTACGGTGCTGAACGACGACACGCGCACGCATAACGTACGCATCTTTGATCCCAAGCTCGACTACAACTCCGGCGCCCAGGAGCCGCACGAGAGCGTCACCATCCGCTTTCCCGAGGCGGGCCTCTACGAGGCATTCTGCGGCATCCACCCGTCGATGCGGCTGCAGGTCGAGGTGAAGTAGCTCGCCGCCTCGCGGGAGGCCGGCGTCGTCACCGTGGTTGTGCGTGCGAGCAGGCTCATCTTCGTCACCGTTGAATGGATAGACCCATGAGTGCGCGCCATGACTTCGCCCTGAAGGGCCGCCGGCGTTTCGCGAAGCCGTATCATTTCCTCGCTTATGGGCTTCCCAATGTCTACCTCCCCAGCGGTGTCAGAATAGAGCGGGATGCCGATCACAACGAGCTCGTCTCCATCGACCACCTGCCTGATCTCATCATGGCCATTGCCTTCAGCCTGGTGCGCAAGCCCGAGCGTCTCACTGGTGTTGAGATGGCTGGTGGCGGCGTAAACCGTTCGGCGTCTGCGTGGCGCAGCCGCCACTTTGACGTAAACGTCAACTTCACCTAGATTTAGGACACTGAAATACGGCACTGAAATAGGATGCAATAGCGGGGGCGATTCGGCGCTCCCCAGCGAGAGGAGAAGGCCATGCCCGAGCTGGTGCTCACCATCCTCTGCATCATCGGCGCGTTCATCCTGGGCATACGGCGATCGCCGCTGTGGATGTGGACGGTCGCCTTCGCCGCGGCCATGCTGATCTGGCAAACCGGCCTCCTGCACGGCACGTCGAGCGCACCGGCGTTGGGCTGGCTCGGGACGGCGGGCTGGGTACTGGCGGCGCTCCTGGCGGCCCTATGCGTGCCCGCCATTCGCCAGGCGATCCTGACGCGGCCGCTGTTCGGTGCCATCAAGCGCATACTGCCCAAGGTGTCGGAGACGGAGCGGGCCGCGCTCGAGGCCGGCACTGTCGGCTTCGACGCCGAGCTGTTCGGCGGCCAGCCGGATTGGGAGAAGCTGCGGGCGGTGCCGCCCGTCACCCTGAGCCAGGAGGAGCAGGCGTTCCTCGACGGGCCGACCGACGAGTTGTGCGGCATGCTGGACGACTGGGCCATCCGCCACAACGAACGGGAGATCCCCAAGGAGATCTGGGATTTCGTCAAGAGTCACGGCTTCCTGGGCATGCTGATTTCGAAGGAGCACGGCGGGCTCGGGTTCTCGCCGCAGGCGCAGTCGATCATCCTCGGCCGCATTGCCTCGCGCTCGCCCGACGTGTGCGTGATCGTCATGGTGCCGAACTCGCTCGGGCCGGGCGAGCTGATCGAGAAATACGGCACGCCGGAGCAGAAGGAGTACTTCCTGCCGCGCCTCGCCAAGGGGCTGGAGGTGCCCTGCTTCTCGCTGACAGGCCCGACGTCGGGCTCGGATGCGGCGACCATGCGCGACGTGGGCTATGTCACCAGGGGCGTGCACGACGGCAAGGAGACGCTCGGCGTCCGGCTGTCGTGGGAGAAGCGCTACATCACGCTGGGGCCGGATGCGACGTTGGTGGGTCTCGCCTTCCGCGTGTTCGATCCGGAGAACCTGCTGGGCGGTGGCGAGGACCGCGGCATCACTGTGGCCCTGGTTCCTGCCAATCATCCGGGCGTCGAGATCGGCCGCCGGCACCTGCCGACGGGCGCCGCCTTCCCCAACGGTCCCAACTGGGGCCGCGACGTGTTCATCCCGCTCGACTGGGTGATCGGTGGCGAGAAGATGGTCGGCCAGGGCTGGCGCATGCTGATGGAATGCCTCGCTGCCGGCCGCTCGATCTCGCTGCCCTCGTCTGCCGCCGCCGGCTGCAAGTCGCTGCTGCGCAATACCTCGGCCTATGCGCGCGTGCGCAAACAGTTCGACTTCCCCATCGGCAAGATGGAAGGCCTGCAGGAGCCGCTCGCCCGCATCGTGGAGAATGCCTACGTCACCGAGGCTGCGCGCGGCGTCACGGCCGCCATGGTGAGCCGCGGCGAGAAGCCGTCGGTCATCTCCGCCATCATGAAGTACTCGACCACCGAACGCATGCGCCGCTCGCTCAACGACGCCCTGGATCTGCACGGCGGCAAGGGCATCTGCGATGGGCCGTCGAACTACCTGCAGTCGGCCTACCAGTCGATGCCGGTGGCGATCACGGTGGAAGGCGCCAACATCCTGACGCGCTCGCTCATCACGTTTGCGCAGGGCGCGCTGCGCTCGCACCCCTACCTCTACCAGGAGATCCAGGCGTGCCAGGATACCGACTCCAGGCGCGGGCTGGCGGCCTTCGAGCAGGCGTTCAGCGATCACACGGCGTTTGCGGTGTCGAACCTGTTCGGCGCTGCGTTCCATAACCTGACGTTCGGTGTGTTCGGACACGTGCCCGACAAGGCCTACGGCACGGCCGAATGGTATCGCCAGCTCTGGCGTGCCTCGCGCAACTTCGCGTTCGTGGCGGATATGACGGTGGCGGTATTGGGAGGAGGGCTGAAGACCAGGCAGAAGATCACCGGCCGCCTTGCCGATGCGCTGTCGGAGCTCTATCTGCTGTCGTGCGTGCTGAAGCGCTACGAGGATGACGGCAAGCCTGAGAATGACCGCCATGTCGTCGCCTTGTGCGCCCGCAACGGCCTCTATCGCTTCCAGGAGGCGCTGCACGGCACGATCGACAACTTCCCGGTGCTGCCGGTGCGCTGGCTGATGCGGGCCGTCTGCTTCCCGCTGGGGGCACACTACAAGCCGGCGCCGGATTGGCTTGGTGCCAAGTGCGTGAACCTGGTGCTGGCACCCGGCGAGACGCGTGACCGGCTGACGCGCTACATCTACGTCTCGCACGATCCGGACGACCCGACCGGGCTCTTGGAGGTCGCCTTCGCCAAGGCGGTGGCGATGGAAACGGCGGAGAGGAAGCTTGACCGTGCGGTGCGCACGGGCCACGTCCGCCGCGTGCACGGCACCGACTGGATCGGCGACGCCACCAGGCTTGGCGTCATTTCTGATGAGGAGGCGGCCGGCCTGCGCGACCTGGACACGCTGACCGCGCGCGTGATCGCCGTCGACCATTTCGATCCGGCCGAGGTGAAGCCGCACTATCTGGTCCCTGGGCACAATACACTGGCGGCACAAAGTGCGGCAGCGGAGTGAAGGCCGTGCTAGGACGTCGACGCGCCGCTCCATGTCACGCCGGCACTTGTGGCCGGGCGCCAGCGTGAAACAGGCGACGGAGCAAGCCGTTGGATGGATGCCGGGGCCAAGCCCCGGCATGACGAGTTAGGAGGTGCCAATGCCTGATGTGAACGCACTGATCGACTGGCGCTACTCGGTCGACCGGCAGGGCATTGCCTGGGCGGTGTTCGACCGCGCCGGCGAGAGCCAGAACTCGTTCAGCCGGCGGGCGCTGGAGGAGCTGGGCGCCATTGTCGAGGCGGTCGAGAAGGGCGCGCGCGACCGTACCGTGCGCGGCCTTGTCATCATGTCGGGCAAGGAGAAGGGTTTCATCGTCGGCGCCGACGTGCGCGAGTTCGAGCAGCTCGCTTCCGAGCACGAGGTGATCGAGAGCGTGAGCCTCGTCAACGGCACTCTCGACCGGATCGAGAAGATGCCGGTGCCGGTGGTGTGCGCCATCCATGGCTTCTGCCTCGGCGGCGGGCTGGAGCTGGCACTGGCCTGCCATTGGCGCATCGCGACGCGGGACGATGCAACCCGGCTGGGCTTCCCCGAGGTCAAGCTTGGCATCTTCCCCGGCTTCAACGGCACCGCCCGTTCGATCCGCCAGGCCGGTGCGCTGGCGGCCATGCCGCTGATGCTGACAGGATCGATGATCCGCGCAGGCGTGGCGCGTGGCATGGGGCTGGTGGACGAGCTTGCGCCGAGCCCGCTCAATCTGACGTGGATGGCGCGCCGGGCAATCGAGAAGAAGCGCCGCTCGAAAGCCGCGCCGTTCTGGAAGGATGTGGCGCGGCAGTGGCCTGCGCGGGAACTGCTGGCCAAGAAGCTGCGCGCCGAGACGGCGAAGAAGGTGCGCGAGGATCATTATCCGGCGCCGTTCCGGCTGATCGACCTGTTCGAGACTCACGCCGGCAACCTCGACGGCATGAAGGCGGCGGAGTCGCGCGCCTTCGCGCCACTGATGATGGGGCCGACCTCGCGCAACCTGCGCCGGGTGTTCAAGCTGATGGAGATGCTGAAGGCGCAGGCGCCGAAGGACTCCGCCTTCAAGCCGCTGCGCGTGCACGTGATCGGCGCCGGCGTGATGGGCGCCGACATCGCCGGCTGGTGCGTCGCCTCCGGCATGGAGGTGTCGCTGCAGGACGTGAATGCGGACCAGATCGCCAAGGGCATCGCCGCGCAGAAGAAGCTGTTTGCCCGCAAGTTCAAGACCAGGCCGCAGCGCGATGCGGCGGCGGCGCGCCTGCTGTCGGATCGCACGGGTGCCAATATCGCCCGCGCCGACGTGGTGATCGAGGCGATCGTCGAGCGGCTGGACGCCAAGCAGAGCCTGCTGAAGTCGATCGAGGGCAAGCTGAAGGCGGGTGCGGTGCTGGCCACCAACACCTCTTCCATCATGATCGAGGAGATCGCCCAGGCGCTCGCCGATCCGGGCCGGCTGATCGGCATCCACTTCTTCAATCCGGTGGCGCAGATGCCGCTGGTGGAGGTGATCAAGGGCAGCGGCACGCGGCCTGAGGAGGTGGAGAAAGGCTGCGTCTTCGTCACCGCCATCGACAAGTTCCCCCTGGTCGCCAAGT
This sequence comes from Hyphomicrobiaceae bacterium, assembly GCA_036280295.1. GTDB lineage: Bacteria > Pseudomonadota > Alphaproteobacteria > Rhizobiales > Hyphomicrobiaceae > AWTP1-13. The sequence continues at coordinate 8,397 of DASURA010000327.1, forward strand.
CGAGCCCCGGCTTCGTCGTCAACCGCGTGCTCGGGCCGTACATGATGCAGGCTCTGCAGCGGCTGGAGCGTGGTGAGTCCAAGGAGAAGATCGACGAGGCGGCCAA
>DASURA010000328.1:0-5592 GCA_036280295.1 Hyphomicrobiaceae bacterium
TGGGCCTCAGCGCCGTGCAGCAGGCAATGGGCAAGCCCATCGCCCCCTTCTTCCGCTTCCCCTATTTGCGCGACAACGCCTTCACCGTGAGCCACCTGCAGAAGAGGCAGATCGCCGACTTCGGCATCAACATCGACAGCCGCGACTTCCAGATCCGCGATGCCGAGACGCTGCATAAGCGGGTGATCGAGGAGATATCAGCCCGCCGCAGAGGCATCGTTCTGTTTCACGACATCCATATCTCGACCGCCCGGGCGATCCCGGCGATCCTGGCGGACATCAAAAAGCTGGGTCTCCGAATCGTGCATCTGCAGCCCAAAGCGGGCGCCGAGACGCTGGCGGAGTATGACGCGCTGGCGCGCAAGGCCCTGGAGCGCAGGCACATCGTGGCTGCGCGCAACCCGCTGTCAAAGCGGGCGGTCGCCTGGCCGCTGGCGCCGATGCCGGCAAAGACGGCAGCAGCCCCGCCTGCTGCCGCCGAGCCGCCACCAGCGCTGCACGCCACCAAGCCGGAAGAGAATTGGATGTCGCACGTCTGGGACCAGACAAATTGAGAAGAGCAGTGCGTAGGGGTGGGTGCAATAAGCCGAAGGGGCTGGGCAGGTATTCAACGCAGGTCGCAACGTTGCGAATGGCGTTTCTCGCGGCGGGCTCAGGCGCGGGCCCATGCACGTCGAGACAAGCTCCGCGTCTGCCCCCTCCGCGCCCCGTCAGTCCCATGCTTTGCGACCCATGCATCCGCGATCGCGGGCAAGCCGGCACGCGTATTGGTCCAGGTCCGTCAGGTTCGCCGGCGCTGCGGGGAACGGTGCCCGGATGACGCGAAGGAAGTGCGTTGTCAGGCGGCCAACGATAACGGCGAGATATTCCGAGAAGTGGAATTCTTCACCCCAGGGCGCGCAGGTCTTGCTTAGCCTCGAAGGCGCATTGCACGGGGCACCCGCCTTGCGTCAGCCACCTCTTACTTCGTCGCCGCTGCCTCAAGGATCCCGGCGGCCATGAGCTTCGGCCTCGTCGAGCCGGGCTTGAGTGACCCTACCGTCACCGGCGGGGTCGCCGCGGACGCCGGCGAAGCTCCGCTGGCGGCGACCGCTGGGGAACCGGCCGTCAAGGCGGGGCGAGGCGGCCGGCCGATCGCCACCACCTCGCCGTTGGCGCATTGCCGCTGCGGCAGCAGCTCGAACGAGCCGGTGCGGCCGCTCGCGGCATGTCGCAAGAAGGTCTGTCGCCAGTGCGAGACGAGCACGCCGGCCTCCGCGCGCGTGATCTGGTTCACGGCGCAGAAGACGGTGGCATAGCCCTCCTCGATCCAGATGCGCTCGTGTGGCGGCGCGTTCTCAACCGCCACCGTGATCAGCGCCAGTGCCCGCCGATCGTCCTTCTGGACGAAATGCCCGCGCCAGAACAGATCGGCAAGCGTCGCCTGGGCGGGGCCATAGCTGTCCTCCGTCAACGCCGATAAATAGTGCAGAGCACGCCGGATGTCGTCGCGGGAGCTGTGGTCGTCGCTGAGGTAGGTGCGCGCCAGCTCCAATTGTGCCTCACGGTCGCCGAAAAATACCGCGGCGTGGTGCAGATAGTCGATGGCGCGGCGTGGATTGGGCGCCAGGTCGATCTCCTTGATGCCGGCGCGGACATAGCCAGCTAGCGCAATCAGGGCCTTGGCCACGAACGGCGCGCGCTGGCTGGTGCCAGGATCGACGCCGACATTCTCGTCCGCCAGCTTGCGATAGAGAACGTAGGCCTTGGTGTGGTCGGTCGCCGGTCCGGCGTTCTGCGAGTAGATGCGCGCCAGATAGAACTCGGAGATGAAGCGTGCCGACGGGTCACCCATCGCCGCCGCGGACGTTAACGCCGAGATGGCCACCTGATGCTTGCCGTTGCGGAAGGCAGCAAGCCCGCGCTCCAGGGCCGCCTGAGCCGAGGCGTACTGCACCGGCGGGAAGGGCGAGACCTTGGGCACCGGCTGTTTCGCGTTCGCAACGCCCGCCAGCGCCAACAGGACAACGGCGACGATACCACCAATTATGCGCATGGCAGACAACCATCAGCCTTGAGCATGCCGATCACCGCTGCGCGTCCCTTGCGCCTACTCTGGTTCATTGATCCGACATACACCGACACCGCGGGCATTTTGCGGCGGAACCATGCCATCGCCGGGCCAGTCAGATGGCGACTTGGCGGCGTCGGCCCGCTACATTCCCTCGCGTCCATGCCCGTCCCGCCCCCGCATTCTCACTGCGTCTTCTCAAGCAACACCCGCCTGTGGCTAGAGCGCAACAAATGCGGCCGAGCCGTACCCCTGCACCGGGGCCGAGATGATATTTGGATCGCGCGACTGCCGGTCCGCCGACCAGCGCACTTCCCAGACTCTCTCTGAGCACGAATGTGTCGCCGCTTTGTGGCTCCACGGTGGCGGGTAGTGGCCGGTTGGCCACACACAACCTTGTCGTGAAACCGGAACGCCGGGTTTTCCACGCATCACAGAGTTGCAATCTCTGCGCGCCTGCGAACGTGCAAGCCGGTGTCAGTCCGCCGTGATGCGCTTCAGCGCCGCGCGCAGCTTCTTGATGGCGGCCTCGAAGGCGGCCTTGCGCTCGCGGTTCTCCTCGATCACCTCGGGCGGCGCCTTCGCAACGAACTCGGCATTGGCCAATTTGATATCGACCTTGGCGACCTCGCTCTCGGCCTTGGCGATCTCGCGCTCCAGTCGGGCCTGTTCCACCGCCATGTCGATGACGCCGGCGAGCGGCAGCGCGGCAGTCGCATCGGCGAGCGCGATCTGGGCGGAGCCCCTGGGTGCCGCCTTGGCGAACGAGATGGTCTCCAGCCGCGCCATCCGCTTGACGGTTTCCCCGTATTTCTCGGCGCGGGCGCGGGCGGGCTTGCCGGCGCCGACCAGCACCAGCGGGATCTTGGCGCCACCCGGCACGTTCATCTCCGAGCGCACCGAGCGAACCTCGCCGATGAGCTCGATCAACCAGCCGATCTCAGCGGTAGCCTCCTTGTTGCCGAGACCTGCAAAGGCCGGCCACTTGGCGAGCGCCAGCAACTCCTCGCCGGCCGGCAGCGGACCGGCACGCCGTTCCCAAAGCTCCTCGGTGACGAACGGCATGAACGGGTGCAGCAGCTTCATGATCTGGTCGAGCGCCCAGGCCGTCGTGGCCCGCGTCTCCGCCTTGGCCGCCTCGCTGCCGCCCTCCAGCACCGGCTTGGTCAGCTCCAGGTACCAGTCGCAGAACGTGCCCCAGGTGAAGTCGTAGACGGCGCCCGCCGCCTCGTTGAACTTGTAGGCCTCGATGGCGGCTGTCACCGCGGCGGCGGTGCGCTCCACCTCGCCGGCGATCCAGCGGTTGACGGTTTCCTTCACCGCCGCCGCATCGAAGCCGGCGACGCGCTCGCAGCCGTTCAGCTCGGCAAAGCGGCACGCGTTCCACAGCTTGGTCGCGAAGTTGCGGTTGCCCTCCACGGCCTTCAGCGACAGCTTGATGTCGCGCCCCATTGCCGCCATCGCCGTCAACGTGAAGCGCAGCGCGTCGGCGCCGTAGGCGGGGATGCCCTGCGGGTACGCTTTCTTGGTGTCGCCGGCGATGCGCTTGGCATCCTGCGGGCGCAGCAGGCCGCTGGTGCGCTTGGCAACCAATGTCTCGACGTCGACGCCGTCGACGATATCCAAAGGGTCCATGACGTTGCCCTTGGATTTCGACATCTTCTGCCCCTTCTCGTCGCGGACGAGGGCATGGATGTAGATGTCGCGGAACGGCACCTCCTGCATGAAGTGCAGCCCCATCATCAGCATGCGCGCGACCCAGAAGAAGATGATGTCGAAGCCGGTCACCAGCGCACTGGTCGGATAGAACCGCTTCACTTCCTTCGTATCGTCCGGCCAGCCCAGCGTAGAGAATGGCCACAGCGCGGAGGAGAACCAGGTGTCGAGGACGTCGGGGTCACGCTCCAGGTCGACGGCCTTGCCGTAGTGCGCCTTCGCCTGCCTTGCCGCTCCGGCCTCGTCATGCGCGACAAAAATATGGCCATCCGGCCCATACCACGCCGGGATCTGATGCCCCCACCAGATCTGGCGCGAGATGCACCACGGCTCGATGTTGCGCATCCACTCGAAGTAGGTCTTCTCCCAGTTCTTGGGGACGAACCGGGTGTCGCCGCTCTCCACGACGGCAACAGCCTTCTTCGCCAGCTCGCCGGCATTGACGTACCACTGATCGGTGAGCCACGGCTCGATGATGGCATCGCCCCGCTGGGCATGCGGTACGGCGTGTACGGTCGGCTCGATCTTGTCGAGCAGACCGGCCGCCTCCATGTCGGCCACCACCTTCTTACGGGCCACGAACCGGTCGAGCCCGCGATACGCCTCCGGCACCTCGTCGTTGAGCTGCGCCGTGGCGTCCAGGATGTTGATGATGCCGATCTCGGGGTGGCGCTTGTAGACCTGGTAGTCGTTGAAGTCGTGCGCCGGGGTGATCTTCACCGCGCCCGAGCCCTTCTTGGGATCGGCGTAGGCGTCGCCGACGATCGCAATCTCGCGCCCGACCAGCGGCAGCACCACGCTCTTGCCGATCAGCGCCTGATAACGCTCATCGTCCGGATGCACCGCAACCGCGGTGTCGCCCAGCATCGTCTCGGGCCGGGTGGTGGCGACGATGATATAGTTGCGCTCCTCCCACTCGGTCGGATTGCCGTCCTCATCGTGCGCAATGGGGAACCGGTAGGTCTCGCCGCCTTTCAGCGGGTAGCGGAAGTGCCAGTAGTTGCCCTTCTCCTCCCGGCTCTCCACCTCCAGGTCGGACAGCGCGCTCTGGAACTGCGGGTCCCAGTTCACCAGCCGCTTGTCGCGGTAGATCAGGCCTTGGTTGTAGAGATCGACGAACACCTTGAGGACGGCCTTGGAGAGGCCCTCGTCCATGGTGAAGCGCTCGCGCGACCAGTCGCACGAGGCGCCCAGGCGGCGGAGCTGGTTGGTGATGGTCCCGCCCGACTCGGCCTTCCAGGCCCACACCCTCTCGATGAAGGCGGCGCGCCCGAGCGCATGCCGGCCGGGCTCCTGCCGCTCCATCAGGATGCGCTCCACCACCATCTGGGTGGCGATGCCGGCGTGATCCGTGCCGGGCTGCCACAGCACGTCCTTGCCGCGCATGCGCTCGAACCGTGCGAGCACGTCCTGCAGCGTGTTGTTGAGGGCGTGCCCCATGTGCAGCGAGCCCGTCACATTCGGCGGCGGGATCACGATCGAGTAGGGCTCGGCGTTGGCGCGCTCGGGACGGCCGGCCTTGAAGGCTTCAGCCTCCATCCACTTGGCGTGGATGCGGGCCTCGATGTCTGCCGGCTCGTAGGTTTTCTCAAGCATGGGATGGCCGTCGCAGGAACGCGGGTTGAGTTCAAGTATCTGGCAGGAGATGGCGGGCTGAATACGCCGCAACCGCACGCCGTTCAAGACTTCTTGCGGTCACGCTCGGACATGAGCTGCGCCTCGGCCTTGAGCGCCGCAGATACCAGCCGCGGCATGTTCTCGTCGAGCCAGCGCCGCAGCATCGGCCGCAGCAGCTCCGCCACCATCACCTCCAGCGCCTGCAGCTG
>DASURA010000329.1:0-4435 GCA_036280295.1 Hyphomicrobiaceae bacterium
CGGGTTCGGAAACATCGGCCGCGGGTTGGGCCTGGCAAAACCCTCGCCCTGCAGGATTTTGAGAAACACCTCCGCATGCTGCCGGGCCATATCCTGGTCGGTCTGCCCCTCTGCCGGCGCGTAGCCGAAATAGCGCCAGCCATCAATCACCTGCTCCGGTGAGCCGCGCGAAATGCCGAGCTGCAGGCGCCCGCCGGCGATGAGATCGGCCGCGCCGGCATCCTCGGCCATGTACAGCGGGTTCTCGTAGCGCATGTCGATGACAGCCGTGCCGATCTCGATGCGGCTGGTCCTGGCGCCGACGGCGGCCAGCAGCGGAAACGGCGAGCCGAGCTGGCGGGCGAAGTGATGCACGCGGTAGTAGGCGCCGTCGACGCCGAGCTGCTCGGCGGCGACGGCGAGATCGATCGACTGCAGCAGCGCGTCAGCGGCCGAGCGCGTCTGCGAGTGCGGCGACGGCGACCAGTGGCCGAACGACAGGAAGCCGATCTTCTTCGCCGCGGACGAGCCGGAGGCCGGATCCGGCGCTGTGCTTGCGGTTGTGCTCGATGTCATGGGGAGGAGCTCCAGGGGGAGGGGGGCTCTTATCTTGTTGGCTGCCCCCAACGCCTAATCGCCCGCCTGGAGGATGTAAATCCAGAGAGCGCCTGGGAAGCAGGCTTGGCGCGCACCCATGCGGCGGCCGCGTTGCTCGAAGACCACCGGTCGGGATGCGTTTGCCGTGCCCGGTGCAATGCGCTGCGCTTATTGCACCCTGCGGTAGCGGAAGCGAGACCTTACCCAGGCCCAGGACGGCGAGATCACGTGAGTCGCAAGCGGGATGGCGATCAGCCCGACGATGATGCCGATCAGCCCCGCGCACGCCGCCTGCACGACCCAGCCAAGCAGGGCGCCGCCCGAGGACAGCAGCGCGGCGGCGCGGGCTGCTGCCTGATCGATCATGTGCGTGAGCGCGGCGAGCCCGTACGCCTCCAGGCCGTGCAGGATGATGCCGCCGCCGACCCAGATCATGGCGGCAGTGCCGATCACGCCGAGCGCGTTGAGAAGATACGTCGTGCCATGCGCCAGCAGGCGGCCGATCTGCCGGATCGCCCCGCCGATGGCGGTTGGCGATTCATGGCGGGCGAGAGCCAGCCCCACGTCGTCGGCTTTGACGATCAAGGCGACGACGCCATAGACCAAAAGAGTGATGCCGGCGCCGACCACCGCCAGCACCAGCGCCTGGGTGATGAGACCCGCATACGGCACCGTGGCGAGCGTGATCGCCATGATCTCGGCCGAGAGGATGAAGTCGGTCTTGATGGCGCTGGCGACCTTCTGGTCCTCGAGCGATGCGGCGTCCGAGGCGATCGATGTGAGCTTTGCCTCGTGCACCTGCCCGGCAAGTGGGAAAAGCCGGTGGTAGATCTTCTCGACCCCCTCATAGCAGAGATAGACGCCGCCCAGCATGAGCAGCGGCGTGATGGCTTGCGGGGCCATGAGGCTGAGGATCAGCGCCGCCGGCAGCAGGTACAGGAGTTTGTTCTTGAGCGAGCCGACCGCGATCTTGCCGATAATCGGCAGCTCCCGCCTCGGCGACAGGCCGGTGACGTAGCGCGGTGTCACCGCCGTGTCGTCGATCACCACGCCGGCCGCTTTGGCGCCGGCGTTGGCCGCCTGGGTGGCCACGTCGTCCAGCGACGCTGCGGCGGCCTTGGCGAGGGCGGCGACATCGTCGAGAAGGGCGATCAGTCCGATGCTCATTGCAAACTCCTGGGCAACTCCTGGGCGGCTCCTGCCATAAATGGACCAAGACAAAAGGGGGGTGTCCGCTCATACGGCATCCGGTTCCGCGACGCGAGCCGGCAATTTGCGAGAGCCGCAGATGGTCGCTTTTGCACCAACGCCTGCCGGCCCTCGCGTGGTCCTGCCCGCAGGACGGGCATCACGCTGTGGCGGGTTGCGGCAACCAGGGCCGGCGTGCGCGCTCGACATTCGTCTTGGCAATCGGCTTGCTGGCCCATCTGCTATCCTGTCCGACTCTACTGCAAGCCAGCCAGGAGCCATCCCATGCCGCCTCCCGCTGATGCACCGAGCGGGCGCAAACACGCGACGAGCGCGCCGGACAATAACAATGCAGCCATCGAGTTGCATGTCCGGCGCTTGCATCGGCGCGACATCAACCGGGTATGGGAGTTCCTGAAGCTTGTGTTCCGCGATGTGAACCGCGAGACCGTCGAGTTCCAGCGCCCGCGCCACAAGCAGCGTTTCGTCGAGACCTACGAGGACGAGGGCGTCGAGCAGCTGCTGTTCGAGATCAAGCGCACCGCCAAGGCCGAGTTGGTCGGCTACGCGGAATATGCCTACGAGATCGCCGGCAGCGACAGCTGGATGAACCACCGCTATTTCGAAAAGCGCGGCATGCGCCCGCTGTTCGTCGAGGAGATCGCAGTGCATCCCTCCTATCACGGCCTGGGCATCGGCTCGTTCATGTTCGAGCAGATCGAGCACGCCGCGCGCTTGCGGGGCTGCACCCACATCGTGCTGGAGGTGGCGGAGAACAACGAGGACGCCCTGCGCTTCTACCGCAAACGCAGCTTCCACAAGCTCGATGCGGCGATCTTCCTTTCGCGCAAGCTGGAGACGCCGGGCGACCTGCTTGGCCCGCGCAAGCTGAAGCGCCGCCAGTAGGGCGCTCCCGCGGTCACGCCTCGAACACGTCGGCCCAGTCGGGGTGCTTCTTGCGCTCGGCGTTCACGAACGAGCAGCCCGCAATGATCTTGAAGCCCTGCGTGCGCGCGTCCTCGACCATGAATGCGGCGAGCAGCCGGCCGAGGCCCTGGCCGCGGAAGACATCGGGCACGATGGTATGGTCGGCACTGATCAGCTTCGGCCCGGCGTGGCTGTAGATGATCTCAGCCTCAGCAGCGACGCCCTCGACGCGGGCGACGTAGCGCCCGCGGGCCGGGCCGTCCTCGCGGGTGATCATGGGTGTCGTCGTGGATGGCATGTGCGCCCTCGCCTCGGCAATATTTCATCGTCGCCCCTCTGTTGCGTACTCTTGCCCCGCAACGCAAGTGGCGGAGGGATGCTATGAGCCCCGCGAGCCCCAAGAGACCCGGCAATTGCCGTGAAGCAGACTGCCGGCAACAACCCGTTGGCGTTCGAGGTGGTGGGGCCCGGTCAAAGCCGCCATGCGGTCACGATGACGCCTGCAACCTACCAGCAGCTCTCGACGGGGGGCCAGCACTCGCCGGCGGCCTGCATCGAGGCGGCGTTCCGGTTCCTTCTGGACCGGGAGCCGAAGGAGGCCATCCTCGCCCGCTTCGACGTGACGCTGATTTCGCACTACTTCCCCGAGTTCGAGACCAGGCTGCCCGACCAACTGCCGCGCGTGTGGGCCGCCGTTGCCGGCCCTGACCTTTGGCGGCGCCGACGGCCTATCCGGGATAGCGCAAACGGCGCAAGGTCACAGCCCGCCTTCCGTAGTTCTACTCCCGCATTTTTCTCATATATTTCAAAGAGCTGAAGAAGATCCGCAGCGATTTGCCAGCAGTGCCACAGCCACTTGTCGCAGTGCCTCGTCATGCTTACCTAATGCTTCGACGTTTGCGGCTGGACCGGCCTTGCACAGGGCGGGCACGGTCGCCATAATCGCGCCGCGGAGCAACTGCTTCGTCTAAAGTCTAAAGGGAAGGGATCAATGGCTCAGATCGACAACAGGTATGCGCACGCCGGCCCGGCCGCGCAGACCGAAGTCGCGGTAGACGAAGGGCTGCGCGCGTACATGCTGCGCGTGTACAACTACATGGCGGGCGGCATCGGGCTCACCGGCGTTGTCGCGTATCTGACGTATGCCAACGCCGTCGGCGTGAGCCCTACCGGAGGGAAGGCGCTGACCCAGTTCGGTCAGCTGATCTACACCTCGCCGCTCAAGTGGGTCATCATGCTGGCCCCGTTGGCGTTCGTGATGCTGCTGTCGTTCCGCGTCTACAAGATGAGCGTAGGTGCGGCGCAGGCCGCGTTCTGGGCGTTCGCCGCGGTGATGGGCCTGTCGCTGTCCAGCATCTTCCTGGTCTACACCGGGCAATCGATCACGCAGGTGTTCTTCGTCACGGCCGCCGCCTTCGGTGCGCTCAGCCTCTACGGCTACACCACCAAGAAGGACCTGTCCGGCTGGGGCTCGTTCCTGATCATGGGCCTGTTCGGCATCATCATTGCCGCCCTGGTCAACATCTTCCTGCAGTCGAGCGCCCTGCAGTTCGCCATCTCCGTGATCGGCGTGCTGGTGTTCGCCGGCCTCACGGCCTACGACACCCAGCGGATCAAGGACAGCTACTATGAGGTGATGGGCAACTCGACCATGCTGGCCAAGGGCGCCATCATGGGTGCGCTCAGCCTCTACCTCGACTTCATCAACATGTTCATCATGCTGCTCCAGCTGTTCGGCAATCGC
>DASURA010000330.1:0-27500 GCA_036280295.1 Hyphomicrobiaceae bacterium
ATCCGAAGGCGCCAATCAACATGAAGACGAGGTAGATGGCACCGAGCGTCACGAACGTCTCCCAGACGCCGACCGACGTCGGTGTCTTGAAGGTGTTCACGAGCATGTTGGCGAGCGGTGCGCCGATCATTGCGCCGCCGCCGAAGCCCATGATCGCCATGCCCGTCGCCATGCCGCGCCGGTCAGGAAACCATTTCACCAGCGTCGAGACCGGCGAGATGTAGCCGAGGCCGAGGCCGATGCCGCCGATCACGCCCGAGCCCAGCCACAACAGCCAGAGCTGGTGCGTCATGATGCCGATCGCCCCAAGCACAAGGCCGCCGGACCAGCACAGCGCGGCGACCACGCCGGCCTTGCGCGGCCCGGCGTGCTCGAGCCAGGCGCCCCACAGGGCGGCGGAGACGCCAAGCAGCACGAAGAACAGCGTGAACATCCAGCCCATGCTGGAGACGCGCCAGTCGCAGGTGGTGGTGAACAGCTCCTGCAGCAGCGTCATGTCTGCGCAGGTCTGCGGCTGCGCAATGCCGATGGCGCGCGAGAGCGGCAGCCAGAACACGGAGAAGCCGTAGGCCATGCCGATGCACAAATGGATGCAAAGCGCCGCGGGCGGCACCAGCCATCGGTTGAAGCCTGGCTGTGCGATGATGCGCTCGCGATCGAGGAGACCCGGACCGGCCTCCCTCGTCGGTGCACCCACTTGATCAATTGCAGTCATCAACGTCTCCTCCGAAGCGCCGCCCTTCGTGACGGCCCGGTTGGCTTGCTTTACTTGCTGCTTTGGAGATGGAGCACGACGGCAAAGACCGGCACGCGAGCGCTCGCCCCCCTTGGCCGCCGCGCGTCCGCCCCCCAGCCGGATGGGTTAAGCAAGCACTGTGCCAAGGTTGAAAATCACTGACTTCAATGGGGTTTGGATCAGGAATGCCTGCTGTCGTGGACATTTTGTCCCGAGACTCAGACAAACTGTCCTTGGCGGCTCCTAATCCGCTTCTGGCAGCCAGATGGCGAATGTGGTGCCGCGGCCCGGCTCGCTTTCCACCGTGACGGTGCCGCCCTGGCGGTCGATGAGCGTCCGGCAGATGGATAGGCCGAGGCCGGTGCCCTGCTCGCGCTTGGTCGTGAAGAAGGGATCGAAGACGCGCGCGAGCACCTCGGTCGGCATGCCGATGCCGGTGTCCATCACCTCGATGCCAATGCCGGTCGCGCCGGCGGCGAATCTGTCGAAGGTGCGGAGCGTGAGACGTCCACCCTCCGGCATGGCGTGGATGGCATTGACGATCAGGTTGACGATCACCTGCTGCAGCTCGGTCTTGTTCATGAGAACGAGCCGGGTCGCGGTATCCTCGCGGACCACCTCGATCGCAGCCTTGTTCAGGAGATGCTGAACCAGCGGCACGCAATCGGTGATTGCATCCTGGGGGCGGTGCCGCTCGACGTAGCCGGCGTACTCTTCAGGCTTTGCGAATTGCAACAGCTTGGTGACGATCAGGTTGATGCGGTGGATCTGCTCGTCCAGCAGGCGGAACTCGGTTCCGGCCGAGTCTGCCCTGTCCCCCATCAGGCTGCGTACGATCTCGAGGTTGCCCTGCATGACCGCGATCGGGTTGTTGATCTCGTGCGCCACGCTGGCCGTGATCTCGCCGATCGCCGCCAGCTTCTCCGACATGATGAGCTGCTTTGTCGTCGCTTCCAGCTGGCGGTTGGCGAGCTGCAGCTCGTGCGTTCGCTCCTCGACGCGCGCATTGAGTTCGTCGTTCCACTCCCTGAGCGCGCGGTCGCGCTCCTGCAGCTGGTCGAGCAGGTTGTCGAGATGCAGTGCCACATGGCCGATCTCGTCGCGGGCCTTATCAAGGCCGGTACGTGCACCGAGGTCGCCGCTCTCCACCCTGGCAATGGTGCCGGTCATGTGCTCCAGCGGCATGAAGATGCCACGCGCCCAGCGCAGGAAGATCGGCACGCTGGTGGCGGCAATGGCCAGGAAAGCGAGCCCGATCATCCACAGCGTCTGGTGCTTCGCCTGCGTGAACGGTTTCTCAAGGAACCCGACATACAGCATACCGACGCGCTTGCCATAGCTGTCCAGGATCGGCTCGTAGGCGGAGATGTACCAGTCGTTGACGACGAATGCCCTGTCCAGCCACGTTCGTCCATGGTCGAGGACCGCGTTGCGCACGCGGGCCGAGACCCGCGTGCCCAGCGCCCGGCGGTCCTCGAACAGGCGCACATTGGTGGAGATGCGCACATCATCGAGAAACAGCGTCGCCGTGCCCTGGCTGCCCTCGGGCAGGCTGGCCTCGCGGTAGACGAGGTCATTGATGGTATCGACGAAGCCCAGGTTCTGGTTGAGCAGGATGCCACCGACCAGGGCGCCCCGCTTGCCGTCCGCGAGCACGACGGGGGCCGCCGAATGCACCACCATGCCGCGCGTCTCCACGGTCCGGTCGGTCGGCACGGCATTGGTGGTGGGCACCAGATCGAGGCGGGCGCGCTGCGACAGCTCTGCGGCAAGCTCGTCCAGCTCCCGGTGCGTGAATACGTCGACGGCGGTGGCCGCCTTTTGCCTGAGCGCCGTCTGGATGATCGGCCAGTCGGTGCGCCGTGCGGCCGACGGATGCAGCCGTGCGGCCGCCGCCACGGCGCCGTCAGGGCCGATCAGATAAAGAAAATCAAGCCGGAGCTCACGGCGACTGGCGACCAGGAACGCCTCGAACCCCTCTCCGTCGGCGAGCGCCTCGTGGAACCGGACGGACCTGCCGAGTGCCTCGATGCTCTCCCCGGTATTCTCCAGGATCCGCGCCAGATACTGGTGCGCGATGGTGAGGTCGCCGTTCACCTTGGAGATGAGGGCGGCGTCGAACTTTGCGTTCCAGCGAACCATGGTGATCGCCAGCAGCAGCGGCAGGATGACGAGCGTCGGCAGCAGCGCGATGGCAAGAAGGCGGAAGCGCACCGAGCGAGCACGGGGGCCTGGCCTGGCCGGTGCCGATGTCTCAGGCATTCCAGGCCGCACACTTTCGATCGATGGTCTTGCGCGAGATGCCGAGCCGGCGCGCCGCCTCGTCGCGGTTGCCGCCGGCCTCCTTCAGCACCGACAGGATGTGGCGCCGCTCGACCAGCTCAAGGCTGCCTTCGGCGCGCGGCTCCACCGTCCGCTCGCCATCGATCTCATCGGGGAACTTGCCGAGAATCAAGGTGCGCTCGATCATGTTGCGCAGCTCACGCACGTTTCCCGGCCATTCGTACTGGGCGAGCATGTCGCGGACCTCGTCGCCGATCGGCACCGGCGGCATCCCAAGCTGCTGCGACAGCTTGTGCATGAACAGCGTCGTCAGCTCCTGCACATCGTCACCTCGATCCTTCAGCGGCGGCAGGCGTATCTGCATGACGTTAATACGGAAGTAGAGGTCGGCGCGGAACCGTCCGTTCTCCACCTCCTTGCCCAGATCGGCGTTGGTCGCAAACAGGAAGCGCAGATCGAGAGGGATCTCGCGCTCCGAGCCCACTGGCCGCACGCGCCGATGCTCAATCGCGCGCAGCAGCTTGCTCTGCATCGACAGTGGAAGCTCGCCGATCTCATCGAGGAATAGCGTGCCGCCCTGGGCGTGCAGGAACAGGCCGTCCCGCCGCTCCTGCGCGCCGGTGAACGCACCCTTCAGGTGGCCGAACAGCTCGCTTTCGATCATCTCGGGCGGAATCGCCGCGCAGTTGACCGGCACGAACGGCTTGTCGGCACGGTCGGAAAGGGAATGGAGCGACCGCGCCGCCACCTCCTTGCCGGTACCCGATTGCCCAGTCAGCAGTACCGAGGTCGGCAGCGGCGCGACACGGGCGATCGTGTCCCGCACTTGGCGGATAGCGGCAGATTCACCGATCAGCTTATCGCGCAACAGGACATGATCGGACGTCGACCGCAGCTCATAGTTGAGGACATAATTCTCGTGCTGGAGCCGACCCCTGTCGAGACAGCGTGCCACCGCATTGAGAATCTGGTTGGAGCGGAACGGCTTGAGAACGAAATCGACGGCACCGGCACGCAGCGCCTGGATCGCCGTCTCCAGATCGGCATAGGCAGTCATCAGAATGACGTCTGAGAACAGGCCGACGGCGCGCTGGTCGGCGAGCCAGTCCACCCCATTCTTTCCGGGCATGATGTTGTCGAGGATGAGGACATCGAAATGCTGCCGGTCGAGCTTGCGCGAGGCCTCGTCCGTATCCGCGGCCGTCTCCAGGCGCTTGCAGCGCGGGCCCAGCGTGCGCGTGAGGAAGTGACGGATGCCTGGCTCGTCGTCCACCACCAGAATCGACGCCTGCGCCAGCCATGGTCCGAACTCCGGATCTCCCGGAGGGTACAATAGCTTGCGCGATGATTCCCCTGGCATGGTACTCCTCCGCGCGGCTCCCAAGCGCGGCGCTCGGCCCGTGTACGACTAGACGATCGCGGCTGCCGCGCCAACCTAGGCGGATGGGGGATGGCCAGCTCCGCCGATCTGCCGCAATGCCTCCTTGGGTTGCATGACCCATCAATGCCCGCAAGGGGAGGGGGAGACGCAAGGGCCTGCTGCGGGCCTTCGCTGCTCGGCGCCCGACCGGGTCGGGGCGGCAACGTGGACCGGCCGGCCTTCCGATACGGTCTGAGACAAAGCGCCCTAGACCACGGCGCTTCTGTCATGTTGCCATGCCGTCATTAAAATATATACGCTGAATGCATCAAATTGGTGGATGCAAGGGAGCGACCATGCCTGCGCGGACGCCGCGTGCCGGGGGCCAATTCCAGCCGGCCGGACCCCGAATGCGTCGGGACCGTCCCGGCATATCCGTCCTCCCCGAGGCGAAGGTGGCTTCACGATGATCGCGCAACTCACCAAGACCGAGCGACAGCTCGCACTTGGCATCAGCGCTCTTGTGGCCCTCGCCGGATTGGCGATGGCGGTCGCAGGAGGCCAGGATCCGTTTGCCGGGCATGGACTGATCGTGCTGGTCTTCGGCGTCGCGATGGGCATCGTTCTCATCTCAGGCTACTACTCGCCGGAGCCGCCGGAGGAGCGGCACGCGCAGTACTACGACGACCCCATCAAGGGCGGAATCGTCCTGGCGATGATCTGGGCCGTCTTCGCCATGTTCGTCGGCGACTGGGTGGCCTGGCTCCTGGCCTATCCCGAGATGACCTTCGACGCCAGCTGGGCCAGCTTCGGACGGCTGCGGCCGATCCACACCACCGGCATCATCTTCGGCTTCGGCGGCAATGCGCTGATCGCGACATCCTTCCATGTCATGCAGCGCACGTCACGCACGCGGCTGCCCGACCAGCTCAGTCCCTGGTTTGTGCTCGTCGGCTACAACCTGTTCTGCCTGCTCGCCGTCACCGGCTACCTGATGGGAATTACACAGTCGAAGGAGTACGCCGAGCCGGAATGGTATGCGGACATCTGGCTGGTGATCGTCTGGATCACCTATCTGGTGCTCTATCTGCGGACGCTGGCGCGCAGGCGCGAGCCGCACATCTACGTCGCCAACTGGTACTTCATGGCTTTCATCCTGGTGGTGGCGGCGCTCCATATCGTCAACAACCTGGCGCTTCCTATCTCCTTTGCCGGCGCCAAGAGCTATCCGGTCTTCTCGGGCGTTCAGGATGCCATGACGCAGTGGTGGTACGGGCACAATGCTGTCGCCTTCTTCCTCACCGCCGGCTTTCTGGGAATGATGTACTACTACCTCCCGAAGCACGCCGGCCGGCCGATCTTCTCGTACCGCATCTCGATCGTCGGCTTCTGGGGCATCACCTTCTTCTACATGTGGGCCGGCTCGCACCACCTTCACTACACGGCCTTGCCGCAGTGGGTGCAGACCCTCGGCATGACGTTCTCCCTCATGCTCCTGATCCCCTCCTGGATCGCGGCAGCGAACGCGCTGCTCACGCTCAACGGCGCGTGGCACAAGGTGCGCGACGACGCGACGCTGCGCTTCATGATGGTCGCCGCCGTCTTCTACGGTCTCTCGACATTCGAAGGCTCGTTCCTCGCCATCCGTCCTGTCAACTCCCTCTCGCACTATACGGATTGGACCGTCGCGCACGTCCATGCCGGCACCCTTGGCTGGAACTCGATGATCACCTTCGGCGCGGTCTACTATCTCGTGCCGCAACTCTGGAAACGCACACAGATGTATTCGTCGCGGCTGGTTGAGCTCCACTTCTGGCTCGCGATCGCCGGTACGCTCGTCTACGTCCTCGCGATGTGGAACTCGGGCATCATCCAGGGCCTGATGTGGCGCACCTATAACTCGAGCGGCACGCTCGCCTACTCCTTCATCGACTCTCTCGTCGCCATGCACCCCTATTACATCGCCCGCGCGGTGGGAGGCCTGCTGTTCCTCCTGGGGGCGGCCATCGGGCTCTACAATGTCTGGATGACGATCCGCGCCGCACCGGCCGTCGGGCAGGAGGCCGCGATGGAGCAGCCGGCCGTGGCGCCGGCGGTGCCGCTGCGTGCTTTGCCGGCTGGGGAGTGAGTAGCCATGTTCCGGACCCACTACAGACTTGAGCGCTACTCGATCGGACTGGCGCTGGGGATCATCCTCGTGGCCAGCATCGGCGGGCTGGTCGAGATCGCGCCACTCTTCACGAT
The DNA here is from genome assembly GCA_036280295.1 of Hyphomicrobiaceae bacterium. Classification (GTDB taxonomy): domain Bacteria; phylum Pseudomonadota; class Alphaproteobacteria; order Rhizobiales; family Hyphomicrobiaceae; genus AWTP1-13. Next base: position 6,624 of record DASURA010000330.1, read on the forward strand.
CGACGAGACCGTGGAGAAGGCGCCCGACATGCGCGTCTACACACCGCTGGAGCTGGCTGGACGCAATATCTACATTCGCGAAGGCTGCTATGCCTGCCACTCGCAGATGATACGTACGCTGCGCGACGAGGTGGAGCGTTACGGTCCCTACTCGCTGGCCGTCGAGTCGCAGTACGATCATCCGATGCTGTGGGGCTCGAAGCGGACTGGCCCGGATCTCGCCCGCGTCGGTGGCAAGTATTCGGACGAATGGCACGTCATGCACCTGCACAATCCGCGTGACGTTGTTCCGGAGTCCGTCATGCCGGCCTATCGCTTCCTCAAGCAGGCGCCGCTCAACACGAAGGATCTTTCCAGGCATCTCGCCGCACTGAAGGCGCTCGGCGTGCCGTATTCGGACGAGATGGTCAAGAATGCGGCGAGCGACGCCTACGGCCAGGCGACGCCGGAGAGTGCGCAGGCGCGCGGCGTAAAGGCACGCTACGGCAAGGCGACCGGCAATCGGACATTTGACGGCAATCCTGGCGTCGTCAGCGAGATGGATGCGATCGTCGCCTATCTCCAGATCCTCGGGAGACTGACGGACGCCGCCTACAAGGGGCAGCAAGCGACGGAGGCAGCACGATGACCGCGCCGGGCCATGAAACCCTCGTTGCCTTGGCCAAGTCGTGGGGGCTCTTCTACCTGATCGCGCTGTCGATCGGTGTGCTTGCCTACACGTTCTGGCCGGGAAGCGGGAAGCGATTTGAGCACGCCGCCAACAGCATCGCGGACGACGAGAACGGCCCATGCGTGTAGACGAACGCGATCCCTACACCGGTCAGGCCACCACCGGGCACGAATGGAATGACATCAGGGAGCTCAACACGCGGGTGCCGCGGGCGGTCTGGGTCTTCCTGATCGCGACCGCGCTCTTCTCGCTCGCCTACTGGGTGCTGATGCCCGCATGGCCGGTGGGACGAACCTACACCAGGGGCCTGCTTGGTGCCGATGTACGCCAGGACGTGGCCGTGGACCTGCGCGACGCGGCCGCCCGGCGATCCGCGTGGACGGCGCGCCTTGAGACGCAGGATTTCGGCGCGATCCAGGCCGATCGCGAGTTCATGCGGAAGGTCGGCGAGACGGGGCGGACCCTGTTCGGCGATAACTGCGCCGTCTGCCATGGCGCCCGTGCCACCGGCGGGCCGGGCTTTCCCAGCCTCATCGACGACGCCTGGATGTGGGGCGGCACTCCGGATGCGGTGCTTGAGACCATTCGCGTCGGCGTCAACTCCGTTCATTCCGATACGCGCAGCTCCGAAATGCCGGCCTTCGGCCGTGATCGCATCCTGGACCGCCCGGCGATCCTCAATGTTGTCGCCTACGTGCGCTCGCTCTCCCATCCGGAGATCGCGGGCGGCCCGGACGCACAGAAGGTGGCGGCGGGGCGCGAGGTCTTCGCGGCCAATTGCAACGCCTGCCACGGCGAGGATGCCAGGGGTAGCAAGGACGCCGGTGCCCCCGATCTCACCGACAATTTCTGGCTCTATGGCGGAGACGAGGAGTCGATCTATCACACCGTCTGGGGCGGCCGGAAAGGCCATATGCCGAGCTGGGACAAGCGCCTCAGCGAAACCGACCGGAAAATTCTTGCGCTCTATCTTCTCGATCTGAAGCGGAGGCAGCCCTGACCCGGTCGACCCGAAGACGCCTGGTAGTCAGCTTCGCCGTTCTTGCCGGACTGGCCCTGCTGGCGGCAGCCAACGTGCACCTCGTGCGCATGGCATTCGTCTCGCAACCGGAATGCGTGCCGCATCTGAAGTCGCCCGCAGAGAACGGCCAGTTCCGCGCCGCGCAATCGTCCTGCTGAAAGGAGCCGAATGAGCCATGGCAGCGACGCACGATATTGACCAACTTCCGCCGATTGTCCCTCCCATCGACGCCACCCGGACAGACTGGCGCCGCTGCGTCCGGCCTGTCGCCGCGTTCTCCTGGCTCAGGGCCGGCTGGCGGGATTTCGCGACGCGGCCTGGCCTCAGCCTCGTTTATGGCGTGCTCGTCTACGCCATCTCCCTTCTCATTGTCGGGGGGCTCGTCCGCTTCGGCCACGACTACATCCTCTTCCCGGCGCTGTCGGGCTTCCTTGTCGTCGGACCGCTCATTGCAACGGGCCTCTATGAAAAAAGCCGACGGCTTGCCAACGGCCTGCCGGTCGGCCTCGCCGACATGATATCGGTGAAGGCCGCCTCCAACGGGCAGATCCTGTTCGTCGGCATCCTCCTTTGCGGGGTGCTGCTGGCGTGGATGCGTGCCGCCGTCCTGCTCTACGCGATCTTCTTCGGGCTTCTGCCTTTTCCGGGCCTGGACGATATCGTTGGTATCCTGATCCATACTCCGAGAGGATGGGCGCTCCTCGTCGTCGGCAGTTTGGTCGGCGGTCTCTTCGCTGCCTTCTCCCTCTCGGTGAGCGTCTTCGCCATTCCGATGCTGCACGCCGAGCGGACCGATGCCTTCACGGCGATGGGGCAGAGCATGGCGCTGGTCTGGAACAACCGGCCGGTGATGCTCACCTGGGGCGCCATCGTCACCGGCTTGTCCATTCTAAGCATGGCCACCGGCCTGCTCGGGCTGATCATCATATTTCCGGTGCTCGGCCATGCAACGTGGCATGCCTATATGGCCATGCGTGTGAAGGCCGACGCGAGCGCCGAGATGCCCGCATCGGAACTCGATGGAGCGCGGTCATGAGCGGCTGTTCTTCCGATGCGGGTGTTTTTTCCCTGAGAGAGCCCGGGCAGGATGCGCTGGAGGAGATGCCCCCTCCCGAGCTCCCGCCGGCAGATCACATCACCAACCGGATTGCCTTTTCCGAGGCAAGGCGAGCGTCGATAGCTGCGGCGGCCGGCCTTCCACCTATCGAGGGCAGTCCGAACCTCTCTGTTCAGCTGGTCGCAGCCCTCACCCGTGCGATCATCTGCGGTCATTTTAAGCCCGGCGACCACATCAAGGAAAAAGATATCGCCGAACATTATGCCGTGAGCAGGGTTCCAGTGCGGGAGGCGCTGCGATCCCTGGAGGCTGACGGCTGGATCGTGATCCGCCCCCGCCGCGGTGCATTCGTGCAGGAGCACAGCCCTGCGGAGCTGATCGGCCTGCATGAGATGCGAGCCATCGTCGAGCCGCGCATTGCGGGCCTGGCGGCCCAGCGCCGCTCGGCCTTGCAGCTGCAGCGGCTGCGCAAGATCGTCACGCACGGTCGCCGCATCGCCCGATCCGGCGGCGTGGCAGACGTGGCCATGAACAACCGGGAGTTCCACGTGGCTTGCGCCGACTGCGCCGGCAACGACCATGCGGTCCGCGTGGTTGCCAACCTGGAGGAGCGCTTGCAGTGCTACCTTTCCTTGCGTCCGGACCTGCGCGCCGCCGCCACGGTTGCGGACCATGAGGCGATCTTCCGGGCCATCGAGGTGCGGGACGAAGCGACGGCCTCAGCAGTGATGGCCGAGCATCTCCGCTTCGCAAGCAGCTTCGCGATGCAGCGCATGCGCACGCGCCATATGATTGATGCGAACAGCCCTGAGAAAGCCCGTGGCCGGCAGCCGGCAGGGAAGAGCGCTACCGCTTCGTACGCGCGACCTTGAAATCGGGGCCGCGTATTTCCTTGATCGGCGCCTTCGGCGCAGCAAAATCGCCACGGCTAAGAGCGATATCGGCGAGCGTGTAGCGATCGAGCGTGCTGACGAAAGCGGTGAGCGCCTCGTTCAGGACCTCCGGCAGCTGGCAGCGCCTGGTGATGATGCACTGGTTGCCGGTGGCAAAGCATTCGACCAGCGCAAAGTCCGGCTCGGTCGCCCGCACGACGGCGCCGAGGTTGATCGCCTCCGGCGGTTTTGCCAGCGTAAAGCCGCCAGACCGTCCGCGCACGCCTTTCAGGTAGCCGGTGCGCGTCAGGATGTTGACCACCTTCATCAGATGAGCCCGCGAAACGTTGTAGATCCTCGCGGTTTCCTCGATCGTGATGAGACGATCGCCCGCGGCGGCTGCATACATCAGCACCCGCAGAGCGTAGTCGGAAAAGGTCGTCAGCCGCATGGAAGGGTCCGATCGAGGCGCCGCACCGATGCCTGCTTCGGTGGCGCGGCGGTGCTGGCGTCTGCGACGTGCCACGTCGGGTCCGGCGTAGGACTGGCCATGACGTACAGCGTCACCTTTTTTGCTCTCGCATATAATGAATGGTAGATGACTCTTTTGAGCTTGTCCAACCGGTGAATTCGGGTCAGCCCCTCGCCTTCAAGAGGCAACTCAAACGTCTGTGAGAGGGGACCTGCGCCCCTCACCCCATTACGGCGCCTCGGGACGGCTGCGTCGGCGCAGGCGGATACGCCAGACGTCGGGGCCGCGCTCAAGATAGGTCCACTCGCACCGCGACCGGTGCCTCCCCTCAAGCTGAAGGTGGAGCGGCAGCGGATCATGATCGGCGACAATCTGAAGCGAGACGGCCTCGCCGGGTTGCTCGAGCAGCTCGACAACATCGGCATAATCAGCGAACGCCCTGGCCTTCCGCGCATTGAGCACGCGCTCATCGCCGACATGGATGCCGGCGGTCTCCGCGATCCGTGCTTTTCCTGAGCGGTCGCCCGCCTGCGGCTGAGCCAGGAGCGCGATTTGACCCAGCACGCTGTCGGCGACCGGAGGCGGGAGGCATCTGCCCACAAGCTCCCGCAGCCAGGGTTTGAAGATCCGCCCTGTCGCGCCTCCCTCGTTCCACATCAGTTCGACGATGTTGCGGGCCAGCGGCGAGAGTGCCTCCCGCGTGGTGGCCGGATCGAGTATGGCCCCCAGCGCCTGGCCGACACGCTCCCAGTGCGCACCGCTGATATGGGTCATCACATTGCCGACGTGCGGGTGTGCCCGGAGCATCGCAACCAGCCAGTCCACGAGAGCGTCCGCATCGAATGCTTGCGCGCCGTCGGCGGGTGATGGGCGAGAGGCACGGCGGCGGGCATGCCTCGTCGCCTGTGAAGCGAGCACCGGATCTGCCCCAGAACCCAGCTTGCCGGCTTCGCAGGCAGGAGCCGGGACGGACTCGGTTGTCACGGGCTGAACGAGCATCGCACTCTCCCTATCAAATGTCTGGACACCGCTCATCAGCGTCCCGGGCTTAAAAGATGGATGGTGAATATATCTAAAGTCAAGGGAATTGGAGTTGCGGCGATGATCGCCCATTCCGCGGCCTTGCGCCGCTCGCATCTCGGCGAATGCCGGAGAGCCGTCAGGCTTCCGATGCTTCTAAAAGATATATTGACAATAGATGTTTTTGCGCGAAGATGGCCGACAACCCGGCGGGACACGAGGATGGTCATGAGCACACATTCTCACCAGAACCCGGCACGGACGTACGAACGCCGATTGGGCCGCCATCGCCTGGCGGCTTGGATCAACCCACCGACCAAGGAGCTTCTGAAATGACGAACACCACCACTCGACCGAACGCCAGTGTGGTCGACGTGCGCAGCCTCGTGCCCGCGCAGCGGCACGCGAGGATCTTCCAGCTTGTCGCCGAGCTGGCGCCTGAGGCCTCGTTCATTCTCGTCAACGACCACGATCCCAAGCCGCTCTACTACCAGCTGGAGGCGGAATATCCCAAGCAGTTCTCCTGGACCTACCTCGAGCGCGGACCGGAAGTCTGGAAGGTGGAGATCGGCAAGCTCGCCAAGGCCGCTTGACTGGGGTCTGCGGGGGCTCGCACCGGATGAAGCCACCGGCGCGAGCCATGGCCCTGGGGCCCAAGGAAAGTTGGCGCAGGGAGGTTCGCAATGACTGGCGTTTCGCTCTCCCGATGGACGATGTCCTATTTCGCGGCGGCGCTCGTCTCCCTGCTCGCCGGCGAAGCCCTGATGACGCTTGGATACGGTTTTCCGCATGCTGCGCTGCAGGAACCCGCAACACTGATCCTCGTCCATGTGGTGGCGATCGGCTGGCTCAGCCTGCTGATGTGCGGGGCGCTGTTCCAATTCCTGCCTGTGCTCGTTGCGCAGCCGCTGCATGACAACATGCTGCCGCTGCCGACCCTAGCCTCGCTGGTTGCCGGTCTCGCTGCGCTGATCCTCGGCTTCCTGCAGCTCGCCGGCATGGTTGATCCTGGGCTGCCCTTTTTCGCGCTTGCAGGCACGCTGCTGGGCGTGGGCTTTGCCCTGGTGCTATGGAATCTTGCGCGCACGCTCTGGGCCGCCCAGTCGTGGTCGTTGCCGGCGCAGTTCGTCATTGTCGGCCTCGCCAGCGTCGCGGCCACGGCGGCATTGGGGATCATCTTCACGCTGGTGATCGGTGGAGCGACGGACTACGAGCCGTTCGTCGCCCTGGCGGCCGGCGGCTTGTCCCTGCACGCCATTGCCGGCCTTGGCGGCTGGCTGACCTTCACGGCAATGGGTGTCAGCTACCGGCTCCTCGCCATGTTCATGCTGGCGCCGGATCTTGAGCGGCCAAGCACGAGGGCCGCCCTCTATCTGGGATCGGCCGCGCTCGCCATTGCGATCGTTGGCGGCGTGCTGGCGATCCTGCTTCACGGAGAGTCCTCTGTCGCCCTGCTGCTGGCGGGCGGCGTGGGCCTCGTGGCGCTTGCCTTATACGGCACCGACGTGCTTCACCTCTACCGGGCACGCAAGCGCCCGCGCATCGAGCTCAACAGTCGGATGGCGGTGCTCGCGCTCGCCTCGCTGGCCGCCTCCGTCGTGCTGCTCGTCGCGCTGCTTGCGCTCGGGCAGCACCCCAACGACCAGGTCGGTGCCGTCGTCTTCCTCGCCGCCTTCGGCTGGCTCACCGGCCTCGGACTCGCCAAGCTCTACAAGATTGTCGCGTTCATGACCTGGCTCGAGTGCTACGGCCCGGTGCTCGGGAAGGCGCAGACGCCGCGCGTGCAGGACCTCGTCATCGAATCGCGCGCCATCAAGTGGTTCTGGCTCTACTTCATCGGCGTCTGGGCCGGCACCGCGGCGCTTGTCGCCGGCCAGCCACGGCTGTTCCAGGCCTGCGCCACGGCCATGCTGGCCGCAACGGGCGGCATCATCGCGCAGCTCGTGCGGACGCGGCGCCTCGTCGACGTAAAGAGCGCGCTGCGGCTCCCGCTTGGGGCGCAAAGGCCGCGGCTGCTGTTCTCGGTTTCTCATCAACGCTGACTGCGAAGGAGCGAAGTGCCATGACAGCATCTTTTGTAGAGCTCGATGTCCGTCCGATCCTGAAGGACGGCGGCGAGCCGTTCCAGAAGATCATGGAAACCATTGCGATCCTTGGTCCCGGGCAGGGACTTCGGCTCATTGCAACCTTCAAGCCGGTGCCGCTCTTCAGCGTGCTGGGCTCCAAAGGCTTCAGCCACGAGGAGAAGGAGCTTGGCGGCGGCGACTGGGAAGTGCTGTTCCGCCCGGCCGGCGCCGCCGCGGAGAAAGTGGCAGAACCGGGTTCCGCCGTGCCGGCACCTGACGCTGCGAGCTGGCCCGCGCCAATCCGGCATCTCGACAACCGTGATCTCGATCCGCCGGAGCCGATGGTGCGCATGCTCGCGGCGACCGAGGCCATGAAGGAGGGCGAGGTTCTCCTGGGGCTGTTGTGCCGGGAGCCGATCTTCCTTCTTCCGGAGCTCGCAAAACGCGGCCACGCCTGGGTCGGCGGCTTCGAGCCGGACGGCAAGACCTACAAGATCCTGGTGCGGATCGGGGCCGGGCAAGCAGCGGCCTCGTTGTCTTGATCAGGGGCCTTGATCAGGCGTCCTGATCAGGACAGGGGCGGCAGCAGCATCCCGTGACACATTCCGTATGGAGCGCGTGAGCCATGTTCATCCAGACCGAAGCAACGGTGGATCCGGCTCGATTGAAATTCCTGCCCGGCCGCGAGGTCCTTTCCAAGGGAATGCTTGATCTTCGCGACAAGGCGGAGGCGGCCGTGTCGCCGCTTGCAGAGCGGATTTTCGACATCGCCGGCATCTCGGGCGTGTCGCTGGGCAGCGATTGGATCCTTGTCACCAAGGCAGAGGGCGACTGGCAGCACCTCAAGCCGGCGGTGTTCGGCGCCATCATGGAGCATTTCATGTCGGATGCGCCGATCCTCCGGCAGAGCCGGTCGGCAGGAGGGCGGGCGCCATCCGCGCCTCCACCCGCCGACGGCCAGACAGAGGCGGTGGAGCAGATCCGGGAAGCGCTGCGACAGGTGATCGACCCCGAGCTCGGCTGCAACATCGTCGATCTCGGCCTCGTTTACCACGTCGCCATGGAGGAGGGCGGCGCCGTCCACATCACCATGACCACCACGACACCCGGATGCCCGGCGACAGGCTACCTGAAGCAGGGGGCAGGCGAAGCGGCGAGCGGCGTCACCGGCGTCGAATCCGTCGACGTCGAGCTGACCTACGATCCGCGCTGGTCGCCGGAGATGATGAGCGCCGAGGCCAAGGAACAGTTCGGCATCAACGACGGAGGCGGATGGTGAGCGGGAGTGCTGCTTCGCCGGGAGCGGCGGGCGTGGCGGACTCTGCCGCCTCGACGCGGCAGGTTTCCGAGCTTCTGCTGATCAGCGTCGCTGCGCTCGCGGCAGCCGGCGATACCGAGAAGGCGTGCCGCATCGCCGGCCAGGCCTGTGTCGCCCTGAGAACTGCCGATCCAACCGCGGCACGCCGCTTTGATGCCTTGCTGCACCGCATGACTCCGGCGCTGAGCTGGTAGCGTCGAGGAGGCTGCAGTGAGGGCACTTCAACCAGCTCTTTCAACAGGTGACCCGATGGACGTTGAGCGAAACGAGCAGGGCTTCTCGGTCGACGCCGCCCTCCTGGGCGAGCTTCTTGAGCTCCCGCCTGCCGAGGTGCTGACGCTGATGCGCGAAAAGCAGATCACGGCCATCTGCGAGAACGGCGAAGGCGAGCATGCAGGGCAGGACCGCCTGACCTTCTTCTACAAGGGGCGCCGCGCCCGACTGAGCATCGATGCATCGGGCCGGATCACACGGCGATCGGTGATCGATGTCGGCGATCGGCCGCTCCCGCCGGGTCTCCGCAGACCGGGCGGTTCTTGATCTCCGACCACGTCGTGCATTAAGACCGTCTGCTTAAGGAGTACGCCATGTGTGTGGGCTGCCGCTGACCGCCGGAGCATGTCTCGAAGCGTCACTCCGTCTCGGCCTGGCATTGACGCAGATCATTCGGCCGGGGCCGGCAATGGCTGACACGTTGTGGGCCGCCGGTCGTCGATGGCCCTCCGTCATCCCGCAAGCCACGGCTGCATCGCTCTCGTGGAGCCTCCGATGATGACCTTCAAGCCGACTGAAGCAGACCTGCGGATCATCTCGCGCATCGCCGTGTTCCGCGGGCTCAAGCCCGACACGGTGGAGCACATCATTGCGCCCGCCACCGTGGCGCTGCTGCGGTCGCAGGAATGCCTGTTCCACCAGGGCGACCCGGCAACAGCCGTCTTCATCACCATCAGCGGCTGGGTCAAGCTGTATCGGATCACGCCGGGAGGCGAGGAGACGGTGATCCACACCATGACCGAAGGCGAGAGCTTCGCAGAGGCCGTGGCGTTCACCGGCGAAAGCTATCCGGCCACCGCCGAAGCCGTGACCGATGCCCGCATCGTGCGCATCCCCGCCGACCACATCGTGCGCTGCATCCGCGCGAGCCCCGATATCGCCCTGGCGATGATCGCCTCGACATCCCAGCACCTGCATCATCTTGTGGAGCAGGTGGAGCAGCTCAAGGCACAGAGCGGGGTGCAGCGTGTTGCGGAGTTCCTGGCAACGCTGACCGCCGCCGAGCACGGCGCCTGCACTGTGGCTCTGCCCTACGACAAGGTGCTGATCGCAGCGCGCCTTGGCCTCAAGCCCGAGTCGCTGTCGCGCGTCTTCTCCAAGCTGCGATCGCTCGGCGTCGAGGTGCATGCCTCGCATGTCGCGGTCAGCGACATCGCCCGGCTCCGCCAGCTGGCCGCGGACGACCGCAGCGCCATCCGCGGCTCGTTGCGCTGAATGCGGCCGAGGCTATCCTCCTCGCGGTGTGCCGGCGCTGTTCAGCAACAGGTGGCGATCCGGGCGTGCAAGGCCTCGACCGAAGGACGCGCGCAGGCCACTGCCCAGCAATACGCGGCTTGGCTCGCAGCGGGTGGAGAATGGCCGAACGTCGGGTGCCGAAAGGCGGCCATTGTCAGGCGGGCGCGCCTCCGTCGCCATACCCTCGTGGCGTGGCCGGGCGGAGGGGCTTGCGGCATTGCCGCATGTCCTCGCGCTTTCAATCAGCCTTGCGGGGGGACGGACGAGTGGGCCCGCAGAACGGCGCTGTCGTGCGTTGCAAAGTGATGGCCCAGCCAGGCCCTCCAGGCGCTGTGCCAGCGCCTCGCAGTCGGCCTCCTCGGGGCGCTGGAAGGCGTACATGATGATGAGATCGCACAGATTGTCGATCAGGCGCTCATGGTCGGCCTTGTGCGAAGCGAGATCCTCATAGCCATCGTCCTCCATTATCCGCTCCTCGATCTCGAGGTGGGCGGAGAGGTTCTCAAGCAGAGCGCCGATCGACGAGTGCGCCGATTGCGAGGCGGCCTTGTCCAAATCGCTGTGCAGCCGGTTGATCAGATCGATTAGCGCCCGGTGGTTGCGGTCGACAGGATCTATGCTGACGGTGTACGCATCCTGCCACTGCAGCAATGTCAAGGGTATCGTCCCTGCGGCATGATCCCTGGCAAACTTTGCTTCGGCGGCGCGTGAAGCCCCACGCAAAGAGAAAAACCCATACGATTCTGTCGGGATCACTGCATTGACCATTGTCAAGCGAGCCCGGAGCCTGCATTCAGGCGCCGCCTCCCAAGGGCGTGGAGAGGGGAACGTCCGCTATGCCGGGGAGGTCAATCGCCCGGCGCGCGAGATGGTCGGTCATCTCGGCGATGGAGCAGGGCCTCAGGTAGAAGGCCGGCACCGGCGGCGCCACGATCGCGCCCAGCTCCGTCACCTGCACCATAGCGCGCAGATGGCCGAGATGCAGCGGGCTCTCGCGTGCGATCACCACCAGGCGGCGGCGCTCCTTGAGCTGCACATCGCCGAGCCCCGCCTCGGGCGAAGCGAAGTCGAGATAGTCGATGGGCGTGCGGTCGAGCAGCATCAAGTCGCGCGAAGGGTCCATACTGGTGGAGATCGCCCAGGCCACGTCGGCCCATCGCCGCACGTCGATATCGGCGTCGACCACGATGATGAGCTTGGTGTAGGAGAACTGCGCCATCATGCCCACAAGCCGTCATGATGCGCCGGGCGTGGCCTGGATAGCGCTTGCGGATCGACACCACCGCCATGCGGTAGGAGCACGCCTCCGGGGGCAGCCAGCAGTCGATAACCTCGGGAAGCTGGCGGCGCAGCACGGGCACGAACAGCTCGTTGAGCACGCTGCCGATCACGGAGGGCTCGTCGGGCGGCCGGCCGGTGTAAGTCGAGACGTAGATCGGTGCCTTGCGCCGCGTGATCGCGGTGATGCGCATGACGGGGAAACGCTCCACCGCATTGTAGTAGCCGGTGTGATCTCCGAACGGGCCTTCCTCTGCCGTTTTCGTGGCCGATACGCGGCCCTCGAGCACGATCTCGGCATCAGCCGGCTGCCGCGCAGTACGCCGGAGAAGGTGAGCTCGGAGGTGCCTTTCGGCAGCGGCAGGACGGCGCTGAGCATGGTGGCCGGGTCGGCGCCGATCACGACGGCGACCGGCATGTCGGCCTTGCGCCCGCTCCACAATCTCGGGCGGAGGATGCGCTAGTGCGCAGCAGGACGGGGCCGTTCGAGATTGTCTGCCCGGCGGCAACACCGGCCGCCTTGCGCACGGCGGTGGAGGCTGGCGCGCACAGCGTCTACTGCGGCTTCAGCGACGAGACCAACGCGCGCAACTTCCCCGGCCTCAACTTCGGCCGGGCGGACATGCGAGAGGGCATTTCCGCGTGCCGGCGATCTGGCACCCTGGCACCGCGCCGTCGACGATGCGGCCGAGATGCGGGCGGACGCAAAACACGCGGAAGCACCACGCGCCGCACACCGTTCCGGCTGTCGCCGCACAGCTGCGACATGGTCACTGTCGCCAGGATCTTCGGCGCGGTCCTGGATGGCACGCTCGGGTGCGAGGAGGCCTTCGACCGCCTGCAGGCGCTCGGGATCGAGGCGCCATTCTCGAACGGCTTCGTGCAGGGCCGCATCGGCGCCGCGTACAGCCTTGAGTCTGACTGAGCACGACCTCTGGGCATTGCGGGAAACCGCTTGCGCAAGCCTGGCCGGAACAAGCCGGCCTGACTGATCGGCTACCGGCTGGTCCGGGCGGCGACGGTGAGGCTCAGGGCAGCGAGGATGATGACGGCGGCCTGGGCAGCGATGGCCTCCCACGTGGGATTGAGACCGAGGGCCATGAGCAGATCCGCCCCCGGCGCAATATCGAATGGAATCACCGCCTGCTCCTGAAGCTCCTGCAGGCCCTCGCCCACGAACTTCACGCCCATCACGAAGAGAAAGAAGGAGGTAGCCAGGAAGACGCCCCGCAGCGGCAGCCGCCGTGTGGTCTTGACGATGATCCAGAACAGAGCCGCCAATGCCAGAACGGCCGCGGCACCCCCGGAGACCAGCGGCGCCGTCCAGCCGCCGCTGCTCTTTGCCAGCACGTGCAGGAACAGGATCGTCTCGGCACCCTCACGGCTCACGGCGAGGAAGGACAGCGCCCCAATGAGGTATGCCGATCCCGCGCTCAGCGCCCTCTCGGCGTGCCTGTCCAGATGCGCCTTCCAGGCGGCAGGGTCCTGCTTGAGGAACAGCCAGCCGCTCACGTACAGCATCAGCGCCGCGGCGATGAAGATGATGACGCCTTCAACGATGTCGTTGTGCGCCCCGTTGTAGTAGCGCTCGAATACCCAGGCGGCACCGATGCTCACCAGCAGTGCCAGCGCCGCCCCCGACCAGAGCGCCTTGAGACGGTGGCCGGCGCCGGCACTCGCCAGATAGGCGGCCAGCGCCGCCAGCACCAGAATCGCCTCCAGCCCCTCGCGCAGCACGACGGTCAAGGCTTCGATAAAGCTTGTGTCCATGATGAGACCCCCTTCTCGCAGTTCGAGAGCGGATGCAGGTCATGTGCAAAAGTTTCATTTGATAGTCAACAATTAAATCAGCGAGGCGTCATCTCGCTCACCGACGCAGACGGATCCCCCGACTGCTGGCGCCGAGCCCGGCTACACCGGCCGCATCACGCAGACAAGGGCCGGGCTGACAGTGAACCAGGTGCGAGGCGGACAGCTACCGGCCGAGCCCAGGCGCCCCTATACGCCGTGGCGCCGCAACACCGCCTCAATGGCGCCGACGGAGCGCATCTCCATCATCTCGTCCATCGACAGGGCGACGCCGAAAGCGCGCTCAATGGCACTGATGAGGGCAATGTGCTGCAGCGAGTCCCAGCGCGGCACCCGCCGGCCGAGATCGAATGGCCGCAGCGCAAGGCACTGTGGGACGAGATGGGCCGCAGCGAGCTTCCCGGCTACCGGCGCCTGCTCGCCGCGGCGCGGGAGCGCGAGCCTCGCGAGATGGCGGCGCTGTTCAGGGAGCGGCTCGGCACGCGCGGGCTGCCCATCTCGGTCTCGACCGCCTGCGCGTCCGGGGCTTCGGCGATCCAGCTGGGCGTCGAGGCCATCCGGCGCGGGGAGACCAAGGCCGCGCTGTGCATCGGCACCGACAGCTCGGTGCAGATCGAGGCGCTGATCCGCTTCATCCTGCTGTCGGCGCTTTCGACCCGCAACGAGCCTGCCGAGAAGGCCTCGCGACCATTCTCGAAGGACCGCGACGGCTTCGTCATGGCGGAAGGCGCCGGCGCCCTGGTGCTCGAGGACTACGCCAGCGCGAAAGCGCGCGGCGGCAGCATTCTTGGCTTCGTGCACGGCTGCGGGGAGAAGGCGGACGACTACCACCGGACGCGCCCCAGGCCCGATGGCACCGCCATCATCGGCGCCATCCGCAACGCGATCGCTGACGCCGGCGTGGGGCCGGGCGCGATCGGCTATGTCAACGCGCACGGCACCAGCACGCCGGAGAACGACAAGATGGAATACCTGTCGCTCAGAGCCGTGCTGGGTGACCGTATACTGAGCACCACGGCCAGCTCGAACAAGTCCATGATCGGCCACACGCTGTCGGCGGCGGGCACCATCGAGGCGATCTTCTCCCTGCTCGCCATCCGCACCGGGCGATTGCCGCCCACCATGAACTACGACCTCCCCGACCCTGAGATCCCCCTCGACGTCGTGCCCAACAAGGCCAGGGACGCCTCCATTACGACAGTGCTTTCAAATTCACGGATTCGGCGGCCAGAACGTCGTCTCGTCCTGGGGAGTCCGTGAGAGACTCGTATCGTCCTCAGGCCGCGCCGGCCGGGCGAAAAGCGCGGCATTTCGCCGGGTCGGTGTCGAGGCGGCAGCCGCCCATCAGGTCCAGGCAGTAGGGGATGGCGGGAAGCACGGCGTTGACGCAGGTACGAATCGAGCTCGGCCGGCCGGGCAGGTTCACGATCAGCGTGCCCCCGCGCGTGCCGGCGAGCTGGCGCGAGAGGATCGCCGTGGGCACCTCCTCAAGGCTGACCTTGCGCATGAGCTCGCCGAAGCCCGGCAGAACGCGCTCGCACACGGCCATGGTGGCCTCCGGCGTCACGTCGCGTGGCGCGGGGCCGGTGCCGCCGGCCGTCAGAACGAGGCAGCAACCCTCACTGTCTGCCAGGTCGATCAGCGCCGCCTCGATGCTGCCGCGCTCGTCGGGAACCAGGCGGGTGACGGGTCGCCACGGCGTGACGAGCAGCTCCTGCAGAACCGCGATGATGCCAGGCCCGCTCTCGTCCCGGTAGATGCCCTTCGACGCACGGTCCGAGACCGTAACGATGCCGATGGGCAGCAGACTATCCGATGTCGGCACGATCGGCTCCGCTGAGCGCCGCGGTTGTCGCCCGGCTCGTCTGCGACGAGCCATCCATCCGGCTCACAAGGTCTCTGAAGATCTCGGCATTGGGGCAATAGGTCTGCGCCCGCGATGCACCGTCGGCATCCGAAAGATCGATCGAGCAGCGCCGCCTCTTGCCGCAAAAGGTGCAGCGCGCCTCCATCTCGCGCGCCACACTGAGACCCACCCGACGCAGTGCGGTCGGCGCAAGGCCGTATGTCTCCGCCATCCTCTCCATGAGCCGCCGATCCAACGGCCCGCGCGCCACGGCGCTTCTCAAGGCCTCTACGGTGAGGCCAAAATCGCTGGCGGTCCGGAGAACCTCCGCATGCGGGCTGCGATCAAGCTCTTCGAGCGCCCGCATCGCCGCCCATCGGTTGTGCCACCAGAGCGGCAGCTGTTGCAGAAAGCTTGTCATACGTGTGGAGGCAGCCATCGATCCCTCCTCGCAATGCCCGCCAGGCGAGCTGAAATCGGCCTTATTCTGGCAGCGCCGCGCCAGGCATCGCCTAACCAAAATCAAGGTGTCATCGGCTTCGACGCAAGCACATGGCGCGCCCTCAAGGGCGCCACCGGCTTGCCGGGATCGCGCCGGTCGGCGCTGCCGGCCCATCGCTTGCCCCGTGCCCTGCACGGCCCACGCGGTTGGCCTCCGGCCGCATGCGCCAAGGCTGCGCATCGGGCGGGTCAACTTGACTGAAATCAAAACCGCCGGCGGCTCCGATCTCTAAAGTTGACTCTGAAAGTTGTATATTGGCGGGCGCACCAACGGCAGGATTGCAGCGGAGGCTGGCGACAGCATGACGACCATGACGCGCGTGCGGAGCTGGCAGGGACCCGCCATTTTCAGCTATGGCTTCCGGCCGTTTTTCCTGTTCGCAGCGCTGGATGCTGCCCTTGCGGTTGCGCTGTGGGTCCCCTGGTTCCTCGGCCTGGTGGAGGTGCCAAGCCTGCTCCCCCCCGTGGCCTGGCACGCGCACTCTCTGCTGTTCGGCTATGTCGCCGCCGTCGTCGCTGGCTTCCTGCTCACCGCCGTCCCGAATTGGACCGGCCGCCTGCCCGTTGCCGGCTGGCCGCTGGCCGGGCTGTTCTCGCTGTGGCTTGGCGGGCAGATCGCGATCCTGTGCTCCGCGCACCTCGGCGCCTGGCTGACGGCGCTGGTCGCGCTCTCGTTCCTTTGCGTGCTGATGTCGCTGATGGCGCGCGAGATCGTGACGGCGCGCAATTGGCGCAACCTGCCGGTGCTTCTCGTCCTGGCCGTGCTTCTTATCGCGCAGGCGCTGTTCCATTGGGAGGTCGCCCGCTTCGGCCAGCCCGAGATCGCGCAAAGACTGGCGATTGGCGCCATCGTGACGCTGATCGCGCTGATCGGCGGGCGCATCGTCCCCAGCTTCACCACCAACTGGCTCAAGCGGGTCAATCCGGGCCGGCTGCCGCGGCCTCTGGGCAGGTTCGATGTCATCGCCCTGGTGGTCGGCATTGCCGCCTTCGCCGTCTGGATCGTGAGCGTCCGTCTTGCCGTGCCCGCCTGGCTCTGCGGCGGCCTGCTGCTGCTCGCCGGCCTGCTGCATCTCGCCAGGCAGGTGCGCTGGGTGCCGGAGCGCACCGGGCGCGAGCCGCTGCTGGTCATCCTCCACATCGGCTATCTGTTCATCGGCGTCGGATTCCTGCTCACCGGCCTGGCAGAGCTGACGCACGGGCGGATCGCGGCGAGCGCCGGCATCCATGCCTGGACAGCGGGTGCCATCGGCACCATGACGCTTGCGGTGATGACGCGGGCGAGCCTCGGTCACACCGGGCGTGCGCTCACCGCCGGCCCGATGACAACCGCCATCTACGCCGGCGTGATCCTGGCGGCCGTTCTCAGGATCGCCTCGGCCCTGGCACCGGAGCATACAACGGTGCTGATCCCCGCCGCCGGCATTGCCTGGGTCGCCGCCTTCCTCGGGTTCGCTGCAGTGTATGGGCCGATGCTTGCGCGGCCGCGCGCCGACCGCGCAGGTTGACAGCGGTGCAGGCGCTGCTCGATCTCCGGCGGCGCGAGCGCATGCGTTGGCATTTGCCTAATGTCAAGACCGGACGCCGCTCTGAGAGGTAAGAAGCAGTTTGTCACCGCTCGCAGCCCCCTCAGCACGGGCGATGCTGTCGGTAACGAGGAGGACCGATCATGCCCACCACGACCACACAAGTCGGCGAGCTTGTCTCCCGCCTGCGCGACGACCTGTCCACTGCGGACATCGATTGCGCGTGCCGGACCACGCTCGACACCGCGCTCACCCGCTTCTCGGCGATCGAG
Source organism: Hyphomicrobiaceae bacterium (assembly GCA_036280295.1). Taxonomy (GTDB): domain Bacteria; phylum Pseudomonadota; class Alphaproteobacteria; order Rhizobiales; family Hyphomicrobiaceae; genus AWTP1-13. The sequence continues at coordinate 23,861 of DASURA010000330.1, forward strand.
CGTCGGCGCCGCTTGTGCACGGCAATCGAGGACGCGCGCCGGCACCGGGATTGGATCGCGGCCCAGCTCGCCTTCCTCGCCGAACTCGACGACATCACGGAGCGCGAGAGCGACGGCACCGTCTTCGAGGAGATGGCAGTGCTGTTCGACGAGATCGCCGCGGCGGCAGGGGCGGCGGCGCGGGAGATCCGCGACGCGAGCGCTTCAGCCACTGAGACCTATCAGATTATTGACCACACCTACTGTGTCTGCAAGCGATGGATTTCTGGCTCAAACGCGCCAATCGCGTAGCTGTTGCCGGTAACCTCAGCGGCAGATCAGCACCGGCACCGGGCTCATCGTCAGCACGCGGGTGGTCTGGCTGCCAAGGAGAAGCTTGGAGAGGCCGCGGCGTCCATGCGAGGCCATGACGATCAGGTCACACCCTTTCGACCTGGCGGTCTCGACGATGCCCTCGGCAGGAAAATCGGTGACATGCACCATGCCGCAGGCCAGCCCGATCTGCTGGGCTTGACTGTTGGCTTCGGCAAGGACGCGGTCGGCGCTCTCGCTGGCGGCCTTCTCGTAGGCCTCGATCGGGAACTGCAGGGCTGCCGGCTCTCCGCTCAGCATGACCGTCCACGGCTCGGTGGCTGTGACGGCTGTCACCTTGGCACCAAGCGCCTTGGCTAGCTCCAGTCCCGTCGTCACGGCGCGGCCGGCCAGCTCCGATCCGTCGGTCGCGATCAGGATGTGCGTGTACATCGATAGGCTCCGGCTCCTCGCTGCGCCGCCCGATAATTCGCGCGAGCGCCCAACTCATCGTCATGCTGGCCTGCCTCGCCTTGATGCGCGTCAAAACACGCGGGAAAAGAAGATCTCCGGCCACGCAGGGCGCTGCCGCCGATTGGAAACGCCGGCTTCATGCTTAAGCTTCACTCTTAAGACGCGTCGTTGGAGACGCATCCGTGACAACGCGCCATCTTCAGCCTGACTATTGGTCCAGACCGCGGTAACACTCGCTCGGGTTCTGCGCGATAGGACTACCCTCAAGGGATATATGATAGCGATCCTGTCCCCGCGGGCGCAGGCAGTGCTGAAGGATAGCTGGATGTCATGTCACCCTCGCCGCGTGCGTGGCGGACTCAAGATGGCGGCGTCGATCTGCACCGGCATCAGTCTGGCAACGATGTTTCCCGGCTGGCTGATCGACACCGCCGCGGCCAACAGCCGGCGCAACGGCAAGGCGGAGCGGGCGATGTTCACGCGCTCCTCGACCACGCCGGTGATGGCCGTCGTCTCCCTCAATCAACAGCGCGTGACCATCTACGACGCGGACGGCGTCCTGGCGCAAGCACCGGTCTCGACGGGCCAGACCGGCTACGAGACCCCTGCCGGCATTTATACCGTGCTGGAAAAAGAGGCGGAGCACTTCTCCAACCTCTACGACGACGCCTCCATGCCGTTCATGCAGCGCCTCACCTGGTCGGGCATTGCCCTGCACGCGGGCATGCTTCCGGGCCATCCAGCCTCGCATGGCTGCATCCGCATGCCGCTCTCGTTCTCGGAGCGCCTGTTCGAGCGCACCAAGCTAGGCATGCGGGTCGTGATCGTGCGTGACGACATTACGCCTGCTGCATTCGCGCATCCGGCGTTGTTCCGGCCGCTATCGGGGCAGCAGGCGCTTGCACCTGCCGATGGCAAGGCGGCGGGCGCGGCACCGACGCGGCTCGCCGATGCCTCGCTGGCCGCGGGCGTGGCATCGCCGATGATGCGCCCGCGCGTCAGCGTGCGGGCGGCGGCCGCCGCCAAGGTCGCAGCCGCCGCCACCGCGGCCAAGCAGGCGGAGGAGGCACGCCGGTCCGCGCGCAAGGCGACCATCGAGGCTGGTCGGGCCACCAAGGCCCTGCGGCGCGCAACCGCGATCCACGCCAGAGCGGAGCAGCAGTTGCGCCAAGCCGAGCAGTCGGCTGGCAGCCACGCGTCCGAGCGGTCGCAGGAGGCCAAGGCGGCGGCGCAGAGCGCCTTCGATGCCGCCCGCGTCCGACTCGAGCAGGTCAAGGCGGAGATGCAGCCCAAGATCGATCTGGCGGCGCAGATGCGCGAGCAGGCCAAGGAGGCATCGGCCGCAAGCACCGCAGCGCAGGACGAGGCCAAGGCGGCGGCGCGCAAGCTGTCTCCTGTGTCGGTATTCATCAGCCGGGCAACACAGAGGCTCTACGTCCGGCAAGCCCGTGAGCCGGTGTTCGACACGCCTGTCACCATTGCCGATGCCGATCGGCCGATGGGCACCTACGTCTACTCGGCTCTGGCGTATACCGACGGCGAGACCGATCTGCGCTGGAACGTCGTATCGATGTATGGCGCCCACAGCGGACCAGGTGCCAAGCGCAAACGCAATCGTCATGCCGGGGCCCTGCCGGCGGATCAGGCTGGCGCCAAGACGGCGCTCGACCGGATTGCCATTCCGCAGGAGGCTGCCGAGCGGATCTCGGAGCTGGTGGCTCCTGGCGCGTCGCTGATCGTATCGGACGAGAAGCTCAGCCGCGAGACCGGCAAGGCGACCGAGTTCATCGTCGTGATGAGCGGCGAGCCACAGGGCGGCATCAAGATCCGCCGCCGCTCGCCGCCGCCCGAGGTGCGCTATTACCGAGCGCGCCCATCCTACGGCGGCGGCTCACCATTCGGATGGAGCGGCGGCGGGCCGTTCTGGTAGCGCGACTCGTTCCCTCTCCCCGATTGCGGCGAGCGGGAGACCGCGCCGAGTTTGCGCTCACATCCGCTCCAGCACCACGGCGATGCCCTGGCCGACACCGATGCACATGGTGGCGAGGGCGTAGCGGCCGCCGCTGCGGTGCAGCTGGCGCGCCGCCGTCAACGCCAGACGCGCGCCCGAGGCACCAAGCGGATGTCCGACGGCAATAGCACCGCCGTTAGGATTGACGCGGTCGTCGTCGGCGGCAAGGCCGAAGCCCTTGAGGCACGCGAGCACCTGGGCCGCGAACGCCTCGTTGATCTCGATCACATCCATGTCCTTGAGCGTGAGGCCGGCCCGCTCCAGCGCCTTATTGGAGGCCGGCACCGGCCCGAAGCCCATGATGCGTGGCGGCACGCCGGCGACACCCGAGGCGACGATGCGGGCGATCGGCTGCACGCCCGCCTTCTCGCCGGCCTCCCGGCTGGCGATCACCAGCGCGGCGGCACCGTCATTGATGCCGGACGCGTTGCCGGCGGTCGTCACGCCTTCGGGATAGATCGCCTTCAGTCGTGCCAGGCTGTCGATGTTGGATTCAGGCCGCGGGTGCTCGTCCTCGCTGACCGTCACATCAGGCCTGCCACGGCCCTGGGGGATGGTAACCGGGCGGATCTCGCTCTGGAAGAAGCCGTCCTTGGCGGCCGTGGCGTACTTCTGCTGCGAGCCGAGGGCGAACACGTCGCAGTCCTCGCGCGTGATCTGATAGTCGCGGGCGAGGTTGTCGGAGGTCTGCGCCATGGTGTCGGCGCCGTACAGGCTCTCGATCTTCGGGTTCGGGAAGCGTGCCCCGAGCGAGGAGTCGAACACCTTGAAGTCCTTGGAGAACGCCTGCTCGGCCTTGCCGACGACGAACGGCGAGCGGCTCATGCTCTCCACGCCGCCGGCGACGCAGATTTGGGCCTCGCC
>DASURA010000331.1:0-17643 GCA_036280295.1 Hyphomicrobiaceae bacterium
GCAAGGCGGTGGGCGGGCCCCTACTTGAAGAAAGCCGAGGGTCTGATCGACCCCTGGGGACGCGCGTATCAGTACGGCGTTCCGGGGCGCGCCGGGCCCTTCGAGGTCTTCACGCTCGGACGCGACAATGCGCCGGGAGGAGCCGGCGAAGACGCCGACCTGACGAACTGAGGAGCAGGCTCGCCGCTCCGGAAAGGGATAACCGGCTCCCCGCCAGCGCAATGCCGGGGCGAGTGCTGCGGACGCATACGCTGGTCGGTGGGGGCTCAACGGCGCGGAGCCCGAGGCCGACCTGCGCGAGGTCGCCACGGCTCCTTCGGCGCACATCCGGTGAGTCAGCTCAACGAGCCGCAGCCGTGGAGCATCGCGACCACGACGACGCGACGACGCACAGGGTTGCTGTCTGAGCCACCGCCAATCCGCACACGGGCAGACGCTCGTGGCCCAAACGTCAGCGGCAATCCCGGCCGACCGCCTAGCTCGACCCACGGCAACGCAGAAACTGGCAGAGCGTGCCAGCGCAAAAGCCTCGCCGCCGAGCCGGTCGAAAATGCTGCGGCGCACCGGAGGTCGGTCCTCGGAGGATCTCTCCCGCCGGCGCTTGAAAACACTCGACATCCGCCAGGAGGCATTCCATCCTTAACGCATGACACGTCTCGACGAGAGACAACGGTCGCAGGGATTGCCGTGGTGGCCATGCGTACGGATGTGATCAGAACGTTCTTCCTGCGTTGCAATCCTGGGCGCGATCTCTTCGCGCGCAGGCACTTCACCTAACAACATGGATTCCATTCGTGGCGATACGACTCGAAGCCACCCGAACGCGGTTCCAGTCCTTCTGGGGTGAGCGGACCCTCCCTCAGCAGTATACGATCATGGCGCTGATGGCGCTGATGTCGGCCTCGCTGCTTTGTGCTGGATTGGTGGCCAGCGGCACAAAACAGGGTCTCATTGAGCTCGCCATCCTGGCCATGATCAATCTTCTCCTGGCCATCATCAGTCGCAGCAGAAAGATGGCGACGGCCCTCCCCTGTACCGCGCGTTGTCCGGACGACAAGCAGGTGCGGCCGCTCGAGCAGAATGCAGATCTCCGCCGTCAGAGCAACGAGAGCCAACATCGGCTCGCGGAAATTTACGAGGGGGTGCTGCGCCGCGTCGGAATCGAGCTGCACGATGGCCCGGCCCAGCTGATCGGCCTGGCTTTGCTGCGGCTCGAAGGCCTTCTTCCGGAGGAGACCTCGCCTGAAGGCAGACTGTACAGCGATTGCGAGCTCATCCGCGCAGCGCTTCAAGACGCCCTCGGCGAGATCAGAAGCATGTCCGCTGGTCTGACCTTGCCGGATCTCACCGCGTTGGCTGCGGACGAGGCGCTCCGTCAGGCCGTGCGCAACCATGAGCGCTGGACCGCTACAGCGGTGACATGCGTGGTGGAAGGATTGCCGGAGCGTTTGCCGGCGCCCCTCAAGTCCTGCCTGTATAGATTTACGCAGGAGGCGCTGAACAACGCCTACCGACATGGCGGAGGACGGGATCAAAGCGTACGGGCAAGGGCTTGCGGCGACACCATCGAGGTCGAGGTGACGGACGGCGGTCCGGGGTTTGAGCCGGGCGACTTCATCGCTGACGGCCGTCTGGGGCTCTTCGGTATGTCACAGCGCATCGCCTCACTCGGAGGGACTCTGGAAATAGTGTCCGGCCGGCAGGGCGGTGGGACACGACTGACTGCCCGTTTCAATTTGGCCAACTATAGTAGTGCGTAAGGATGACTCCAAATGTCTGCCCATCTGCGCATAGCAGTTGTCGACGACCATCCCCTATTTCGAGAAGGAGTCGTTCATACGCTGCGCGGCGCCTGCGCACTGGAGATCGTCGGTGAGGGTGCGACGGCGGATGATGCCATACATATTGCGGAGAAGGAGCTGCCCGACATACTTCTGCTAGACATCAGCATCCCCGGCGGGGGCATAGAGGCAACGCGCTCCATCACACGGATTTCACCTCTTACCAAGGTGGTCGTGCTGACCATCTCCGAACGGGAGGACGATGTCACCAAGGCGCTTGAGGCCGGCGCGAAGGGATACATCCTCAAGGGCACCAGCCGGTCGAACCTGGTCGAGACGCTGTTGGCCGTCTCCAGGGGCGAATCGTACGTCACGCCGGCATTGGCTGCGCGCCTTCTCAGGCACGTCACGCAGCAGGAGCTTTCCCGTTCCCCCAGTCTTCCGGAGCTGACGACCCGGGAGGCAGAGATCCTGGCCGACGTGGCGCGGGGGTTGACGAACAAGGAGATCGCGAGGGCCCGGGCACTCAGTGAAAAGACCGTCAAACACCACATGACCAACATTATGCAGAAGCTGCAGGTCCGCAATCGGGTGGAGGCGGCCATGATATTCCGGAAGCAGGCTCGAAATCGCTAGTAGCGAGCATGGCCGTGAGCGTAAGCAAACGGATCATGCTCCTGCCCGCCGTGGCTGCGGACCTCCACCCGGCGCGTCAGGGCCAACGGCGGCGGCGCCGCCGGCCCCAGGCTCCAATGTTTGAGCTGCTAATCCTCTCGCAGCGCCCGCTGCATTTGGTCCTTCAGGGGCTTGAGCAGGAAGTTGGCGAGCGTGCGCTCTCCCGTCTTGACATAGACCTCGGCGGGCATCCCTGGCAGAAGCTTGAGGCTCTTGAGCTTCGCCAGCTCCGCGGGCTCAACCCGTATGCCTGCCGTATAGTAGGCAAGTCCCGTCTGCGGCTCCCTGATCAAGTCGCCGGCAATGCGGAAAACGGCTCCCCAAACCTCAGGGGTCGTGCGCTGATTGAAGGCTGAGAAGCGGATCCGCGTCTCCTGTCCGACCCGCAGCTGATCGATATCCTGAGGGTTGATGCGCGCCTCCACGATAAGGTTATCCGTGGCTGGCACAATCAACATAATGGGCTCTGACGCCGAGACGACACCGCCAATGGTGTGTACGTCAAGCTGGTGCACCATTCCGGAGATCGGCGCTACGATGTCGACGCGCTTCAGCTGGTCCTCTGCCGCGGTCCTTCGTTCACCCAGCTCCGCGATCCTGGTTTCAACCTCGCGGATCTCCTTTGCGACTTCATTGGCGAGGTCCCGGTCGAGCTGGAGAACCTGCAGCTCCGTCTCGGTGATCTTGCCCAACGATTGCGCGATTTTGGCCTTGATCTCGCCGACAGTCCCCTCCTTGCCGAGGATTTCCCGCTGCAGCCCGGTTATGCGCGGCTTCTGGGCAAGCCCGCGCTTGTGCAGCTCTCCCAGATCTTCCAGCTCCTCACGCGCGACGACCAGCTGCTTGGTGAGCGCGTCCATCTGCTCGTTGAACCCGCTGATCTCGTCCTTGTGCTGCTTGATGCGCTCCCCAAGCTGCTGCTTCTGACCGGCTCTCGTGCCGGCGCGCGCCTTGAACAGCGTGCGCTCACCTTCCAGAACCTGGGCGATCTCCGGCTCGCTGCCGGCCCGTTGCAGCAGATCCTCAGGAAAGGCGGGCTCCGCATTTCCATCACGTTCAGCGCGCAGACGGGCAAGACGAGCCCTGAAAGCGACCAGCTCGTTCAGCACGATGCCAAGGCTCGCGCGGGTTGTCGTGTCGTCGAGCTGCACCAGGATTTCGCCGGCCTTGACGATCTGGCCTTCGCGAACATGGAGGGCGCCGACCACTCCGCCGGTAGGGTGTTGCACCTTGCGCAGGCTGGATTCGACGACGACGATCCCCGAGGCGACAACAGCGCCGTCTAGAGGGACATAGACGCTCCACGCTGTTGCTGTGCCGCCGAGCAGCAGTACAGCCGCGAGCGCGGCGAAAAGATTGCGTCGGATACCATGAACCGCCCCGTCACGTGCCACGGCCGGCGCTCCGCGTGGCTCCATTGGCGCGCTGTCGCTGGCCCGCGAGGATCTGGCCAGCATTCTGTACGGTCTTTGCAAGCACAGTCTCCTTGGGTCCGAATGCGACAGCCTCACCCTCCTTCATGACCATGATCAGGTCGACGGCAGCGATCGCACTGGGCCGGTGGGCGATGACCACAGCGATAGCCCCGCGCGCCTTGACCGACGCGATCGCCGTGCCCACCGCGGCCTCGCCTTCGGAATCAAGGTTGGAGTTGGGCTCGTCCAGCACGACGAGGAATGGATTCCCGTAGAGGGCCCGCGCCAGGCCGAGCCGCTGCCTCTGTCCGGTCGAAAGCTGCGCTCCGGCCGGCCCCACCCTCGTGTCGTATCCGTCCGGGAGCGCCAGCACTTGCTCATGGAAGGCGGCCGCCTTGGCCGCCTCGATGACGTCGGCGGAGTCCGCACCGGGGATGAAGCGCGCGATGTTCTCCGCCACGCTTCCGTCGAACAGCTGCGTGTCCTGCGGGAGATAGCCGATTGACGGGCCGAGCGCCTCCGGGGACCACTGGTCGAGCGACGCCCCGTCCAGCATGACGCGTCCGCCCTGCCCTGCCCAGACGCCGACGAGGGTGCGGGCCAGCGTTGTCTTGCCTGAGGCCGAGGGCCCGATGATGCCGAGGGCCTGGCCTGCCTCCAGCTTGAACGACATGTGCCGCACGATCGGCTTGGAGGTGCCAGGTGCAGCGACAGTCAGGTTCTCGATCTCCAGGGTCTTGGTTGGCGGCGGCAGCGCAAACGGCTTCTCCTGGCCGGAGGTGAGCGTCAGCAGCGCCTTGAGCCGCTGATAGCCTTGCCGGGCACCGACGAATGACTTCCAGCTGCCGATCGCCTGGTCGACGGGAGCCAGCGCGCGCGACCCGATGATCGAGCCTGCGATGATCGTGCCCGGAGAAATCTCGCCGCGGACGGCGAGATAGCCGCCCAATCCCAGCAGCGCCGATTGCAGAATGAGGCGGGACGTCTTGGCTGTCGACGCTAGTCCACCCACCACGTGATTGGCTCGGCGCTGCGCCAGCAGATAGGCTTTATGCGCCTTCTCCCAGCGCACTGCGAGTGCGGGAAGCATGCCCATGGCGCGGACGACCTCTGCGCCGCGCTGGGCAGCCTCGGCCGCTGCGTTGCGCTCCGATTGGGCCTCCAGGGCGGCTCTGCCGGGAGCCTTGCTCTTGATCTCCGTGAGAAGCGTGAGAAGCACGAGAGCGAGCGCCCCCGAGAGGGTCGCCACGCCTATCAAAGGATGTAGCGCAAAGCAGAGAACCAGATAGATCGGCATCCACGGCATGTCGAACAGCGCGACTGGCCCGGTGCTGGTCAGGAAGCTGCGCACAGCCTCCAGTTGGCGGAAGGGCTGCAGGGCATCACGGGCCAAGTCCTGCTTGCGCAATGGGAGGTCGATGACGGCCGAATGCACCTTGGGGCCAATCTCGGCATCGACGCGCTCGCCGATGAGCATCAGCACGCGTCCTCGAAGGATATCCAGCCAGCCTTGAAACGCGTAAGCCGCGACAGCGATGGCCGACAGAGCGATCAGGGTCGGCACGCTCTGACTGGCCAGCACCCGGTCGTAGACCTGCATCATGAAGAGCGAGCTTGTGAGCGTCAGCAGATTGATGATGCCGCTCACCAGCCCGATGCCAATGAAAGCCCCGCGGCATGCAGCAAGCACGCCCGCAATCTGATTGCGCGACGCCGGCGCTCTCGCCTTGTTGTCGGCCACGATTTCCCCCAGATGAGACTAGGCCAGCGACGGGCAGCTATAGCGTTGCCGAAGACCGCCGCGTCGTGCTGGGTGGGACCGATCGACCCTCGATCAAGCCTGGCAGGCGACCGCTCCCTGCAGTGCGGTCACGACAAGAGGCCGACCGCAGGAGCGTTGTGATCGTGCTCGCGTTGGCGAGAGAAGGGGTCGGGCCCCTTGCGCATCCTGGGCATTCCGTCTGGATTGTTGGAGGCGAGGGGTCTGGCCCCGTCCATTTATTTTGCCAACTCTCTCGCGCCGCTGCGAAATACATGACGCAGTGCCCTCCCGCCCCGCGCGCGCCGCTCAGTTCCTCGTCCAACGAGGTGCGCGTGGGTTGCCAACCATTGACGGCACTCTTGCACAGTGCCGGGAGAGATGCCCCATACCTTAGTCCCGGACCTTGGTCCCGACAGGACCAGGAGAAGCAATACAGCGCAATGGTTGCTGCAGCGGAATTGCGCAGCATGCTGCGGTCGATTGCGTGCCCGTGAAGTCCTTGTTCGCGCCCGATGCCTCCTGGGCGTAAGGCGACGCGACCGCCCGCCAGCCGGGAGCAGATCAGCCCGGCACGATCCTTTCATCGAGCTTCTGGTCCACCATGCCAACCGTGCGGTCGATCTCGGCATTAGGCATGCCAAGCTGATCCGAGATCAGCTTTACCAAGAGGTCGACGCGCTCGATGAACGGTGCGCCGGCGGCGACCGCGCGGGCCGCCGACGAAGGCTTGAGGAGGCTTTCCGCCGCCCTGGCGTACTTCTCAAATGGGACCTGATCGTTGGCGTCCGCGCCCAGACGCCGGGCGACGGCATCCACATGGTCGTAGATCGACTGCGAGAGCGCCAGATCCGCATGCACGGCATCACGGATCGTGCGCGGCTCGCTCGGCGTGATGCAGCGGTAGTTCCCTGCCAGGAGCATCGACCATTTGGCGAGGGGGACGAACAGCGAATCGAACACTTTGAGCTTCACCGGGACGTCCTGGCCGTCCAGCATCACCTCGGCGATGTCGGCCTCCAGCTCCCGAAGCAGCGCGGTGTGCGCCTTGTCGGCAAATGCTGCCGCCTTGAAGTTTGTCGGCAGGCCGACGTGCAGGACATTGGCTGGCTCCCCCGGCGGGCGGAAGGCCTGCGGATCGGGCGAGCACAGCGACATCAGCCCCGGCCTGAAACGCTCCCACACCTGCGCGTTGGTATAGGCCTGCTCGAGATTCATCGCCGCCAGTGCCGGGATCCGCTTGAGATAGGGCGGCGGCGGCATGTTCATGATCGAGAGACACGGCAGCCTTGCCTCGGCGATCCTGACCAACAGGACCCGGATCGTATGATTGGCGTATTGCGGCTCCTGCATGGCGAGGCAGACGAGATCATAGCGATCCAGGTCGACATCCTCGGGCGCGACCGCGTCGGCGGCTCCCGGCAGATCGCGCGAGAGAACCGTACGGTGCGAGGCATCGCCTCGCAGCTTGAGGCGAACCTCGGTGCCGTTGCGGTTGATAAGCTCGGCGGTCTTCCTGCGGCAAACCAGGGTCACATTGTGACCCGCCATCAGCAGCTTGGTTGCCAGCAGCGAGCCATACGAGGCTCCCAGGATCAGGACATGACGCGCCATGCTTGGCCCTACAGGTAATGCCGAAGTCTTGCAGTCGCTCGAGGTCAAGCTTCCGCTGAGTGGCTATTCCACCGTGTCGGCCGACAGCGCCTGCCGCCGCTTTGCCGCAGCCCGCCGCGCATGCAGGATCGGCTCCGTATAGCCGTTTGGCTGCTCCCGGCCCTTGAAGACGAGATCGCACGCCGCCTGAAAGGCGATTGATCCGGAAAGATCCACCGACATCGGACGATAGTGAGGATCGCCGGCATTTTGGCGGTCCACCACGGCTGCCATGCGCCGCAGCGTCTCCATCACCTGCGCCTCGCCGACGACGCCGTGAGCAAGCCAGTTCGCGATATGCTGGCTGGAGATGCGCAAGGTCGCCCGATCCTCCATCAGCCCGACGTTGTTGATGTCAGGCACCTTGGAGCAGCCGATGCCCTGGTCGATCCAGCGCACGACGTAGCCCAGTATTCCCTGCGCGTTGTTGTCCAGCTCTCGCTGCACCTCGCCGGGCGTCGGGAGCGAGGTGGCGAGCGGAATGGCCAGGATATCGTCGATCGACGCGCGCGGACGCGCACGCAGCGCGACCTGGCGCTCGGCGACATCGATCTTGTGGTAATGCAGCGCATGCAGCGTCGCCGCCGTCGGCGATGGGACCCAGGCGGTGCTGGCACCGGCTTCCACATGGGCGATCTTCTGGCGCAGCATCTCGGCCATGAGGTCCGGCATCGCCCACATGCCCTTGCCGATCTGGGCGCGGCCGGGCAGGCCGCACGCCGAACCAATGTCGACGTTCCAATCCTCGTAGGCCTTGATCCACGCCTGCTCCTTCATGCTCGCCTTCGGCACCATCGGTCCCGCCTCCATGGAGGTGTGGATCTCATCGCCGGTGCGGTCGAGGAAGCCGGTGTTGATGAAGAAGATGCGGGAGCGGGCGGCGCGAATGCACTCCTTCAGGTTGACCGTCGTGCGCCGCTCCTCGTCCATGATGCCCATTTTGATCGTATTGCGGGCAAGGCTCAGCAGGTCCTCCACGGCTGCGAACAACTCGTCGGCGAATTGCACCTCCTCGGGACCGTGCATCTTCGGCTTGACGATGTAGATGGAGCCGCTGCGGCTGTTTTTGTGGACGCCGTTGCCGCGCAGATCGTGCAGCGCAATGAGACTTGTGATGGCGGCATCAAGGATGCCTTCCGGAACCGGTCTGCCCTCGTGGTCCAGAACGCTGGCGTCCGGCATCAGGTGACCGACATTGCGCACGAGCAGCAAGCTGCGGCCAGGCAGCGACAGCTCGCCGCCGCCGGGACGATGGTAGCTTCGGTCAGCATTCAGCCTGCGCGTTATCGAGCGGCCGCCTTTGTCGAAGGTTTCCGTAAGGGTGCCTTTGATCAATCCGAGCCAGTTGCGATAGGCGGCAACCTTGTCCTGTGGGTCGACTGCGGCGATCGAATCCTCAAGGTCGACGATCGTCGTCAGCGCCGCCTCGAGCACGATATCGGCGACGCCGGCTTTGTCGGTCCTGCCGATGGCGCCGGCACGATCGATCGCGATCTCGATGTGCAGGCCATGGTTGACGAGGAGAATGCGGTCCGGCGCGTCGGCACTGCCCTGCCAGCCGCGGAGCTTGTCCGGCTCGACGAGACCCGAGGTTCCGCCGTCATCCAACATGGCGCTGAGCGCCCCATCGTTGACACTGTAGCGGCAGACCTGCGCGTGCGAGGCTCCGGCGAGAGGCGCGAACTCGTCCAAGAGGGCCTTGGCTTCGGCGATGACTCGCTGCCCGCGCAGAGGGTTGTACGCCGTGGTCCGGTTCGCACCACCGTCCTCCGCGATCGCGTCCGTGCCGTAGAGGGCATCGTAGAGAGAGCCCCAGCGGGCGTTCGCGGCATTCAGGGCGTAGCGCGCATTGGTGACCGGAACGACGAGCTGGGGGCCCGCCACGCGAGCGATTTCGTCGTCGACGTTGCGTGGATCGACCAGGAAGTCCGGCCCCTCGGGCACGAGATAGCCGATGTCCGACAGGAACGCCTTGTAGGCGGCCGGGTCGAAGCGTCTCCCTGCCGCGCGGTGCCACGCGTTGATCCGCTGCTGCAGCTCGTCGCGCCGATCCAGCAGCGCCCTGTTGCGTGGCGCGAACGTCCGCATCAGGGCCTCCAGCCCGGCCCAGAAGGCGGCCTGCTCCACGCCGGTGCCGGGCAGCACCTCGTCGTTGACGAAGTCATGCAACGCCTTGACGACCGTGAGACCGCCGATCCGCTTTACTTGCTCCATGGGAGATCAACCGAGCTTGTGGGTGCAAGGCACCCGCGTTGGTGGGTGGTGGAGAGATTTACAGAATATGACAATAGCTCTGCCGCAGGGCTTGATGCAGCGCAACCAATTGTTGAAATCGCTGGGAAATCATGTAATTCATTGACACAGTGACAGGTTGGTTTTTGTAAAATGAAACGATCTGCAACAGCCAGCAATGTTCGCATCGGCGGTAAACTGAGGCGCCTCCGGCAGGAGAAGCGGCTCAATCAAACGCAGATGGCGGCCGAGCTCGGCATCTCGCCGAGCTATCTCAATCTGATCGAGGGTGACAGGCGCCCGGTGACGGTGCGCGTGCTGTTGAGACTCGCCGAGCGCTTCCAGCTCGACATCTCGGCCCTGCGCTCGGACCTGGACGAACGGCTGGTCGCCGACCTGATGGACGCCCTTGCCGATCCCTCCTTCGAGAAGCACGACGTGAAGAGCAGCGACGTGCGCGAGCTTGCAGCGACGCTGCCGAACCTGGCTCAGGCCGTGCTCGCACTCTATCAATCGCACCGCAGCGGCGCGCGAAACCCGGCAGAGAGCGACGCGGGCGCCGAGTCAGCCGTGGTCTCGCTTCCCACTGAGGAAGTGACCGACTTCGTCGAGCAGCGCCGAAACTATTTCGACGACCTCGAGCGCGCAGCCGAAGCACTTTGGACAGACAGCCAGCTGGCGCTTCACACCTTGGCGAACGACCTGGTGCGGACGCTCACCCAGCGCTACGCCGTCGACGTAGAGGTGGCGCCGGCCGAACGGATGTCGGGACTGTTGCGCAACTACAATCCGATGACTCGCCGATTGCAGCTCTCGGAAATGCTCCCCATTCCCAGCCGCACGTTCCAGCTCGCCCATCAGATCGGGTTTCTCGCCTGCCGGGATACCATCGAGCGGTTGATGACGTCGGGGAAGCTTACCTCGCCCGAGGCCGATGCACTCGCAAGATCGGCGCTCGCCAACTATTTCGCTGCCGCGGTCATGATGCCGTACGAGCGCTTTTTCGACGCGGCACGCGGCGCGCGGCACGACATCAGCATCCTGCAGCACCGCTTCGGCGTGTCATTCGAGCAGGCCTGCCACCGGCTGACGACGCTGCAGCGCCCAGGTCGCGAGGGGATCCCCTTCCATCTGCTCCGTGTCGATATCGCCGGCAACATCTCCAAGCGGTTCTCAGCCTCCGGCTTGCACATCTCGCGCTTCGGGGCGGCCTGCCCGCGCTGGAACGTCTACGACGCCTTCTCGACTCCGGGCATGGTGCGGGTTCAGTTGAGCCAGACGCCGGATGGCAGGACCTACTTCTGCCTGGCCCGCACGGTGCGTCCTCCCGGGCGCCCGATGACGCGCGCGGGCTTCACCGAGCGCGGCCGGATGCTCTCGATCGGCCTCGGATGCGAAGCGGCGCACGCGCGCGACATCGTCTATGCCGACGGTCTCAATCTCGGCGACCCTGGCATCGTCACCCCGATCGGCACGTCCTGCCGGACTTGCCCGCGCATGGACTGCCCCGAGCGCGCGAGCCCTTCGCTCGCGCAGCGCCTCGTGATCGACGAGAACCGGCGCGGGCTCTCGCCTTTCAGCTTGTCTACCTGAAATCGCCGATCCGGACCGGCATGGCGATGCGGGATGTGGCGCTCAAATGGTGGCAGTTGGCGCGGCGCAGGCGGAGTACCAGATGCCGCTGTTCCGGCGCGGAATAGAAGGCCGATCCTCGCTCGGGCGCCCTGCCAGGACCTGGAAGCAGACGGCATCAGAAGAATGGTGCTGCCGGAGGGGATTGAACTCTCGACCTCTCCCTTACCAAGGGACGGCTCACGGTGTCGTAACGACCCACGGGGAAAGAGTGCCGAAAGCGGATGTAGGCCAACCATGGCAACTGGACGGGCCGGTAAAAAAAAATCAGCTAAGGAAAACGCCTTCTGGCTGGCCCATACTCGCGATCGAGACCTTCGCAATGCGGGCAGGATGCTGTGGCGGTCCCTGAAAGGGCAAGCCTCTTGATGATTGCCGCGATCTCGTCTGGCCGCGGTGATCTCGGCCGTGAGTTTATCAGCTCGACGATTGCTTGCGCGGCCCGTTCAGCGTCGCTGTCCGTTGCAGTTGCCGAGTGCACAGGATTCATGAGTCCCTCCGTGCTGGATGTTTGGGTGTCGCGATGGAGCGGAAGCAGAAATCCAGCATGGCGTTGAGCGATGCCGGAGTTTTTCGAAGACGGCTGCGCAGGGCCGCTCCTTCCCAGCAGTCGACCAGCAGGTTCGCAATCTGCCGGACATTGCTGTCGATCGGAATCTCGCCGTGCTGCCGGGCCTCCTCAAGGCACTGAGCGAGGCGCTTGGCTATGGCCGAGAAGCATTCCTCGATCTTGTGACGAAATTTGTCATTGATGCCCGACAGCTCTTGGCCGAGTCCTCCGAGAAGACAGCCCATATAGCCTTCCCCCTGGTAGGACTCCTGGATCTGCTCGAAGAAGCGCCGCACCCGTGCGAGCGGAGGCCGCGTCGGGTCTGCAAGACAGCCATCGAGGACCGAGTGCGCCTGTGCCATGTAGGCGTCGATGACCTGGAGCGCGAAATCCTCCTTGTCCTTGAAGTGGTGATAGAACGAGCCCTTGGGAGTACCCGTTGCGTCCAGCAACGCCTGAATACCAAGGTCGTTGTAACCGTGCCGCAAAAGCATCGGCAGGCCAACCTCGATCAGGCGTTGCTTGGTTGAACTTGTCATTGCCGCGTGATAATCGCTCACTGTGCTCCACAGAGCGTTCGCAACCAGGCTAGCCCTTCGTTTTTTCGATCATGTGGTTGATCACGTGGCTATGCTCGTTCTGGGGGCTGAACATAACAATTTCGGCGTCTGCATCCACCCGCACGTTGTGCCCCGGCGGCCAATAGAACAGATCATGCGCTCCGATAGTTTCCTGCTTCCCTCCAGCGTCCGTGGTGGTGAGCTCTCCGCTCAGCACGAAACCCCAATGCGGACATTGGCACAGGTTGCCTTCCAGGCCCTGGAAGAGAGGGGTAGTGTCGACACCTGCGGCAAGCGTAAAATACTCGCCGCTGATTTTCCCTAATCCGCTCGCATCGCCGAAATCCGTGTGCTGCCGGATGGTGGCCCCGGGGATCTGCATTTTTACTTCAACCTGATCTTTTGCGACACGCATAGCGCACCTCCGTGACTAGACCGAACGGTCTAGCCACCGTAGCGTCGATCGAGGCGCCGGTCAACAACCTTGCCCCCGGCTCCCATCGTTCGGCTGGCCAGGCTCTGCGTCGCAGCGTCGCCAGTAGCGGAACCCGCTTCGAGCTTCTCTTGCGTTGTCATGGCGGCATCCAGCACGCTCGCACCTAGGCGCGAAGCAGCGCCGCGCCGGGCGTCTCGGCGTACGGGCGCTGGTGGAGCCGCTTCACCGTTTGGTGCGAGCGGCACGGCCGGCAGGCCCTGCCGGCCTCGCCCGAGACGATGGCGGCCTGGCTCACCGACCTTGCCGACGGCACCGACAGCGGGCGACCGCTGGCGCGCGCCTCCATCAACCAGGCGCTCGCCGCCGTCACGCTGGCGCACCGCAACGCCGGCTACGCCTTCGACCGCAAGCACCGAGTCATCTCCATGACCTGGAGCGGCATCTCGCGGGTGAAGGCGATGATGGAGATCGAGCGCCAGGCCGCGCCCTTCATGGCGGCCGACGTGCGCGATCTGCTGGTGATCCTGAACCCCAAGCGCAACATCGGCTGCCGCAACGCCGCGCTGCTGACGCTCGGCTTCGGCGCCGCCATGCGCCGCAGCGAACTGGTCGGGCTCGACTGGCAGGAGCTGGGCACCGGAACTGGCTTCGTCAGGATCGATGAGCGGGGCGTGCTCGTGGTGCTCGCCCGTTCCAAGGCCTCGCAAGACAAGGCCGAGACCATCGTCATCCCGCGCAAGGACTTCGAGCCCGCGTGCGAGGCGCTGGAGGCCTGGGCCGCGCGTGCGCAGCTCCAGCCCGGCGAGCCGATCTTCCGCGCGGTCAACAACCGCAACCAGATCGCCGCCGAGCGCCTCACCGCGCACAGCGTCTCGCGCATCGTCAAGCGTGCCATGCGCGACATCGCCAGGAAGCGGGGAAAGACCATCGAGGAGGCGAAGGAGCTTGTCCGCCGGTTCTCCGGCCATTCGCTCCGCGCCGGCTTCGTCACAAGCGCCGCGGCCGTCGACGTGCCGCCGCTGCGCATCGCCCAGCACACGCGCCACAAGAGCCTGGAGATGGTGAACCGCTACTGCCGCGAGGCCGACGAGTACAGCCGCTCGGCGCTCCGGGGCGTGTTCGTGGCGGTGACGGAGGCGGCGCCACACCCCCTTGACATTTCAATACGGTCGTACGTATTGATGCGATATGCCCAAGCACTCACATCGTGACGACATCATCTCCGCCGGCCTCAGGGTCATGTTCCGGTCCGGCTACAACGGCTCCAGCGTTCGCGACATCATCGCCGAGGCCGGAGTGCCGCAAGGTTCCTTCACCAATCATTTCCGATCGAAGGAGAGCTTCGCCGAGGCCGTTCTCAACCACTACTTCGCCTACGTGCAGGGGCTCGTGCGCGAGGCGCTGGAAGACAAGGCGCTGACGCCGAGGGCGCGGCTGCGGCGCTACCTCGACATCATCACCACCAAGCTCGAGGCGGACCGGTGGGCCAGAGGCTGCCTGATCGGTGACCTGAGCCTGGAGGCGACCGGCCACAGCGAGGCGCTGCGCGCACGGCTCGCCGCCATTTACGAGGAGTGGCGAGCACCGTTCGCCACTTGCATCGCCGAGGCACAGGCCGCAGGCGAGATTCCGGCGACATTCGACTCGACGGATCTTGCGGAGTTCCTGCTTGCCTCGTGGCAAGGCGCCATTCTGCGGATGAAGGTGGAGCGCGGACCGGTGCCGCTCGAACGCTTCAAGGCCATCGCATTCGATACTGTCTTCAAGGAGGACCCATGACCGTGACCGCCGCAGCAGCCATCGGCATGTCGAAGATTGCCGTGCTCGACTCCACCATGGCGTATCGGCAGACCAACGCCGCACGCGAGCCGCTCACCCTCTTTCTGCACGGCAATCCGACGTCCTCCTTCATCTGGCGCAACATCATCCCCCACGTGGCGTCGGTCGCGCGCTGCATCGCGCCGGACCTGATAGGGTTCGGCAGGTCGGGCAAGCCGCCGATCGCTTATCGCTTTGCGGACCACGTGCGCTATCTCGATGCTTTCCTCGACGGCCTCAGCATCGAGAGCGCCTACATCGTGGCACAGGACTGGGGCACGGCGCTCGCCTTCGAGCTTGCCGCACGGCGTCCGGCATTCGTGAAGGGCCTCGCCTTCATGGAGTTCATCCGGCCGATGCCGACCTGGAACGACTTCCACCAGGCTCCCGCGGCGCGTGCGACGTTCCAGAAGTTCCGGACGCCCGGCATCGGCGAGCAGATGGTGCTTGAAGGCAGTGCCTTCGTCGAGCGTGTGCTGCCCGGCTCCGTCGTGCGGAAGCTCAGCGAAGCGGAGATGGCCGCATATCGCGAGCCCTTCCCGACGCCAGACAGCCGCCAGCCAGTGCTTGCCTTGCCGAGAGACCTGCCGATTGCGGGCGAGCCCGCCGATGTGTACGCCACGCTCGAGGCTGCACACGCGGCGCTGAGACAAGCGGATTTTCCCAAGCTGCTGTTCGTCGGCAATCCCGGAGCGCTGGTGTCGCCGGACGTCGCCAACCGCTTCGCCGCATCGCTCACGCATTGCCACGTCGTGCAACTGGCATCGGGGCTGCACTACCTGCAGGAGGATCATCCCGACGCCATCGGCCACGCGGTCGCCGGCTGGATCGCCGGCATCGAAGCAGCGACGGCCCGCGCCGGCTTACCACGCGCGGCATGATCCGCCCGCGCATCGTGCGAACGGAGACCACGCCATGCCCCACGTATCGATCATCTATTGCCGCCCTTGCGGGTATGAAAAGCGCGCGAGGGATGCTGCGACGGCATTGCAAAGCCGGTGCAAGCTTGACGTCGAGCTGGTGCCCGGCACGGGCGGCATCTTCGAGGTCAAGGTCGGCGACAAGACCGTTGCCCAGCGCGCGAAGGGACATTTCCCGAGCAGCGAGGAGATCGTCGCGGCCGTGACTGCTGCAGTCCGGCGAGGCTCAGGTAAGCCGTGAGAAGTCGCATTGTGCGCTTGATAAGGGGCCCGCGCCCGCCCGCGCTTTCAGCCATGGAGTTGCTTCATGCCGATCCAATGGGCCGAACGTATGGACGAGCTTGACTGGGAGGAACTGGCGGCCTCTACCGGGCCGCCCCGCTCGGAGACAAAAACGCTGCGGATCTGAAGCTCGTCTTCGCCAACAGCATGCTTCTGTCCCTGCAAGTGAACACGACACGACTACCATCTGGGCTGAACGCCGCGCTCCCGACCGCGCCCTCATGCCCGGCGAGCGTAAGGACTTCCGACCGCTCCCTCACGTCCCAGACCGCGCCGTTCCGTCCCACGAGGCGGTGCGATGCGGCTGCCGTCTGGGTTGAACCAGTCGAGCCCTGCCGGCCGCGCACGTCTCCCGGAGGTCTCGTTCAACAAGGGAGACGCACCATGAACGACAGCAATCCTCCATCGTCGCCAGCGGGGTCCCCCGACCGGCGCGTAACAAGGGCGATGGACTTATCAGCCTGCGGCAACTGCGCGAGCAGGTCGGGCAGCGCCGCCATCCGATCCCTGTGCGCTGCCGGTGGGGCGTGACAAAGAACTGCTGACGGATGACTGCAGAGGAGGTTTCCTGGACCTGCAGCCAGCCCAGCGGAGCTGTCCTCGCAGATCACCCGAATTTTCTCGGATCGCGATCCGGATTTGGGGTTTTCCCCGATTGCTTTCGCTTAGTCATCGGTGCGCACCGTAGAGGCGTGTTGGGTTCCGCGGATCGGCAGGATTGGACCGTTGCTTCCACACTCGAGGAGAAGCGAGCATGATTTCAGCGGCATTTCCGTACCAGAAGCAGAGGCGGCGGGTGCTCGGCATGGAGATGGCGTACGTGGAGGTGGGAGAGGGCGACCCCATCGTGCTCCTGCACGGCAATCCCACCTCGTCGTACCTCTGGCGCAACGTGTTGCCGCACTTGCAGTCGAGAGGCCGCTGCATCGCCCCCGACCTCATCGGCATGGGCGATTCCGAGAAGCTGCCTGATAGTGGCCCCGACTCATATCGTTTCGTGGAGCACCGCCGCTACCTCGACGCCCTGCTTGAGGCCCTGGATGTGCGCGAGCGGGTCATCTTGGTTGTTCATGACTGGGGCTCGGCCCTCGGTTTCGACTGGGCGAACCGCCACCGCGAGGCTGTGAAAGGAATCGCGTTCATGGAGGCGATCGTGGCACCGCAGGGCCAGGACCACTGGGACAAGATGGGAATGCGCCCCGCCCTCGAGGCGCTGCGTTCGGAGGCTGGCGAGGCGATGGTCCTGCAGAACAACTATTTCATTGAAGAGATCCTGCCGAACGCCATCCTGCGCAAACTCGCCGACGAGGAGATGGCGGAGTATCGACGGCCGTTCGCCGAGCCTGGGGAGGGGCGACGGCCGACGCTGACGTGGCCGCGGCAAATACCCATCGAGGGCGAGCCCGCCGATGTGCATGCGATTGCGACTGAATACGCGGACTGGCTGGGGACGAGCAATGTAGCCAAGCTGTTCCTGAAGGCTGAGCCAGGTGCGATCCTCGCCAATGATGCGCTGGTTAGCCTCGTCCGCAGGTGGCCGGCGCTGACGGAGAAGACGGTGGCGGGAATCCATTTCGTTCAGGAAGATTCGCCGGACGAGATTGGGCGAGCCATCGCCGGCTGGATGGCGGCGCTGGGCTGACCAATGGCATCGCGCAGCGTATGGCTATGGCTCCTCGCCCGACTGCCTTCTTGACGTCACGAACGAGGTGACGAGCAGAGGAGCGTTTCGATGGCGACTGTCAGGTACAGCACGGCTGATGTCGACGGCTTCAACGTCTTTTATCGGGAGGCCGGGCCTGCCGACGCGCCGAAGCTGCTGCTCTTGCATGGCTTCCCGAGCGCAGGCCACATGTTCCGAGACTTGATTCCGCTCCTTGCCGACAGATTGCGTATCGTCGCTCCAGACCTCCCAGGGTTCGGTCAATCC
>DASURA010000332.1:0-4744 GCA_036280295.1 Hyphomicrobiaceae bacterium
GCGTTGGCGCTCATCATGTCGATGTCGGAGCAAATGGTGAGGTCTTCGGGGTGGCGAAAGCCGATCTCGAGGTAGACGGCCATGGCGCCGGACTTGTTGACGAGGTGGTGGCCATTGCCGGAGCCCTTGGGGAAAGCAGCACACTCACCGGCGCGCAGCGGGGTCTCGCCGCCGTCCTCGACCAGCGTCAGCTCGCCCGCGAGCACGTAGACGAATTCGTCCTCGTGCGAGTGCCAGTGCCGCTGGCTCGACCAGCCGCCGGGCGGCAGGTGCATAAGATTGACGCCGAAATCCGTAAGCCCGCCGGCATCGCCGAGCCGCTGCCGGATGCGCTCGGCACAGGGTGCATCGAAGGGCGGCGGATAGCCCGAGCCTTTGGCCTTCGGCACGGTGCCGAGATCAACCTTGGGCATCGGCGATCTTCCCCTCCGGCAACTGTACAGGGTTAGCTTAGATTGGTGCGATCGCGCTTCGCCACGATTGCATCCTACAGGTCCTTCTTCACCACAGCATCGATCGCCTGCAGCTCGCGCAGCAGCCCCTCCAGCTCGCGCAGCGGCACCATGTTGGGGCCGTCGGAGGGGGCGTTATCCGGGTCCTGGTGCGTTTCGATGAAGAGGCCGGCGACGCCCACGGCAACGGCAGCACGCGCCAGCACCGGCACGAAGCGGCGGTCTCCGCCCGAGGCGGTGCCCTGGCCGCCGGGGCTTTGCACGGCGTGGGTGGCGTCGAAGATCACCGGGCAGCCGATCTGGCCCATGATGGCGAGCGAGCGCATGTCGACCACCAGCGTGTTGTAGCCGAACGAGGCGCCGCGCTCGGTGACGAGCACGTTCGGGTTGCCGCTGCCGGTGATCTTGGCGACCACGTTGGGCATGTCCCAGGGGGCCAGGAACTGCCCCTTCTTCACCTTCACGGCGCGCCCGGTCCTGGCCGCGGCGATCAGCAGGTCGGTCTGCCGGCACAGGAAGGCCGGGATCTGCAGCACGTCCACCACCTCGGCAAGCCGGGCGCACTGCCCGGCCTCGTGGACGTCGGTGACGACCGGCACGCCGAGCGCCTCGCGGATTTCGGCGAACACCGGCAGGGCGCCGTCCAGGCCCAGGCCGCGCCTGGCTCCGAGCGAGGTGCGGTTCGCCTTGTCGAACGATGTCTTGTAGACGAGACCGATGCCGAGCCGGCCACAGATCTCCTTCAGCGCCGAGGCCATCTCCAGTGCGTGCCCCCGGCTTTCCATCTGGCAGGGGCCTGCGAACAGCGCGATCGGCCTGTCGTTGGCGAAGGTGACGGTGCCGATGCTGACGGCGGCGTTGGGCTGGGTGGTGTCGCTCATGCCGCGTACATAGCACGGCGGGTGGCGCCGGGGTCAGACCCCTCGGCAACCGTCGGCAGAAAAAATGGACCGTGGCGGCGAGGGGTCTGACCCGGTCCCCTGTTGAAGACGGCCCCCACGGCCACCCCGCGGCTATCCCCCGCCTGGCCGGGGCGGCTAGAATGGGGCGACTCCCGCGCCTCGTGCAGGTCCTGCAGCCCCGTGAGCCTCCTCTCCTACATTGCCAAGCTCGTCCACCTGTCGCAGACCCTGCACCATTGGCGCGGGCTGATCCGGGAGCTTGACGCCGGCCAGCGCGACAAAGTGGCCGAGTATGCCGAGCATATTGCCGATACGCTGGCGCGCGCCGCCGTGGCGCTTGCCCAGCTGGAGACCAACCCGGCCTCGGTACGGGCGGCGCGCGACGCCGTCCGCGAGCTCGGCCGTATCGCCGGCTATATCGAGGACATCGTAAAGGCCCTGGAGCAGCACCTTGACGGGCGCAAGCTGGCCGGCGTTAAAAGGCGGCTCGACCAGCTCGCCAGCCGGGAGCCGCTCTTGAGCGCCGCCGCCGGCGCCTACGCCCGGCGTATCGAGCGCCTGACCGAGGCGGAGGGCTACTTCCGGGCGCTGGCGGATGGACTAAGGACGTAGGGTGCAATAAGCGCAGCGCATTGCACCGATCCGCTACGAGGCGGATACAACGTGAATATCGGTGCAATGCGGCTCTGCCCTATTGCAGCCTAAGATCAACCGGGAGGCGGTACGCCATGGACAAGTTCACAACCCTGACGGGCGTTGCCGCTCCGCTGCCGATGATCAATGTCGACACCGACGCCATCATCCCCAAGCAGTTCCTGAAAACCATCCAGCGCACCGGACTCGGCAAGAACCTGTTCTACGAGCTGCGCTACGACGAGAGCGGCAAGGAAAACCCGGACTTCGTGCTCAACAAGCCGGCCTACCGCAAGGCGCAGATCCTGGTGGCCGGCGAGAACTTCGGCTGCGGCTCCTCGCGCGAGCATGCGCCGTGGGCGCTGCTCGACTTCGGCATCCGCTGCGTGATCGCGTCGTCGTTTGCCGACATCTTCTACAACAACTGCTTCCAGAACGGCATCCTGCCGATCAAGGTGCCGCAGGAGGACGTGGACAAGCTGATGGACGACGCCAACCGCGGCGCCAACGCCACCATCACCATCGACCTGGAAAAGCAGGAAATCACCGGGCCTGACGGCGGCCGCATCAGCTTCGAGATCGACGCGTTCCGCAAGCGCTGCCTGCTGGAGGGCCTCGACAACATCGGCCTGACGCTGGAGAGCGAGAAGTCGATCGGCGAATTCGAGGCCAAGGCGCAGGCGGCAAGGCCCTGGGCGTAATCCTGACGCAAGGGTGGATGAGCGCGCAGCGCGCAATCCGCCAGATAAGCGGCGGATTACGCTACGCTAATCCGCCCTACGTGCCATTACGATTCGACCTGGAACACCCGCTCGTCCACCGCGCCGGTCTCCAGGTAGTCCGCCACCCGGACCGCGAGGGCGGGGGACATCAGGAAGCCGTGGCGGTAAAGGCCGTTGACCAGGAGCGTGCGCCCGCGCACGATGATCCTCGGCACGTTGTCGGGCAGGGCCGGGCGTATGCCGGCCCCGGCCTCCAGGACTTCGGCCTCGGCGAACCCGGGGTGGAGCGCGTAGGCTGCGCCGAGCAGCTCCAGCGTGGCGCGCACGGTGATGGGGCCGGCATCCTCGCTCTCCACGACCGTGGCGCCGATCATGAACCGGCCATCATCCCAGGGCACAACGTAGATCGGGTGCCGGGGATGCAGGAGGCGCACCGGGCGGCTGAGCGAGATCTCGGCCGTCCGCACGATGATCCGCTCACCGCGCAACCCGCGCAGCCTCGGCAGTGACTCTCGCGCCGCGAGACCGCGGCAGTCGACGACGATATCGTCGCTTGCCTGCTGCGCCGCGGGCCAGCTCGCGCCGAATTCGACCTCGACGCCGGCGTGCCTGATCGCCTCCAACAGGGCGTGCATCGCCGCGCGCGGATCGAGATGCCCTTCCTTCGGGTAGTGGAGGCCCGAGGCGAAGCGGCCGGCGAGATCCGGCTCGAGCCTGGCGAGATCCGTGCTGCCGATCCGCTCGTAGCCCTGCGTCAGCCGCGCGAAGTGCTCGACCTCGGCGGCGTCGCGCCCCGCCGCGGTCACCAGCGTTCCGTTCATCACGGTGGCGGGATAGATGGAGTGCCACAACGCCATCGACTCCAGGCCGAGGGCGGTGACGACCGGGGCGTAGACCTCCGTCTCGCAGAACGGCCCGAGCATGGCGCCGGCGTAGCTGCTGGCAGCCGCGGCGAACGGCTCGGCCGACGCCTCGACAAGGCGCACGCGGTGGCCGCGGCGGGCGAGCGTCAGCGCCTGCCACAGGCCGGCAATGCCGGCCCCGGCGACAGTGATGGAGAGGGGGGTGGTCATGGCTGTGTGCACCCTGTGAAGTTGGAAATCAGAAGTCAGAAATCAGAAGTCAGAAGCCCAGAAATCTGAGACTCAGACCTGAGCATGGCATGGCGTTTTCTTTCTGACTTCTGACTTCTGTTTACTCCCCCCGCGCCACGCCCTCGCGCCGCGGATCGGCGCCGCCTTGCAGGCTCTGGTCCGGCCTCCGGACGATGATGTGCGCGCCCGATGCCAGGTAGTCGGCGCTGATGCGGTGCCCGTAGGGCCGCATGAGAAGCGCGTGCCAGAGCGCGGCGCCATGATCGATCTCAATCTCCAGCGGTCCGCCGCGGCTGCCGAAGTTCATCAGCGACGCCGCAGCTTGCGCATCGAGCTTCCAGTCGATCAGAGCCACCAGGGCCTTGACCACATAGAGGATGATGCGCGAACCGCCCGGCGAGCCGAGGACCGCCCACGGCTTGCCATCCGCACCGAAAACGATGGTCGGCGCCATCGAGCTGCGCGGCCGCTTGCCCGGCCCGACCGCGTTGGCCAGCGGCCGGCCCTCGCGGTCGACAGGCCTCAGCGCGAAATCAGTGAGCTCGTTGTTGAGCAGGAAGCCCGCCGCCCACACGCGCGAGCCGAACCCTGCCTCGATGGTGCTTGTCATCGAGAGGATATTGCCATCGCGGTCGACGATCGAGAAATGCGTCGTGCCGTCCTGCTCGACGGTGTCGTCCGCGCCCGGCGCAAGGCTGATCTGCGGCGGGGTGCCGGGCCCAGGCTTGGCCATGGCGCTGTCGGGATGGATCAGGGCGCGGCGGGTGCTGAGGTAGCCCGGGTCGAGCAGGCCGAGCGGTACCGGCACGAAGTCCGGGTCGCCGATGTAGCGGTTGCGGTCGGCGAAGGCGAGCCGCTCCGCCTCGGTAATGAAATGCAAGGCGCGCGGGTTCATCGCGTCCGCCGGGCCGTGGCCCAGGTCGAATGCCTCGACCATCTTC
>DASURA010000333.1:0-11324 GCA_036280295.1 Hyphomicrobiaceae bacterium
GAGTAGCATGCCTTTTCGAGAAAGCTTCCAGGCAACCCAATCACATCGCCTGGCAGTATCAAGTTCACGATCTGACGCTTGCCGTTGCGCAGCAACTTGTACCTGGACGCGAACCCAGACTGGACGAAACACAGCTTGCGATATTCGAAACCGTCGACCACCAGGTCCCGGCGCTTGCCCACCGTCACGTCGGTCTCGATCAGCTGCCAGAGAGCCATGAGATCGTCGTCGCTTGGCGCCAAAAAGCTTTTGAGCCGGAGGACAAAGGGGTGGCCTCTTGTTGGATGTGACATACGGAAACGATGCATGTCGGAGGCCCACGTTGGCTGTTCGCGCGAGGCTTGCAGATCCTAGGCAATAACCAGGATTGAAGCGACCCCTACGAAAGATGGTCTGCGCATTGAGAGAAGATCCACAGGAGGTTCTGCAACCTGCGCAGGCAAGCCTCCCGATCGCCAGGCCAGACAAACCTACGTGCTGTCGTATTCACCGCCTGGCTCGGGTCAGGTCCTGCCGCTCACGCTGCGTTGCGCCAGCGATGCATCAACGTGTGCCACTCGGGGTACATCGACCGTTACCAAAGCCGTGGGCGCGCGGTCACGAGGCTCGTAGTGAGCACATGGCCTGACGAGCGCGCCGCCGCTCTTTATCTTCCCGGGCAGCGCAAGGCGGACATAATCGAGCTTCTCCGCATGCTCCAGGAAGGGAGACGCGATCACCCGCTCCACGTCCCTATCTGGCACCCGCTCAACGCCGCATGCCCGCCTGCGGCGACGGGCCGAGGTGCAGGCCGGCATCCACTGTCAGGATCTCACCGGTGATATTCCGGGCGGCGTCCGAGGCGAGGAACAGGGCGGCGTCGGCCACGTCCTCGGGCTGGGAGGCAACCTGCAGCGGCGTGATGCTTATCATCCGATCACGCACGGTTTGCGCCTTCTCCTCGCCGAACGCATCGGGGAACCAGCGCGTATCGATGAAGCCGGGACAGATGGCGTTGACGCGGATCTTGGGGGCGAGCGCGCGGGCGAGCGACAGCGTCATGACGTTGAGCGCACCCTTGGACGCGGCATAGGCGACCGAGGAGCCGTTGCCGGAGATGCCGGCGATCGATGACGTCATCACCACGCTCGCCTTGCCGGCGGCCTCCAGAAGGCTGCGGCAGGCGCGGACCATCTGGAACGGCCCCACCGTGTTGACGGAGAACAGGCGCAGGAAGTCCTCCTTCGACAGCGCGTCGAGATTGGCGTGGTTCTGGACGTGCTTGGTGATGCCGGCATTGTTGAACAGCACGTCGATCCGGCCGTAGCCGGCGGCGGACGCCGCGATCCTGCGGCAGTCCGCATCCTCCGCCACATCGCCCTGGGCGATGGCGGCCGCGGCGCCGGCGCTGCGCACGGCCTGCGCCGTCTCCTCCGCCTCCTTGAGGCTCTTGGTGCAGTTGATGATGACCGCCTTGGCGCCGCGCCTGGCCGCGCCGATGGCGATCGCCGCCCCAAGCCCGGTCGCGCCGCCCGTCACCAGAATGATCTTGCCGTCGAAATCGGCCATCATTGCCTCTCCAGCTTCCTGTCTGCTTGCTGCTTGGCGACCCGCTGCCTCAGCCGGCGCGCATCCGCCAGAATCTTGGCATGGTCGAACGCCAAGTCGACCTTGCTCCAATCCTCCACCCACTCCGCCGCCGCCGCGTCGTCGCCGGCCGCGGGCCTCGCGCCGCGCGGCACGCTGGCGAGATAAACGACCGAGCAGGTGTGCGCGCGCGGATCGCGGCTTGGATCGGAGTAGACACCGAGCAGCCGCAACCTGCCCGCCTCCAGCCCGGTCTCCTCCATCAGCTCGCGCCGGGCCGCCGCCTCCACGGTCTCGCCGATCTCGACGAAGCCGCCGGGCAGCGCGTACTGGCCCTTGAACGGCGCATACCTCCGGCGCACGAGCAGCACCCGGCCGCGCCCATCGAGCACAACGCAGTCCGCCGTCAGCAGGGGCGTCTTCGGCTTGGCCATGCGGCTGATCCTGTGAGCGGGCAGCTTGCGATTGTCGCGGCTCCTGGCACCCGCCTCAGTCCGCGATCCCGAGGGAGGCCTTCAGCGCCTGCAATCCCTCCTGGTGGGGCGTGTACATGCGCCCGCCGATCATACCGCCGTCGACGACGATGTCGATGCCGTTGACGAACGACGCGCGGTCCGAGAGCAGCCAGGCCACGCACTGGGCGATATCTTCCGGCATTCCGGCACGCGGAATCGGCTGCGCCTTGGCGAACACCTCCTGCATCCGCGCCGCCTGCAGGTCGGCGCTCGCCGCCTCCATCCCCAGCGCCTTGGAAACGATGCCGGTGGCGATCGCTCCGGGCGACACCGAATTGACGCGCACGCCGTGCTCGCCCAGCTCCATGGCGACACAGCGCGTCAGATGGTTCACGGCGGCCTTGGCGGCGGAGTAGACCATCGAGCTGGAATAGCCCGCCAGGTGGGCCGCGATCGAGCCGTTGTTGACGATGCTGCCGGAGCGCTGGCGCATCATGACGGGTGCGGCGTGCTTCATGCCCAGCATCACCGAGCGCACCAGCAGCGCCATTGCCCGGTCGAAGCCATCCACCGCGATCGAGGTGATGCTGCCGGTCGGGGCGGGGCCGCCGGCATTGTTGAAAAGGCCGTCGATGCGGCCGTAAGCCGACACCGTCTCGGCAATCACCCCCTGCCAATCCTCCTCGAGCGTGGCGTCGGCCGGAATGAAGCGCCCGTTGCCGGCCAGCTCAGCCGCAAGCGCCTCACCCTCCGCCCGGCGTCGCCCGGTGAACACGACGCGTGCGCCCTCCTCCACCAGCAGCGCGGCCGTCCGGCGGCCGATGCCGCTGGTGGCACCGGTGACAATGGCAACCTTGCCGTCGAGCATGCCCATGCGAGATGTCCCTTCGTTGCGTCCAGCCGTCCGCCCAATCATACATCCACCAATCGCAGCCACGCAGCCTATGGCAGCTTCACGACGGCGGATGTGCTCAGGCCTGCCTTGGCCGATATCCACACCGGATGCGGTGCTGCAGCCTGCCAGAATTGGACAGTCGCAGCCCACCGCGAGACACTCCGATTACAGAGGCACCCTGCGATCAACGCCACGCAGCGCGCCTCGAGCAGGATCACATCGATGGCCCTTCAGGCAACAGCCGGCTTGGCGGCTCTGGGTGCGCTGCTCTCGGCGTTTCTCGGGCTGGGGCTTGGCCTGCTCCGTCTGCTGGCTGTGCGTGTCACGCCAGTCGACGGCCTCTATGCGGTGGCTGCAGGCTGGGGCGCCGTGGTCACCGCCTCGATCCTGGCAGGCTACCTCGGTGTCCCGCTGCGCGGCGTGCTCTATGCGGGGACGATCGGCGGCTGCGGTCTGCTCGCGCATTCGCTCTGGCACGGGCACGGGCGCCCGGCCGCGAAAGCGGCTGCAATAGCCGCCCTGTCCGTTTTCCCGGCAGTGAGCGCGGCGGCCTCGTTCGGGTCCGTGCAATACGACGAGTTCGGCCACTGGCTGCCGAACGCGCTCTATCTCTTTGCCCACGACGCCCTGCCCACCGCCGCGCTGCCGAACCTGCAGACCGGCAAGCAGGGGTATCCGATCGGCATGCCCTATGTGAGCTTCGCCGTCAGCTCGCTCCAGGGCGCGTGGGATGACCGGGTGCCGAAGGTGCTGCCGCTGGTGCTCGGTGCCCTGCTCGGCATTGTCCTCGCCGCCGCCTGGCTGAGAAGCGACTGGCCGGCTGCGGCCGCGGTGGCCGTCGCCGCCCTGTGCGCCACCTTGCTGAACCCCTTCTTCGACCCGCGCATCGCCATCACGACCTACGCCGACGTGCCTACCGCATTTCTGCTGGCGGCCATGGCCTACAGCCTGTGGCGTGGCACGGTGGCGGAGGGGGCGCAGCATGAGCCCACGCGGGATTGGACGGTGCGGGCCTCGCTCGCTGCGCTGGCACTCGTACACCTGCGCGAAACCAACATGGTGCTGGTGGCGGCCGCTGCCATGGCCGTGCCGCTGTCCGCAGCCGTCGCTCGCGGTCGCGATGCCGCGGCCCTCGGGCGCGCATGCTCCCATGCGGCAGCCTTCATGGTCGCACCCGCGCTCGGCGTCGCCATCTGGCGCCTGCATCTCGCCGTCCAAGGCATCGCGCCCGACATGGTGCCTCGGGCCTTGAGCCAATGGAATTGGTCCGCACCTGGAACGGTGCTTCGGTCGCTTGCCACCGAGCGCCTCGCCAACAACCCGGCCATGGGCGCCGCCGCCCTCACCATCGGGCTCGTCCTGACGGCCTGCGCCATTGTCGGATGGCGACGAATGGAACCTGGCACGAAGCGGCTGACACTGATGGTCGCCGCCATCACGGCAGCACAAGCCGCGTTGCTGGTCTTCTCGTACGTTGCCGTCTTCAGTGCCGACGAGGTCGCGCGGGCGGCCAGCGTATGGCGCTATGCGTCGCAGCTTGGCCCGCTCATCCTCGTCGCCGCGGCGCACCTTCTCGCCTGCAGCCGCTTTGCCCGCCGGGCTGCAGCACTGGTGGCGCACAGGGACAAGCGCATTGGTGGCAAGCGCCTCGGTCCGGCGCTGATCGTGGCCGGCGTCCTGGTGCTCCAAGCCCTGTTCGCTCATCGCTGGCGCATCGACTGCCTCTACCCGCACGTCCGGCCAGCCTTCCAGGCGCTGCATACGCTGCTGGCGACCATTCCGCCGGAGGCGCCCGTAGCCATCGCCATACCCGGCGATGCCGATGCCGCTCTGCTGGGCGAGGTCGCGCGGCTGAGCCGGGTCCTCGCCAGTGGTGACTGGCACGCCCGGCCCCCGATCGTGGTGGCGGCCCCGCAACTGGCGCCGGACCGCAGCTACGTCATCAAGCTCGCCGGCGCCGCGTCCGCGCGATTGCCGGGCCCTGCAGCAGCGGCCCTGCGTGCGACAATCCATGGACCCGCTGGCGCCGCCCCGGGCGCCCAGGAAGTCCTAGCCACCCTGTCGTGTGCGGCCCGATAAGACCAGCCCAGCCGCCCTTCCAGCGATCCCCTCGGCGCTCCGCCAAATCTCCCCTGTTTCGGGGATCGCGGCAAAACTGTGGCTTGCCATCTATTGCGCCGCTGGGGAGAGAACACCCGCGGGAGCCCTTTATGACCGTTTCAACCCTGTTTCTGGGCGCGGCCTTGAGCCTGATACCCTTGGTCAGCGCAGTCCTGCTGGTGACCCTGGTGCTGCTGGAGCAGCGCAAGGAGTTGAATCCGGTGCCTGCGGCACCTGCGCGCAAGCGCCGCCCGCGCGGGCGGCGCCGCTGAGTGCGGCCGCCTGTGTGTCGCTGGCCTCCATTTCCAGAAGCAGGGCTGCAGCGCTGAGCGCCCCTTTCCTTTCACGTCGGCTGAGAGCCGCATCAAGTGGGAGTCATCCCATACGCCAACGCTCCCGGTTTGTGGTTGTCCTCCCAACCGCAACCCCGATAGCCTGACCCCATTAGGGCACGGGCCGGGCCGCAAGCCGCATTGAAGCGACGGGCTCCGGCCTCAGGGAGCGTCGAGAATCAATGCAGGAAGCCGTCGGGCTGCTGGACAGCATCTCCGAATTCTGCCGTCGCGCCAACATGGCGGAGTCCACCTTCGGGCGCCGGGCGGTGAATGACGGCAAGTTCGTCTCGCGCTTGCGCGACGGTGCCCGCATCACGCCGGAGACCTTGGAGCGCGTCAGCGTCTTCCTGACCACGCTGGGCATCTCAGCCCCCCTGTCGCCACCCGAGCTGATGCCGCTGGTGCGGGTGGTACCGGCGCCACCGCTGCTGCCTCCCGTCGAGAGGGCCCCCACCCGCAGCGATCCAGCACGCAACTTCCGCTTCTTCGACAATCGGCAGAAGTACCTGCTGTTCGTCAATTCCTGCGGCGAGAAGCAGACGGTGGCAAGCCGGGTAGCGATGGAGCTTGGGCATCTGCATCCGTCGCCGCCGTCGGTGCGCGTGTTCGACGCCGGCATGGGCGACGGCACGGTGCTGACCCGCGTCATGCGCGAGATGCATCGCCGGCTGCCGACGCTGCCGTTCTACATCGTCGGCAAGGAGATCAGCCTGGAGGACGTGCGCCTCTCTCTCGACAAGATGGCTGACCGCTTCCACGAGCACCCGGCAACGGTGCTGGTGGTCACCAACATGTTCTACACCGAGGCACCCTGGCTCGCGCCCAAGGCGCTCTCCGCAGCCACATCGATGGTCTGGCACGAGGTGGCGCTGGCAGGCACCACGGCAGCCGAGTTCTCCGATCAGATCGCGGCGCTGGAGCCGTTCCTGGCCAAGGTCTGGCAGGCCAAGCACAGTCCGAAGACCGGCAATCCGGTGTACGAGCGCCCGGCGGCGCTGGTGATCTACCGCGACGACTTCCGTTTCCTGCTCGACGACGTGATCCCTGAGCAGGGCCGCGCCCGTGCCGACTACGACCTCGTTATCGCCTCGCAGCCCTACCGCGCGCGCGTGCCGGCCGAGTTCAAGGCCTCCAAGGTGATCGCCCCCCTCTCGCGTGCGCTGCGCCCCGGCGGACGGCTGCTCGGCATCCATTCATGCGGCCGCGACCCCGGGCTGGAGATCGTGCAGAAGGTCTGGCCTGACGAGAATCCGTTCCAGTCCGATCGTCACGACATCCTGCGTGCCGTACGCATGGAGCTCGGCAAGGATTCGCGCCTTTACAATTTCAACGCCTACGCCGATCAGCGTGCTGTCTTCCGCTACGACATGCACACGCTGCCGTCGGAGATTGCCGATTCGATCGGCACCTCGACGCTGCTCGCTGCCTGGAACGCCGCCGTCTACGTCGCCCAGATCGACGATGAGCGCCTGGGCGAGGTGGTGGCAACGCCGCGCTACCTCGACGCCACCCGCGAGGTGCTGCAGGCACACGGCCAGCTGTGGTTCCTCGACGAGTCCTACGTGATCTCCCGCAAGCGAGACTGATCCGGAGCGCACAGGAGCAAGCCATGCCCGCACCCCTTGCCCACGCTACGATGCACCGCGAGATGGCAGTGCGCACGGGCAGTGCCTTGGCCATTGCCCGGGCCGCCGCCGATCTGGTTGCCTGCGGATCGCTGGAGATCGGCGTCGACACGCCGGACGACGCCCGCCGGATTGCCAAGCTTCTGCCGGCCGGCACGCCGGTGTACGTGAACCACGTCCCGAGCCGCAATCTGGGGGCGGCCCTTGAAACACTGTTGGCGCTGCGGCAGGCTAATCTGGAGCCGGTGCCGCACATGGCGGCGCGCCGCATCTTCTCGCGCGCCGAGGCGGAGGACTTCCTGAGGAAAGCGGTGCGCCGCGTCGGCGTCCGCAAGGTCATGCTGATCGCCGGCGACGTTCCCGACCCGCTGGGGCCGTATGCGGACAGCGCCGCGCTGCTGGCGGAGGATTTCTTCGCCGGCTCCGGCCTCACCCAAGTCGGCCTCGCCGGCTATCCGGAGGGGCATCCGCGTATCGCGACGCCAGCGCTCAATCGCGCACTGGAGCGCAAGCTGGAGCTGGCCGCCCGGCATGGGCTCGGGGCCTATCTGGTGACGCAGTTCTCCTTCGCCCCGAACCGCATCGTCGAATACTGCGCGGACTTGGCGCGCCGGGCACCCGGCGTTCCGGTCTATGTCGGCATGGCCGGCCCGACGGACCCGATGACACTGCTGCGCTTCGCCCAGCGCTGCGGGGTCTCAGCCTCGTTGCGCGCGCTGCAGGCGCAAGGCGTCAAGGCCGTGCACCACTTCACCCACGTCGATCCCACCGAGCAGCTGATGGCGCTGGCCTCCCGCCTGCGCTCCGGCGGGGTGCGCAATGTGGTCGGCGTGCACGTCTACAGCTTCGGCGGCGCCGTGCCCGCTGCGCAGTGGATGAATGCGCGCATTACGGGAGAGCAGTAGGGTGCAATAAGGCGATAGCCGCATTGCACCGATTGGCACGGCACGGTGCAATGCGCTTCGCTTATTGCACCCTACCGGTAGGCCCTACCCCAGCGTGCGCCGGAAGTCCTCGTAGCCGAACGACTGCACCACGCGATAGCTGCCGTCCTCCTCCAGCATGCCGAGGTCCGGCCGCGGCGTGCCGTTGAACGTGGTGTTCTTGACGAAGCTGTACTGCATCATGTCGGTGAAGATGACGCGGCTGCCGACCTTGAGTGGCTCCGGAAACGAGAACTCGCCGATCACGTCCCCCGTCATGCAGGTCTTGCCGCCCAGGATGTAGGTATACGGATGCACGCCGGGGGCCGCGGCACCGATCACCGCTGGCGTGTAGGGCACCTCCAGCACGTCCGGCATATGGCAGCTGGCCGACGTGTCGAGAATGGCTATGTGCTGTTCGTTCCAGTGCAGGCCGATCACGGTGGCGACGAGATAGCCGGTGTCCACCACGATGCCGCCACCCGGCTCCAGGATCACCTCGACCTCAGGAAATTCGGCACGGAAGGCCTTGATCGCCGCGATCAGCTTGGCCACGTCGTAGCCCGGCTTGTTGATGAAGTGGCCGCCGCCGAAGTTCACCGCCTTGACCTTGCGGATATACGGCGCGAACTCGCGCGCCACGTGCTCGATCAACCCGGCCGAGCCATCTGCCATGCTTTCGCACAGGGCATGCACGTGGAAGATATCGATCTCCAACCCAGGGACGTCCCACGGCAGCTTGTCGATCTCGGCCCTTATGGTGCCGAAGCGCGAATAGGGCGCGCACGGGTCGTACAGCGCCCCGCCCAGGGTCGCGTTGGAGTAGCCCGGATTGATGCGCGCGCCGATCCTGGCGCCCGCCGCCTTGGCGAGCCTGCCGAAGCGGCCGATCTGCTCGGGCGAGTTGAAGTAGATGTGGTCGGCGAGTGCGGTGAGGCGCTCGACTTCGCCGGCGGCGTAGGCCGGTGCGTACACGTGCACCTCCTTGCCGAACGCCTGGCGGCCCAGCCGCGCCTCGTACTCGCCGCTGGCGGTCGTGCCGTCGAGCAGCTCGCGCATGAGCGAAAACGCCGCCGGCATCGCCCACGCCTTGGTCGCCAGCAGCACCTTGCACCCCGCCTCTCGCCTGATGCGGGCGACGGTCGCCAGATTGCGCTTCAGCGCCGCCACGTCGAGGACGTAGGCGGGGGTCGCCATGTCGAGTGGAAGGCTTGGGGTCATGCTCCTCCCTCCCCCCTTCGCCCTCGGACCATCCACGAGCCCCGCCTCGCCACAACGATCCCGAGGGCGATGGGAAGAGGGATCGGGTGAGGGGCAGCCAAGGGCTCCAACCTGTCAACGGCTATCGAGGTCTCTGCACCACATCTGAGGATCAGGGTAGAGAGGCTTTCCCTTGCAGCCCGGCCCTCTCCCCGCAAGCGGGGAGAGGGGGGCGCATCGGCGCCTCGAAATTACGTCTCGACCGCAAACAGCTGGGCCTGGTCGCCGGGGCCGAGCTCGCGGACGTGCCAGGGGAGGCCCTGCTTGCGGATCTCCTCCATGAACGGCTTGGAGGGCAGCTGCTCCACATTGTAGACGCCTGCCCCCTTCCAGTGGCCCTGGAACAGCATCATCGCACCCACCATCGGCGGCACGCCGGTCGTGTAGGACACCGCCTGCGCCCCAGTCTCCTTGTAGGCCTCTGCGTGGTCGCACACGTTGTAGATCATCACCCGCATCGGCTCGCCGTCGTTCTTGCCGGAGAAGATGCAGCCGATCGACGTGCGCCCGGTGTAGCCCTCGCCCAGCGACGACGGCGGCGGCAGCAGCTCCTTCAGGAACTCCATCGGGATGACGGGATGGCCCTTGTACATGACGGGGTCGATGCGCGTCATGCCCACGTTCTGCAGTACCTCCAGGTGCTTGATATAGTTGTCGGAGAATGTCATCCAGAACCGGATCTGCTTCAGGCCCTTGATGTGCTGAACGAGGCTCTCCTCCTCCTCGTGGTAGATCAGATAGGACTTGCGCGGGCCGACCTCCGGATAGTCGATCATGGTCGAGATGGAGAGCGGGTCGATGTCGATCCACTTGCCCTCTTTCCAGTACTTGCCGCGCTGGGTGACCTCGCGCAGGTTGATCTCCGGATTGAAGTTGGTGGCGAACGCCTTGCCGTGGCTGCCATCGTTGCAGTCCACGATGTCGATCGTCTCGATGGTGTCGAGCAGGAACTCCTGCGCATAGGCGCAATAGACGTTGGACTGGCCGGGATCGAAGCCGCAGCCTAGGATCGCCATGATCCCCTTGTCCTTGAAGCGGTCATGATACTTCCACTGCCAGGAGTACTCGAACTTCGCCACATCGCGCGGCTCGTAGTTGGCGGTGTCCAGGTAGTGCACGCCCGTCTCCAGGCACGCATCCATGATCGGCAGATCCTGATAGGGCAGGGCCATGTTGATCACCAGGTCCGGCTTGACCTTGTTGATCAAGGCCACCGTCTCGGCGACGTTGTCGGCATCGACCTGGCTCACCTCGATCGGCGTTCTGCAGCGCTTCGCCACCGCCTCGCAGCTGGCGATGCGGCGCGATGCCAGGTGAATCCGCTTGAAGACATCGCGGTTCATCGCGCACTTCTGTGCAGTGACGGATCCAGCGGCACCGGCGCCGATGATGAGGACACTGTCCAATTCACTCTCCCGCGGGTAAATCGTCGAGGCCTGCCGCGCCGGTCAGCCATGACCGGCCGGGCTCAATGTGCGCAATTAGGGCAGCCTGCCCCCAAGCACAATACCCTTGCGACGCAGGCGCGGCCCTTGGGGCAATAATGGGCTTCCGCGGCGACGATTGTGGATGCTGCGTCGGCAACCGGGTAAGCCCCCCGCCACCCCGCGGCATGCCCAAGCAGAACGATCGGCGAGGGGGCCTGACCCCGCTGCCTGTCCTCAGGGCTTGGTGAACCGGAACACCGCAGAAGCCACCACGCAAGTCCACTGCTCTCCCGGCGCGCCCTCCGCCGCCGAGGTCGTCGACGTGGTGTCGACGATCAGCTCGCTCGTCTCATAGACCTTGCGCCGCTCGTTCCAGGCCGCATCGGGGTCGAACTCGATGCCGAGCGTGGAGGCGAGCATGGTGGCGGCGAGGTCCTCGGCATAGTCGCCGCTTTCCACCTCGGTCTTGCCGAAGCCGTGGTACTCCGAAATATAGCCGTAGACGGCCGGGTCCTTGGGCCGCGCCAAGCCGATGCTCGCTGAGATAACTCGTCCGGGCTCATTGGTCTCGGCGCGCGCCAGAACGCAGAAGGTGATCTCGCCCGGCTGCAGCATGGCAACGCCGGCCTCGCGCGAGATCATTTCGCAGCCGGGCGGCAGGATCGACGAGACGCTGACCAGGTTCTGCTGCTCGATGTCGGCATCGCGCAGGGCGTACTCGAACGCCGTCAGCTGATG
>DASURA010000334.1:0-2676 GCA_036280295.1 Hyphomicrobiaceae bacterium
TCCGGCCCGCTCGACATGCTGTGGGGCAAATATTTCGCCACCGGCTCCTATGAGCCGGTGGCCCGCATGGTGTCGATCCTGGCCTGGGCCAAGGACCAGAACAACCTCGACCGTCTGACGGTCGGCAACATGGCCAAGCTCACGCTCGCGACCAACGCCACGCGCGACCAGGAGCTGCTGCGGATGCTCAAGGGGTCACTGCGGCACGAGCGCAACAAGGACACCCGCGAGGTCCTGCGCGAGGTGATAGAGGCCGCCGAAACCTTCGAGCTTGGCAAGGTGCGGCGCGACGCCATGGCGGCCATCGAGCAGCTCAAGGTGAAGGGGCCATTGTCGGCCCGCAATACCAGCTGGTGGGGTGGCGTCGGCCAGACCGCGCTGGCGCTCGGCTGCGTCGTTGCCGGAGCCATGGGTCACGTCGAAGTCGGCATCCCCTGCATCATCGGCGGCGCCGCATCGTCGGCGGCGCTGAGGTACATGATGCCGCAGTAGGTGCAGCGCGGTGCAATAGGCGAGCGCATTGCGCCGCATGCTGCCGGCTTGGTACAACGCGATTGCCGCCTTGTCGCCCTGCGGCTACAGCAGCGCCGCCGCGGCCTTGGTTGCCTCGGCCTCGGAGTCGTAGCTCCAGATCCAGGCGCGCTCCTTGTACTGCTGGGCGAGCGCCTGATCGCGCGCGGCAAGGTTGCCGTCGGCGGCCTCGTACTTGGCGCCGTTGGAGCGCGACTTGCCCTGCACCCCGGCGGTGTGCTCACGCCGGAGCTTTTCGTAAATCTGCAGCGCGCGCGGCGCCGAGGTGCGGTCGGCGCGGGCCAGCACTGCTGCCAGCGCAACGGCATCCTCGATTGCCTGGTTTGCGCCCTGGCCGGCGTGCGGCAGCATCGGATGAGCCGCGTCGCCGAGCAAAGTGAGGCGGCCCTCCGTCCAGCGCGGCAGCGGCTCGCGATCGTAGAGGCCCCAACGGAAGGTCGTGGTGATCTGGGCGATGATGGCGCCCACCAGCGGGTCCCAGCCGGCAAACTCCTTGGCAAGATAACTTGGATCGCCTGGCTGCGACCATGACTCCCTGGTTGCCTCGTCGGTGGTGATGAAGCCCACGTAGTTGATGAGCTCGCCGCCGCGCACCGGGAATACCAGGAAGTGCTTGCCGGCGCCCAGCCAGTTGCGCATCGCCCCGGCCGGCCAGTTGACGCTTGCCGCGGGGACGATGCCGCGCGAGGCGACCGAGCCCGAGAAGATCGGCGGCGACGGCGGCACCACGTACGGCTGCAGGGCCGAATGGATGCCGTCGGCGGCCACCACAACGTCGGCACTGACACGGGCGCCGTTGGCGAAGATGACGGCGCACTCGCCGTCGGTCTGCTCGAAGCCCACGCACTTGTGGCCGGTGTGGACGATCGCGGGCGGCAGCTTGTCGACGAACAGGCCCAGCAGATCGGCGCGGTGGAAGCCGTAGAACTCGATGTTCTCACCCTCCCCCCTGGGCCACATGGAGGCGGCGAAGGTGCCGTCGGGGCGACGGTATTGCGGATCGGTCCAGCGGGCGCCGTAGCGCGTGACACCCTCGCCGAGGCCCAGCTTGCGCAGCATGCGGGTGCCGTTGGGCTGGACCGCCACGCCGGCGCCCACCTCGGCGAGCGCCGGCGCCTGCTCGTAAAGATGCACGTCGATGCCGCGCTGCAGGAGCGCGACAGCGGCGGCGCTGCCGCCGATGCCGCCACCGACGACGGCGACGCGGAGGGGTGTGGTCATTTTGAGCTTCTCGTCGAATTTGCCTGGGGCCGAAAAAGGCGTCAGACCAGGATTGCAGCACCGGGCCAGTTTGTCATCCGAGCTCGTGTGGGCGTGTGCGCTGCATGAAATTCCAGGCTGTACGGACGATATTGCCGATATCGGAGTGTGCAGGCACGAACCCGAGCACCTCCTTCGCCTTGGTCGGATCGGCGAACAGCACCGGCGGATCGCCCGCCCGCCTCGCCCCGATGCGCAGGGGGACCTTGCTCCCCGCCGCCTCCTCGACGGCCGCGAGCACCTGATAGACAGACAGGCCGTTGCCGACACCGAGATTGACGGCGAGATTGCAGGAGTTGGCATCGAGATGATCGAGCGCGCGAAGGTGCCCCTCGGCAAGATCCGTGACGTGGATGTAGTCGCGGATGCACGTGCCGTCGGGCGTGTCGTAGTCGATGCCGAACACGTCGAGGTGCGGGAGCGTCCCGGCGGCCGCCATCAGCGCCCTGGGAATCAGGTGCGTCTCCGGGTCGTGGCGCTCGCCGATTTCGCCGCTCGCGTCCGCACCGCAGGCGTTATAGTAGCGCAGCGCCGCGGTGTTGATGCCGAACGAGCGCGCATAGTCATCGAGGAGCATCTCGATGATGTGCTTGGTGCGCCCGTAAGGGTTGACGGGGCGCGCCGGCGCATCCTCCGTGATCGGCAGCGCATCGGGCACGCCGTAGATGGCGCAGGTGCTGGAGAGGACGAACTTCTTTACACCGGCCTTGGCCACCGCATTGAGCAGCGAGATGGTGCCGGCGACATTGTTGCGATAATAGCGATCGGGATTGGCGACGGACTCCCCCACCGTCGACAGCGCCGCGAAGTGCATGACAGCTGCCGGGCGGTATCTCTCCATCGTCTCCAGGAGTAGCCCGGAATCGAGGATGTCTCCCACGACCA
>DASURA010000335.1:0-11588 GCA_036280295.1 Hyphomicrobiaceae bacterium
CTGGAGGGAGGCGAGCCTGTCGACTTCGGCGAGCGGCAGGGTCGTGAACAGCTTCAGGAAACGCCCGACGTCGCCGTCCTCGGTGTTGCGCCAGAACTGCCAGTAGTCATAAGTGCTGAGCTGGTCCTCGTTCAGCCAGACGGCGCCGGCGGCGGTCTTGCCCATCTTGGCGCCGGAGGAGGTCGTGAGCAGCGGGGTGGTCAACCCGTAGAGCTGATGCGTTCCCATGCGCCGGCCCAGGTCGATGCCGGTGACGATGTTGCCCCACTGGTCGGAGCCGCCCATCTGCAGGTTGCAGCCGTAGCGGTTTGCAAGCTCGACGTAGTCGTACGCCTGCAGGATCATGTAGTTGAACTCGATGAACGACATCTCCTGGTCGCGATCGAGCCGCAGCTTCACCGAATCCATGGTGAGCATGCGGTTGACGGAGAAATGCCGGCCGATATCACGCAGCATCTCGATGTAGTTGAGCTTCGTCAGCCACTCGGCGTTGTCGACCAGGAGGGCATCAGCCTTGCCCTCGCCGAACCTGATCAGCTTGGCGAAGGCGCGCTGGATGCCGGCCTTGTTGGCCTCGATCTGCTCGACGGGGAGAATCCTGCGCGTCTCGTCTCTGCCCGAGGGGTCGCCCACCCGCGTCGTGCCGCCGCCCACAAGCGCAATCGGCTTGCCGGCATCCGTCCGCTGCAGCCAATGCAGCATCATCATGGTGTAGAGATTGCCGATGTGCAAAGACGGCGCAGTGCAGTCGTACCCGACGTAGGCCACGACCTCACCCTTGGCCGCCAGCGTGTCGAGGCCAGGGAAGTCCGAGCACTGGTGGATGAAGCCGCGCTCGTTGAGAACGTTGAGAAATTCGGACTTGTAGGTGGCCATGGACGGCAGCCCGCGGTTGCGCTGGTTTGAGCGAAGGCCCCGAGACGGCTATAGCTGCGCGAGGCGGGCGGACCATGCACGAGGAGTGAGGCAGTAGGCAATAGGCAGTGGGCAATAGCCGGACCGCTTGCACTGGCTGGCGCGGTCGACGTGAGCTGCAGGCGGCCGAAAGTTACAGGTCGCCGCCCGGACTATTGCGTATTGCCGCTTCAGGAGGACACATGACCAAGCTCCACCGCGCCATCGGCCTGATGAGCGGCACCTCCATGGACGGCATCGACGTGGCGCTGATCGACACGGATGGAGAGGACAGGGTGGTGCGCGGGCCCTCGGCCACATTCGCCTATGCCCCGGACTTCCGCTACCGGCTGGCCGCCGCCATCGACGAGGCGCGCGAGCTTTCCGTCCGCACGCAGCGGTCCGGCTGCCTCGCCGAGGTGGAGCGGGAGCTGACGGCGCGGCACGCGGTTGCGCTCAAGCATTTCCTGTCTGACCAGGGCCTCATGCCTGCCAATATCGACGTGGTCGGCCTCCACGGCCAGACCGTGCTGCATGCGCCCGAGCGGCAGCTGACGGTGCAGCTGGGCGACGGCCGCGAGCTGGCGCAGCTCTGCGGCATCGACGTGGTCTACGACCTGCGCGCCGCCGACGTGGTGGCGGGCGGACAGGGTGCCCCGCTGGTGCCGATTTATCACCGGGCGATGGTGGCACGGCTGCCGGAGCGGCCGGTGGCAGTGGTCAACCTCGGCGGGGTCGCTAATGTCACCTGGATCGGCCACGACGGCACCCTGATCGCCTTCGACACCGGGCCCGGCAACGCCCTGATCGACGACTGGATGCAGCGCCACACCGGCAAGGCAATCGATGCCGACGGCAGCGCGGCAGCGCGCGGCCGGGTGGATGAGGACGCGCTCAACCTCCTGCTCATGAGCCGCTACTTCGGCCGCGTGCCGCCCAAGTCGCTCGACCGCAACGCCTTCGACATCGATCCGGTGAAGAGCCTTTCGACCGCCGATGGCGCGGCTACGCTGACCGCCTTCACGACGGCCGGCATTGCCCGCGCCCGCGAGCACTTTCCCGAGGAGCCGCGGCTGTGGGTGATCTGCGGCGGTGGCCGCCGCAACCGCACGCTCATGTCGATGATCGCTGCCCAGGTGGAAAGCGCCGTCGTGCCGGCCGAGGCGGCGGGTTGCGACGGCGACGCGGTGGAAGCGGAGGCCTGGGCCTATCTGGCCGTGCGCTCGCTCAAGGGGCTGCCCATCACCTTCCCCGGCACCACGGGCGTCGTCGCCCCGATGTCGGGCGGGGTGGTGGCGAGGAAAGCTAGGGCGGATTAGCAGAGCGTAATCCGCCGCGTGACGGGTTGGATCGGCGGATTGCGCTTCGCGCCAATCCGGCCTACGCCTCCCCCACCGTCTCCCCGATCAACAGGTCCACCACGCCGCGCAGCGCCTCCTCGTGCGAGGCGCCCGTGGCGATCAGCCGCCGGTAGCAGGCCACCTGCCGGTCGGCGCTGGTGCCGCGGACGACGATGGTGCGGGCGTGCTCCACCTCGGCCCGGCAGCCCAGCGCCTCGGCATCCTCGCCCAGCATGGCGATCAGCTCGTCGATCAGGTCCCCGAACGGCACCAGCTCGCCCTTGCCGTAGTCGAACAGGGTGCCGGCGACGCCATAGCGCTGGGCCCGCCAGCGGTTCTCCGCCAGCAGGAACACCGGATAGGCGCGCCAGGTCTGGTTGGAGCGGCGGAGGCGGTAGAGCATGCGCAGGATGCTGACGTAGAGCGCCGCCAGGCATACGGCATCCTCGCGCCGCGTGCAGATGTCGGTGATGCGCATCTCCAGCGTCGGGAAGCGCGCCGACGGGCGCAGGTCCCACCAGATCTTGCTTGCGTCCTCGATCACCCGGTTCCGCACCAGGATGTCCACGGTATCGCGATATGCCGCCCAGCTCTCGAAACGCTGCGGCAGGCCGGTGCGCGGCAGCTCGTTGTTGGCGGCGAGGCGATAGCTCTTGAGCCCGGTATCCTCGCCCTCGGCGAACGGCGAGGAGGTGGAGAGAACCAAGAGGTGCGGCAGGAAATAGCGCGCCTGGTTCATCAAATCGATGCGCAGCTCGTCATCCTCGATGCCCACATGCACATGCAGACCGGAGTAGACGAGGCGACGCCCCACGCCAGCCAAGTCCTGGGCGATCGCCCGGTAGCGCTCGCGCTCGGTGACCTCCTGCTTGCCCCAGCGCGCAAATGGATGTGTGGAGGCGGCAATCGGCGCGAGCCCGTGCTGCCCCGCCGCATCTGCCACGGTCCGGCGCAGCCCGGCGAGGTCGGCTCCGGCTGCGCGCACCGTCCCGTGCACGCGCGTCTCGACCTCGAGCTGGGCCTTGACGAACTCGCGCTCCACCTGGCCGGGCAAAGCCTTCTCGCAATCCTGGAACAGCTGCTGCGGCGGTGCGCAGACCAGGTCGCGGCTCGTGCGATCGACGAGGAGATATTCCTCCTCGATTCCAATGGTGAAGGAAGGCTCCTTGAGCGGCATGGCCGCATTCTCGCACGACTCGGCCGACAAGGGGAATAGCAGCAGGGGTTGGCATTTCGCTCGGCAATGGCGAGAGTGGTGAACTCGTAGGGCGGATCAGGCGATAGGCGCAATCCGCCCTACGACCGACACTGGCGGATTACGCTTCGCTAATCCGTCCTATGA
This sequence comes from Hyphomicrobiaceae bacterium, assembly GCA_036280295.1. Taxonomy (GTDB): domain Bacteria; phylum Pseudomonadota; class Alphaproteobacteria; order Rhizobiales; family Hyphomicrobiaceae; genus AWTP1-13. The sequence continues at coordinate 3,577 of DASURA010000335.1, forward strand.
CTGCGACAGGGAAGGAAGATCCGTGCGACTTGTGAGCTTCAGGAGCGGTGCCGGCGAGAGCTTCGGCGCCGTCGTCGGTGACGGCATTGTCGATCTCGGCAAGCGGCTTGCCCGGCATCCGACCCTGCGGGCCCTGATCGCAGCCGATGGCCTTGGCGAGGCGCGGGAGGCGGCAGCCGGCGTCCAGGGCGACCACAAGCTGGACGATGTCACGCTCCTGCCGCCGGTGCCTTGCCCCGAGAAGCTCTGGTGCATCGGCATCAACTATCCAGACCGCAACAAGGAGCTGACCAACATCGATCGTCCCAGCTATCCGAGCCTGTTCTGCCGCGCGCCAGGCTCAGTGGTGGGCCATGGACAGCCAATCGAGCGGCCGCGTGTGTCGGCGCAATTCGACTACGAGGGCGAGATCGCTCTGGTCATCGGCAAAGGTGGTCGGCGGATTGCGCGCGAGCGGGCGCTGGAGCACGTATTCGGCGTGACACTGTGCAATGAAGGCAGCGTGCGCGACTGGATGCGGCACGGCAAGTTCAACATCACCCAGGGCAAGAACTTCGACCGGTCGGGAAGTCTCGGGCCGTGGCTCGTGACCTGCGACGAGATCGACCTGAAGGCGCCGATCGAGCTTACCACCCGCGTCAACGGCGAGGTGCGCCAGCACGACACCACCGACCGGCTGCTGTTCCCGTTCGACTACCTCATCGAGTACCTGTCGACCTTCGCCACGCTGACGCCCGGCGACATCATCGCAACCGGCACCCCTACCGGTGCCGGCGCGCGCTTCGATCCGCCGCGCTGGCTGGTGCCCGGCGACGTCGTAGAGGTCGAAGGCTCGGGGATCGGCAAGCTCAGCAACACCGTCGTTGACGAGGCCTGATCGGCGCCTTGTCGGCGGCCACTTCCCTCCTGGAAACTTCAACCGTCATTACTCACACGGAAACGCTCATGTTGGCCAAAGAGCAGATCGAGGCTGCCGCCGCGCGGTTGGACGAGGCCGAGCGCGCGCGCACGCAGATCCGCATGTTCAGCCAGGACCATCCGGGCATGACCATCGAGGATGCCTATGCCGTGCAGCGCGCCTGGATCGCCCGCAAGCTCGACGCAGGGCGCCGGATCAGGGGCCACAAGATCGGCCTCACCTCCAAGGCGATGCAGAACGCCGTCAACATCCGCGAGCCGGACTACGGGGTGCTGCTCGACGACATGTTCTATTACGATGGCGCCCAGATCCCGAGCGAGCGCTACATCTCGCTGCGAATCGAGGCGGAGTTGGCCTTCGTGCTGAAAGAGCCCCTGACAGGGCCCGAGTGCACCATCTTCGACGTGCTCAATGCCACCGACTACGTGACGCCGGCACTGGAGGTGCTCGATACGCGCCTTCAGCGCCTCGACCCGGAGACCAAGGCGACCCGCAAGGTCACCGACACCATCTCCGACAATGCCTCCAACGCCGCGCTCGTCATCGGCGGGCGGCCCTTTAAGCCGTTCGACGTGGACATGAGGTGGATCTCGGCGCTGGTATTTCGCAATGGCCAGATCGAGGAGACCGGTGTCGCCGCGGGCGTGCTCAATCATCCGGCCAACGGCGTCGCCTGGCTCGCCAACAAGCTGCACCCGCACGGCGTCGCCCTGGACCCCGGCCAGGTGATTCTGGCGGGCTCGTTCATCCGCCCGATCGATGCCGCCAAGGGCGATACCTTCCACGCCGACTACGGCCCGTTCGGCACCGTCTCCTGCCACTTCGCGTGACGGCAGTCGTGGAGGGGGTGCGTTCTTGTCGATGACGTCGGCGGATGAGCCGGCCGTCGCCATCCATCAGTCCTCCTGCAGGAGAAGCTCCTCGTGTGACCGGTTGTGGCGCCGAAAGCTGGCAAAGAAGGCCCGGTTGGGACAGAAGCCCGGCGGGTCCTGCGGCTTCGAAAGCGAGGCCAGCCATAGACCGCAGGGCTGAGCAAATGGGCAGACCGTGCACACGGCCCTGGCGCGGGCCATCACATCGCCGTGCGCCTCACGTGCCGCAAGCACGGGATCAACGCCCAGGCGTTCCATCATCTCGTCCATGCGCTGCGCCTGCTGCAGCACACGCTCATACATCGGCCATCGTTTATCGTGCTCGTGCATGGGTCCTGCCTGTGCCTCTTGGCACTCGCCCCCGATGCTGCAGCGAGCCAAAAATCTTGAACGAGGCCCGCGTCCGCGTCTTGATATGGATCAAACCTTGCTTTTCTGACATGCCGATAGCGGCGCGGTGCGAGCCCCCAGTGGCCATTCGCCGCATCTGATCGGCGAAGCGCATGCCTGAACCTTCACGGAAAAAGGGAGCACATCCGATGCGCGCGGTCGTCTTCAGACGGTCCCTGCCTGCAGCCGACGCTGACGCTCTGGTCGATGTCGATCTGCCGCGTCCGGTGCCGGCAGCGCGCGATCTCCTCGTCAAGGTCGAGGCGGTGTCGGTCAATCCGGTCGACACCAAGGTGCGGCGTGGTGGCGACCCCGCTGACGGGATGCGTACGCTCGGCTTCGATGCTGCGGGTACGGTCGAGGCGGTTGGCCCCGAGGCGAGCCTGTTCAACCCGGGCGACACGGTCTTCTATGCCGGATCAATCGTCCGCCCCGGCACCAACGCCGAATTCCACCTGGTGGATGAGCGCATCGTCGGGCGCAAGCCCTCTACGCTGAGCTTCGCCGAGGCGGCAGCCGTGCCGCTGACGGCCATCACCGCCTGGGAGCTGCTGTTCGATCGCATCGGGATTACGCGCGGCGAGGCCGCGGACCGCCGTTCGCTCTTGATCGTCGGCGGCGCCGGCGGCGTGGGCTCGATGGCGATCCAGATTGCGCGCAAGCTGACGGGCCTCACCGTCATCGCCACGGCCTCGCGGCCAGAGACGCGGGCATGGGTGGGCGACCTCGGCGCGCACCATGTGGTCGATCACACGCAGCCGCTGGCGCCGCAGCTTGCGGCCCTCGGTTTACCCGCGGTGGATATCGTGCTGTCGCTGACCGGCACGGCGCAGCACGCCGGGCAGATTGCCGAGGTGCTGGCGCCCGAGGGCCACCTGGGCCTGATCGAGGGAGCGGCGGCGCTCAAGGCGTTCGATACCGGACCTTTATTCAGCAAGAGCATCAGCGTGCATCTTGAGCTGATGTTCACGCGCTCGACGTTCGGCACGGCGAGCATGATCGAGCAGCACCGGTTGCTCGACGAGATGGCTGGGCTGCTCGAACGCGGCGTGATCCGCTCCACGCTCAAGGAAAACCTCGGGCCGATCGATGCAGAGCACCTGAGAAAGGCGCATGCACTGGTCGAGAGCGGCCGGGCGATCGGCAAGGCAGTGCTCGCCGGGTGGCCGGGGCGCTGAGGCCCCGCCCGCGCGGATCTCAGCGGTTGCGGACACGCGCGACGCCTCGGCGCGTCGCGCGATCGCGCGGTTGTGAGCTGCTGGTCTCCAGTTCCTTCCGCAAGCCCTGCAGCCGGTTCTCCACGCGCCGGCACGCGGCAGCCCATTCCCGCTTGCTCATGTGGGTTCCGGCATCCCAGAACCCCATGCAGGACTTGAAGCCCTCGGCGCCGCCGCCGGGAGTGCTGGGCGCCTGACTGGGCAGGAATCCGGCGGTGCCGCTCGAAAGCGCGCTCCCGGTTGCAGGCTGGGAGCCGCCGCCGCCGGGGAAGGTCTGCACGGTTCCAACCGCGCTCGGGACGCCGATCGACACGCCTCCGGGTGTGGTGACGGTGGTCGTACCACTGCCGAGGAAGGTCGAGTTGGCCCCCGGTGCCAGCGGAGGCACCGTGCCGGCCCGCGGAGCCGGGGCACCGATAGCGGATGGCGGCAGGGCACCAGGCGTGGTCAACGTGGAGGGCGCAATGCTGCGTTGCGCAGGTGCCGTGAACTGTGAGCCGCCAGCTCCGAGTCCGGTTCCCGCTCCAGCTCCGAGCCCGGTTCCCACTCCGGCGCCGATTCCGGTTCCTACTCCACCTCCGATTCCGCCTCCCACGGATGATCCACGCGACGCGGAGCCGAGACCGCTGCTCGATCCTCCGCCACGGCTGGATTGGGCGCCTGCGTCGTGTGCTGTGACGGCGAGCAGCGCCCCAGCGACCAGCACGGGCGCGGCAAGGCTCCGGCTCGCGCCGTAAAGTCGAGAGCTTAAAGACATGGATCCTGCGAAGAGCTTGCAGCGAGCCGAAGCGGGAAGCGTGAGCATGGTGGCCTCCATTCGCGGCAGTTGCCCCTGAATCGGTCTCTGTGGTGAACGCTCTGACGCCGTGCCTTGCACCGGTCAGAGCGTTCACGACTGTGTGCACGCGCCGATGCCCGGTGGAGAGGCGGTCGAAGGCACGTTTACCAATGCGCAAACGGACCTGGTCCCTGCCGATTCTCACCACGTGCAGCGTTGCCGCGGCACGCGCGTAGGCATCGCGCTAGAATAAGATGCCGAAATCGCGCCGGACCGCGCCCTCTCTCGGACCGCTGGAACCTGAGCCGACCGCAAAGGAGCCGCCATGTCGTTCGATTTCTCGACGTTGTTTTGGGTTCTCCTGGCCTTCATGGCCCTGCAGCCGCTGCTGACCGGGCGCTTCTATACATGGCGCAGGGCGCAGGCGATCCGGGCGATCGAGCAGGCGCACAAGACGCGCGTCATCACCATGATCCACCGCCAGGAGAAGGGCGGCCTGCTCGGCTTCGCCGGCGTCGGCCGTCACATCGACCTGGAGGACGCGCAGACCATCATTGCCGCCATCAAGGAGACGCCGACCGATATCCCCATAGACCTCATCCTGCACACGCCGGGGGGGCTGGTGCTGGCGGCGATGCAGATCGCCCGCGCGGTGGAAGCACATCCCGCCAGGGTGACTGTCTACGTGCCGGTCTACGCCATGTCCGGGGGCACGCTGATCGCCCTGGCGGCAGACGAGATCGTGATGGGCGAGTTCTCCATGCTGGGGCCGATCGACCCGCAGATCATGGGCCTGCCGGCGGCGAGCATCGTCAAAGCGCGCGACTACAAGCCGGCCGCCGACGTCTGGGACCTGACGGTGGTGCTGGCCGACGTGAGCGAGAAGGCGCTGGCGCAGGTCAAGAAGGGCGCGGTGGAGCTGCTGACCCCGCGCATGGAGCAGGCCCCCGCCGAGGCGCTGGCCGAGAAGCTGGCCGGCGGATACTGGACACACGACTATGCACTGACGGCGGAGGAAGCCAAGCAGCTCGGGCTGCCCGTCAAGATCGGCTTGCCGACCGACGTGCTGGAGTTGATGAAGCTCTACCCGCAGCCGGTGCAGCGCTCGGGCGTCGAGGCATTGCCCATCGACCTGCCCCGCCACCGGCGTATGTGAGGCGACGCGTAGTGCGGGTGGGCGAATCGTAATCCGCCCACCGACTGTCGATCAGCGGACTACGGAGTTGGCGCTGGCCGATCGGCCCTGCGTCACGCAATGGTGACGCCGCCGTCGGCGACGATCACAGAGCCGGTCATGAACGAGGCGGCCCTGGAGGCGAGGAAGGCGACGATGCCGCCGATCTCGCGGGGCTCGCCGATGCGGCGCAGCGGCGTGGTGGCCAGCCGCGGGGCCAGGGCCGCCTCATTCTCCCACAGGGCGCGGGCGAAATCGGTCTTGACGAGACCGGGGGCGATGCAATTGACGCGCACGTTCTTCGGCCCCCACTCGGTGGCCAGGCTGCGGGCGAGCTGGAGATCGGCCGCCTTGGAGATGCCGTAGGCGCCGAGCCCGTCGCTGGCGCGCAGGCCGGCGATCGAGGAGACGATGACGACGCTGCCGCCGCCGGCATCGGCGATCGCCGGAAGCGCGCGATTGCAGATCCACAGGTTCGACTTGATGTTGGAGCTCATGACCTTGTCGAACGCTTCGTCGGGGATTTGGGCGAGCGGGCCGAAGTAGGGATTGACGGCGGCGTTGCAGACCAGCGTGTCGAGTCGGCCCCACTGCGTCAGGGTGGCATCGATCAAGCCGTCGATCTCGGCCTTGCGCGAGATGTTGCAGGGGATGACGATCGCCTCGCCGCCGGCCTTGCGGATGCCGGCCGCCACGTCCTCGCAGGCCTCGGCCTTGCGGGACGAGATCACCACCTTTGCGCCCAGTGCCGCCATCGTCTCCGCCGCCGCGCGGCCGATGCCGCGGCTTGAGCCGGTGATGACGGCCACCTGGCCTGTGAGATCGAATGGGTTGGTCATGAGTGGGCGCCTCCTCCGGTTGGGCTTGTTTATCCCTAGGGTGCAATAAGCGGTAGCGCATTGCACCGAGAAGCGATGGAGCAATTGCGAGGGCAATTGAGCGGCAACGTGGCGGATTTCGACATCCTGCAGCAACTGCTGCCGTCAACCCGGATCATGCTCTACCGGCGGAAGCCAGCCGAGCTGCGCACAAGCTGAGGGAAAGCCTTGCCCATTACGTTAACTTATTGCCAGGATCGCGCTGCCCGCTTAACGTGCATTGATCATAACGACCGGCCCGAGCTTGACACAAGACGGGGCACACAAGGACGGCAATGGGAGAGGAGCGGCCCTGGGAGCGGAGCTATCCGCCCGGCGTGCGCTGGGATGCGCCGCTTGAGATATCCACCCTTCCGGCGATGCTCGACGCTTTCACGGCGCAGTGGGGGCCGCGGCCGGCCTTTGAGTATCGCGACCATACGATCAGCTACGCAGAGCTGCGCGAAGGGGCGGACAGCCTGGCGTCGGGGCTGATCGACCTGGGCGTCAGGCCGGGGACGGCGGTGGCGCTGTATCTGCCGAATACACCGTATCACCCGATCGCCTTCTTCGCCGTGCTGCGCTGCGGCGGCCGGGTGGTGAACCTGTCGCCGCTCGATGCCGAGCGCGAGCTTGCCTTCAAGCTCCAGGATTCCGGCGCCCGCATCGTGGTGACGACCAACATCGGCGCGCTGATGCCGATGGCGCGGAAGCTGAAGGCCGCCGGGCTGATCGATTGCCTGGTCGTCGGCGACGATACGGCGTTCGGGCCGGCACCGCATCCCACAACGGCGATCAATGGCGATACCAACCTCATCGGCTTCGACACGCTGCGCGAGGCCGGCGCGGCCAAGCTGCCGCGGGCATGGCCGCCGATCGATGTCGAGGATATCGCGCTGCTGCAGTACACCGGCGGCACCACCGGCCGGCCCAAGGGCACCATCCTCACGCACACGAATCTCAGCGCGGCGTGCGCGATGTACCGGGCCTGGAGCGACCCGCAGCGCCTGTGGCCGCTCGGCGAGGACAAGGTGATCCTGGTCCTGCCGCTGTTCCACATGTATGCGCTGAGCGCGGTGATGCTGCGCTGCCTGAGCGAGGGCAGCGAGCTGATGCTGCGGCCGCGCTTCGACGTGGAAACGACGCTGCAGGACATCGAGAAGCGGCGTGCCACCGTGTTTCCCGGCGTGCCGACGATGTGGATTGCGCTCGCCGGCGTGCCTGGTATCGAGCGACGCGATTTCTCCTCCCTGCGGCGCATCAGCTCCGGAGGAGCGCCGCTGCCGGTCGAGGTGGGCGAGCAGTTCCTCAAGATCACCGGCCATCGTCTGGTCGGCGGCTGGGGGATGACGGAGACCTCGCCCACCGGCACCACCCTGCCGGTCGAATGGAACCCGAGCAAGGCCGGGTCGATCGGCATCCCGATCCCTGGCGTCACCATGGATATTGTCGCCCTCGACGATCCGCGCCGGCGGCTGCCGCCCGGCGAGACGGGCGAGATCCGCATCAAGGGCCTCAACGTCACCGCCGGCTACTGGAATGCGCCGGAGGAGACGGCCGCCGCGTTCGTCGACGGCTACTTCCTGACCGGCGATATCGGCCATATGGACGCCGACGGCTGGTTCTACCTGATCGACCGTAAGAAGGACATGATCGTCTCGGGTGGCTTCAACGTCTATCCGCGCGCCATCGAGGAGGCGATGTACGAGCATCCCGCCGTCGCCGAGGTGATCGTCATCGGCGTGCCGGACAGCTATCGCGGCGAGGCGGCCAAGGCGTTCGTCAAGCTGAAGCCGGATGCGGCC
>DASURA010000336.1:0-31527 GCA_036280295.1 Hyphomicrobiaceae bacterium
GCATCCACGCCGCGCATTCCGGCAAACCGTTGATGAGCGCCCCGACCAGCCGGCTGCCCAGCCAGCCGGCCCCGCCGGTAACGAGCGCGAGATTGTTGCCTGCGGCCATTGCGTCCCCCTATGGGCGAATGGCGAATGGCCAAGCGCAAATGGCACAGCACCATTCGCCACTCACCATTCGCCATTCGCCCCCCTACTTCGTCCCATACATCCGGTCCCCGGCATCGCCGAGGCCCGGTACGATATAGCCGTGATCGTTGAGGCGCGCATCGACGGCGGCGGTGAACACGTGCACGTCGGGATGCGCCCGCGCCAGCTCGGCGATGCCCTCCGGTGCGGCCAGCAGGCACGCCAGCCGGATATCCCGGGCACCGTGCTCCTTGAGCCTCCTGATTGCAGCGGTGGCGGAATGGCCGGTCGCCAGCATCGGGTCCACCACCACGGCCGGGCGCTCGGCGATATCGTCGGGCAGCTTGCAGTAATACTCCACCGCCTCCAGCGTCACCGGGTTGCGGTAGAGCCCGATATGGCCGACGCGCGCGGACGGCACCAGCTCCAGGAGGCCGTCGAGCAGGCCGTTGCCGGCGCGCAGGATCGGCACGAAGGTGAGCTTCTTGCCCTTGAGGAACGGCACCCGCGCCGGCCCCACCGGCGTTTCGATATCGCGCAGCTCTGTCGGCAGATCGCGCAACAGCTCGTAGCCCAGCAGCAGCGAGACCTCGCGCAGGAGCTGCCGGAACTGTGCCGACGGCGTCGCCTTGTCGCGCATCAGGGACAATTTGTGAGCGATCAGCGGGTGGTCGATAACGGTGAGGGTCATGTCTCCCTCTCCCCGCGCATCTCCTGGCATCACGACAACCTCCATCAGCGCGGGGAGAGGGATGGGGTGAGGGGCAGGCATACACTCCGACGTCGGCATCTGATCCTGCCCCTCACCCTGACCCTCTCCCCCCAAGCGGGGAGAGGGGATCTCGCCTCGCCTCACTCCTCCGCAATATCCTCCGCCCACAGCTCCGGCTTCTCCTTGATGAAGCGCGCCATCAGGGCGATGCAGTCCGGATCGCCGGCGATGATCACCTCGACACCGTGCTGGCGCAGCAGCTCGGGGTTGCCGGGGAAGTTGACCGCCTCGCCCACCACCACGCGCGGGATGCCGAACTGGATGATCGTGCCGGTGCACATCATGCAGGGCGAGAGCGAGGTATACAGCGTCATCTTGCGGTACGACCGCTGCCGCCCGGCCTTGCGCAGGCAGTCCATCTCGCCGTGGGCGATCGGGTCGCCCTGCTGGACCCGCTGGTTGCGCCCCCACGCGACCAGCCGCTCCCCCTCCGCCAGCACGCTGCCGATCGGGCACCCGCCCTCGTCGAAGCCGGCCTTGGCCTCCTCGTAGGCGATGCGCAGGAACCGGGCGTCGGTGGGAGTGAGGAGGGTCATGGTCGATACCGGGTGCGGTTGGAGCCTGATCAGGCGAGAGGGCGAACGTCCTGCCTGTCGAATATCGCCATCAACGTGCCCGTCATCGTGGTGATCAGCTTCTCATCCCCTTTGCTTACCGCATACGCCTGCGCCTCGCAGACGGTGACTGTGCGTCCAGGCTTAACGACGGCGGCGCGAAAAATGAACATCTCTCCCTTCGCCGGAGCGAGAAGGTTGGTCTTGAACTCGATCGTGAGGACCTCGGCCCCTGCCGGCATCAACGAGAACGCCGCGTAGCCGCAGGCGCTGTCCAGCGCGGTCGAAATGATGCCGGCGTGCACGAAGCCATGCTGCTGGCAATACTCCGCGCGATACGGCATCGAAAGGACGACTCGGCCGCGCCCAATGTCGGCCAGCTCGATTCCGAGCGAATGCATCGCCTGCTGCCGGCTGAAGCTGGCCTCGACGCGAGCTCGGTAATCCGGATCCTTCGGCTCGAAATCGGACACGGTGGAACCCTCCTCGGTGCGGCGATAATCGATCTCAGAGCAGCCTGATCGCCAATCGCAAGATCCCCTGCTTCACCGCCGACTTGTGCGGGCTTGCCGTCCATTTCGAGCTCAGCACCGCCTCGCGGTTGGCGATGTACCAGTCGTAGGTGGCGATCATCGCCTCGTCGTTGGAATAGGCCGGGTGCCAGCCAAGCTCGCCCACGGCATCGGAGATGTCGAAGTAGTTGGCCTTGCCGTAGGCCAGGTAGTGATAGGCGCCGAGCGGCGACAGGCCGAGCTTGCCGGCGCCGGCCATGATCCACTGCACCGGCGCCTCCGGCACGCCCTTCACCTTTGCGCCGGTGCCGGCGTGGCGGCATAGCGCCTCCAGCACCTCACGCATGCTGCCGAAGCGATCCGTGCCGATGTTGTAGACCTGCGGCCCCGGACGCTGCGCGGCGAGGATGTTGGCATCGGCCAGATCGTGCGCATGCACGAACTGGAAGCTGTTGTCGCCGCGCCCCATCACCGGCACGTTGTAGCCCTCGCGGATCCACTCGAACAGCATCTGGAAGATACCAAGCCGGCCGTGGCCGATGATGGTGCGTGGCCTGATCACGGTGATGTCGAGGCCGCGCTCTATGAAGTCCTGGCACAGCCGCTCGGACGCCACCTTGGTGCGGCCGTAGGGCTCGCAGGGCGTGGGCTTGGTGGAGCGGCGGATCGGCAGCTCCTCGGGGATGCCGAACACCGCCGTCGACGAGGTGAAGATGGTCTTGCCGACACCGGCATCGAGCGCGGCCTGCAGCAGGTTGCGCGTGCCGTCGAGGTTCACCGTGCGCATCAGCTCCGGGTCTTTCGACAGCGGCTGCTGCGCCACGTTATGATAGATTGCGTCGATCCCCTCGCACGCCCGCCGCACCGCGGCCGCATCGCGGATGTCGCCCTGGTGGAAATCGACACCGTCGAATTCATCATCCGCCGGCGTCAGATCGAAATTCCGCACGCTGTCGCCGCGCGCGAGCAGCTTCTCCACGAGCAGGTGGCCGAAGAAGCCAGAGCCCCCGGTTACGAGGCAACGCATGTGGAAATCTCCGAGACGAATGGATGGCGGCTGAAGGTAAGGTGAGACGAGTGCCACAACGTCCTCTCCCCCTTTGTGGGGGAGGGACAGGGTGGGGGGGATTGCAGGACGTCGAGGTGCGCGGAGTGCAGACCATCGAAGGTCGGGATTCCCCCCACCCCTAGCCCCTCCCCACAAGGGGGAGGGGGATCCGGTCGCACTCGTGGTGAGGGCAATAGACTATTCATCCCTGCCCCAGAAAATGCAGCGCATTCCGCCGCGCGAATGCCATGATCGAGCCCTGCGGATTGACGCCAGGGGCCGTGCACAGGAGGCTGGCGTCGGCGATGTAGAGATCGTCCTCGCCGTGCACGCGGCCGTAGGAATCCGTCACGCAGCGCCGCTTGTCCTCGCCCATCGGGCAGCTCGAGAACAGGTGGATTGTCATCAGGCTGGCGCGGCCCTGCGGCAGCGGGTCGGCCAGCCGCAACAGGTCGTCGATGCTCCGCAAGGGCGGCGCAGCGTTTACCGTGGGATAAAGCGCCTCGGCGCCCGCCGCGAACAGGAGCGCGGCGAGCTTGCGCGTGCCGTCGGCGAGATCGCGCATATCCTTATCCGCCAGCGAGAACCGCACCAGCGGATCGCGATGCCCCGGCATCCGGCGCACGCTGCCGCTGCCACCGGCGATCATGGCGTAGTAGATCGCCATCCGCGGCCAGCCGTCATCCACCTCGCGCGCATGCGCCGGATGGTCGAGCATGGCGAGCGAGAGATAAGGCGCGCCGCTGATCGAGCAGCCGAAGGAGAGGCGCGGCGAGAACTCCTTCACCTGGTGCACCGGCACGCCCATCTCGCGCGCATTGATCGTCTCAGGAAAGCGCGCCACCAGCTTCACCGTCGGATGCATGCGCAGCGAGCGCCCCGCCAGCGGCGCGATGCCGCTCGCCTGCAGCAGCGCCGGCGTCTGGATCGCGCCGCAGGCGAGAAACAGCCTCCTGCAGCGCAGCCTATGCCGGCTCCGCCGCCCGTCCGCCAGCGTCCGCTCCACATCGACCATCCAACGCCCGCCCAAGCGGGCGATGCGGCGCGCACGCGTCCCCGTCACCAGCCTGCAGCCGGCGGCCAGGGCGCGGGGGATGAACGTGCGGCTCATGGACTGCTTTTCGCCCGCGCCATCTGAACCGTACTTGAACCAGCGCGGCACCTCGAGCGACGTCCAGCCTTTGATCGCCGCCCCCTCGTGCAGCTTGCGGGATGCCGGCGGCGCCGCTCCCGGCAGGTAGGAGATGGAAACATCGCGCTCGCAGGCCTCGAAGTGCGGCGTCATATCGGCGAGGCTGGCGCCCTCCAGCCCGAAGTCGCGCCGCCAGCCGTCGAGAATGCCCTCCGGCGTGCGGTGGTAGAGCCCGGCGTTGATCTCGCTGCCGCCGCCGACGCAGTTGGCCTCGACGTAGGCCACCTTGGTACGCCCCATCGCCACCGTGATGCCGCCGTTGCGGTACTTCAACTCCATCTCGTCGCGGGTGAACTGCGGGCACTCGTCCAGCGTCAGGAACGGCCCCGACTCGACGAGCGTCACCTCGCGTCCGGCCTCCGCCAACAGGCACGCGGTGATAGCGCCACCAGGTCCGGAGCCGATGACGATGATGTCGCTGTCGATGGTGTCAGCGCCTTCGGGTCTGGCCCGTGCCGAACTGTCGAGGCGCCGGCCGGATTCCCCTCCCCCTCGCGCCGAAGGCGCGGCACCAAGAAGCGGGGACCGGTCAGGGGTGGGAGGACTCCCGACCTGTGACGTTCTGCAATCCCCCCCACCCTGTCCCTCCCCCACAAGGGGGGAGGGGACGCTGTGGCACGCGTCGGCTTCATCTATCGACGGTCGGCGCAACCGGTCGACTGCGGCGCCTCCACGACCCTCTGCCCGCGCCAGCTCCTCGTGGAAGCCGAAAATCGTCAGCCCCTCGTAGAAGCGGATCAGGTCACGGAATGGGCCGAGCAGCGACCTCCGCATGCGTTCGATCCGGCTCCCGCGCTGGTCCGGATCGAGGTCGCGGAACGAGGCGAAGCGAGGAAAGCCGCTCCAGGCCACGAACAGCAGCGTCAGCACCTTGAACGGGAAGCGCAGATAATCCGGCATCCGCCCATGCTGGGCGAGGACGAAACGCACCGTGCTGTTCCACGCCGGCCCCGGCGCGCCGGCCCGCGCGCCGAAATGGGCACGGATGAAAGAGTAGCACAGGGCCGAGACGGCGCCCTGGAACGCACGCTGCATGCTCCCTCCGGATGGTGGCAGACCCTCCGGGTCTGGTCCCACGTGCGTAGGGCGGATTAGCGAAGCGTAATCCGCCTTGCACCCTTGGATTCGAGAAGCCGCGGATCACGGGCTTCGCCCTCATCCGCCCTACGAAGCTGCCCTATCAAGCCTGCCGCCACCTGACCAGCGTGCCGACGCCGTGCCGGGTGAACAACTCCAGCAGCACGCAATGCGGCACGCGGCCGTCGAGGATGACGACGCCCTCCACACCCGCCTCCACCACCTCGATGCACCCCTCCAGCTTGGGGATCATGCCCGCGGTGACGGTGCCGTCGCGGATCAGCGCGCGCGCCTCGGCAATCGACAGCTGCGGGATCAGCTGCTTGTCCTTGTCGAGGACGCCCACCACATCGGTCAGCAGCAGCAGGCGCTTGGCCTTCATGCGCGCCGCCAGCGCGCTGGCGAAGGTGTCGGCATTGACATTGAGCGTCTCGCCCTCGCGGCTGATCGCCACCGGCGCGATCACCGGGATCAGATCCGACTTGGCGAGCACCTCGACGATGTGTGGGTTGATTTCCACCGGCTCGCCCACATAGCCGATATCCACCGCCTTCATCAGGTTGGATTCCGGGTCTGCCATCTGCGTGATCTTCTTGGCGACCACCAGATTGGCATCCTTGCCCGAGATGCCCACCGCCTTGCCCCCGTGCCGGTTGATGGCGGTGACGATGTCCTTGTTGATCAGCCCCGCCAGCACCATCTCGACGACCTCGACGGTGGGCTTGTCGGTCACTCGCAGTCCGTGCACAAACTCGCTCTTGAGTTGCAGGCGCTTCAGCATGCCGGCAATCTGCGGGCCGCCGCCGTGTACCACGATCGGGTTCACGCCCGACTGCTTGAGCAGCACGATGTCCTGGGCGAAGGCTGCCGACAGCGCCGGCTCGCCCATGGCGTGGCCACCGAATTTGACGATCACCGTCTGCCCGCTGTAGCGCTGCATATACGGCAGCGCCTCGGCCAGCAGGTGCGCCTGGGCCTGGGCCGGCGAGGTGGGGTAGGGTACCGCACCGGTGGATTTGTCGTCGCTTTCACTGCTCACGGATTGCGCACTTTTCACGGGGATGGACCTCTTCGGGCACCGCCGCCGCCGGGGTAACCCGCTCGACTGCCGGAAACGAATTCGGTTATAGCGTATCGCGACACTCCCGCCTGCCTCAATGGCATTTGCCGCAATGACAGCCGCCTTGTTCTCGGACCGATTTATGTGGCAAGGCGGTGTCAGACCCTCGGGGTCTGGCACCATGAGCCTACGGCGGGGATTTGGTGGTGTCAGACCCAGGGGGTTTGACACCGACTGAGGGGAGCCGTTGATGCCGCAGCCGAGTGCGGACCAACTCCAATCGATTCCGATGTCACCGAACCTGAGCCAGAGCTTTGGCCGGGCGCAGGAATTCGCGCGCGAGCAGGCGCATCGCGCTCTCCTTCTGGAGCACCTGCTGCTGGCGCTGACGGAAGACCCCGAGGCTTCCGGTGTGCTGCGCGCCTGCAAGGTCGACACGGTTCGCCTGAGCACCGACGTCTCCGGCTATCTCGGCCGGCTGATGGATGACATGCGCGCCGCTCCCGGCACCGAGCCGGTCCTGGACAACGAGTTGCTGCGCGTGATCGAGGCCGCACGTCAGGCTGCGCAGCAATCACGGCGCCGGGCCATCGACGGTGCGATCGTGCTGGCGGCCATCGTCGGCGACGGCAAGAGCCCGGCAGCGGGGCTGTTGAAGGCCCACGGCATGACCTTCGACGAGGCCATCAAGACGCTCCAGAAGGCGAGCGCGCAGGCGCGCTCACAGCAATATTCCAGTGCCAACGGCACTCCGCCCACGCGCCAGCCGAAGAACCACGCCGCGCCACCGCCGCCTGCATCAACGGCCAGCGCCCCCGTCAGCAGGGAGCCGCCACCACCACCCGCCCCTGAGAAGCCGGCCGCTGCCAGCCCCGCCGCTGCGCAGAACGCCTCGGCCGGGCAGTCGGTGGATGACATTCTGGCTGCCGCTCGCGCCCGCATTCAGCAGCGCAACACCGGCACAGGGCCGCCGCCGAGGCCGGACCCGCCGCTGCCGCAGGCATCGGCACCACCCGAGGCTCCGCCGAAGGCCAACGAGCCGGAGTTGCCGCTGATGAATCTGTCGAACTACACGGCGGCATCGGCGCCCCCACCACCGGATATGCCCGACCTGCCGCCGCGCATAGCCCGCCCGCCTTCGGGGCTCGACCTGTCGCCGACGCCGCCCGGCGCGAGCCCGGCACCGCCGCTCCCGGGTGGTCCGCCGCAGCCGCGAGAGCCGAGCCTCTCGGGGCCGCGCACCTTCCAGCGACCCAAAGATGAGGGATCGCGGCCGCCGCCCTCGCTCAGATCGGATCGCCCGCTGCGCCACGATTGGCCGGACGAGCCGACCCAGCCTTCGCTCGGCCGTCCGGCTGCGGCCAGTCCACCACCTCCGCCTGTCGCCGGCCCACGCCCGCAGATGGCCGAGCCAGGACGGCCACCGGCGCGGCGCCCGGGCATGCCGCCAGCAGCACGCGGCCAGCGACCCGCCGCGGGCCCCTTGATGGAGGCAATCCCGCGCCGCATGCGCGCCGGCTCCGCCACGTCGGCCCAGGTGCGGATCAACCGCGACAAGATCGACAGCCTGATGCAGCTTCTGGCCGCCGGTCGGGCGCTTCCTCACCCTGAAGGCGCCATCGCCCATATGCTGTCGGTGCGTCTGGTGGCTGTCGAGGACGGCTTCGCTATCGATCCGGAGACGCCTGAGACGCAGTGGATTGAGCTGGCGAATGGCGGCCAGGCGACGCCGGAAGATCACCTCGGCTGGCGGTGGGCGGTGACGCCGCTGCAGCGGGGGCGGCAGCGGCTGCAGCTCATCGTCAAGGCCCGCACGCTCACCCGCGATGGCATCGGCCCGGAGATGGCGCCACCCGATCGCATCATAGAGGTTACGGTGCGCCGCGACCGGCTGCGCTGGCTGGTACGCGTTTTCGGACTGGTCGCGTTGCTTGCCTTCGGCATCGGCGCCGGCCGCCTCAGCCACGACAAGCTGGCCCAGGACCTCGTGGATGTCTTCACCGCCCTGTGGCGCAACGTGATTGGCTTGCTCGTCACGTCGGGCTTCGTAAGCGGCGGTTGACTGGGGCCGCCCCCGTCTCGACGCCTCTCAACCGATCAGCTTGGCGATCTGCGCTCGCAGCTCGGCCAGTCCGGCGCCCGTCTCCGACGACGTCACCAGCAGCTCCGGGTAAGCGGCGCCGTGCTTCGTCAGCTCGGCCGTGGTGGCGCGCTGCACGGCGTCAATCTCATGCGGCTTGATCTTGTCGATCTTGGTCAGCGCCACCTGGTAGGACACGGCGGCCACGTCCAGCACGCTCATCACGGTCAGGTCCACCGGCTTGATGCCGTGCCGGGCATCGATCAGCAGGAACACCCTGAGCAGGGTCGGCCGGCCGCGCAGGTAATCGCGCACCAGCCCGGTCCACTCGTCCACCCTGGCCTTGGGTGCCTGGGCGAAGCCGTAGCCCGGCATGTCGACGATGGCGAGGGCGACATCCGGCGCGATGAAGAAGTTCAGGTCCTGCGTGCGGCCCGGCGTATTGGAGGTGCGGGCCAGGCCACGCCGGCCGACGAGCGCATTGATCAGGCTCGACTTGCCGACATTGGAGCGCCCGGCGAAGGCGATCTCGGGGCCCTCGGCAGGTGGCAGCACGTCCAGCCGCGGCGCGCTGAGCAGGAACTGCCACGGCCGCCGGAACAGGGCCTCGCCGGCGCTCAGCTCATCGTCTGTAAAGGCTGCGGCCTGCATGGATCACGATCCGCGCCCGTTGTTGCGTTGGAGAGTCCGGAAGGTGTCAGACCCTCAGGGCCTGATACCGCTCGGCCGACACCACCCGGCTATCACGTCCCCTCGGTGCTGCCGCGCAGAACGTCACGCGCGCGGTTCAGCTTCTCAGAGCCGTTGAGGCCGCCGTGCTTGTGACGCGCCCGCGCGCGGTAGGCGGCCTCGATCTGGGTGGCGGTGGCTCCCGGTCCGAGCCCCAGCGTCTTGAGCGCCTGCTCGCGCGTCATGTGGCCCTTGGCTGGCGCTGCGGCCTTGCCAGCCTTGCCGTCGCCGGCCGCACCATCGCCTGTCTGGACCACGGCATCGGCGGTGACATTCGCCGGAGCATCGCCGGCAATCGCTGTCACCGCAACAGGCTGCTGCGCCGCCCTGGAAGGGCCGCTCCCGGAGGTCCCGGATGAACCCTGCCCGCCGCGGAAGCGCGCCATCAGCTTATCGACGCCGAGGTTCTTCCATAGGTGGATCTCGGCGCCCTGCCGCCGCATGATGATGTACTGCTGGGTCAGCGACAGCAGGTTGTTCCAGGCCCAGTAGATCACCAGGCCGGACGCGAACCGCCCGAGCAGGAAGGTGAACATCACCGGCATCCAGTTGAAGATCTTCTGCTGGACCGGATCAGCCTGCTGCGGGTTCAGCTGCATCTGCACCCACATGGTGATGCCCATGATGATCGGCCAGACGCCGAGATGCAGGAACTCCGGCGGCGTGAACGGCAACAGCCCGAACAGGTTGAAGATCGTCGTCGGGTCTGGCGCCGACAGGTCCTGGATCCAGCCGAAGAACGGCGCATGGCGCATGTCGATATTGATGTACAGCACCTTGTAGAGCGCGAAGAACACCGGCACCTGCAGCAGGATCGGCAGGCAGCCCGCCATCGGGTTGATTTTCTTCTCCCGATAGAGCGCCATCAGCTCCTGCTGCTGCTTGGCACGGTCGTCCTTGTAGCGCTCGCGCAGCTTCTCCATCTCCGGCTGCAGCATCTTCATCTTGGCCATCGACTCGTAGCTCTTGTTGGCCAACGGGAAGAACAGCGCCTTCACGAGGATGGTGGTGGCGAGGATCGCCAGACCGTAGTTGCCGAGCAGCTGCTTGAACCAGTGCAGCAGCATGTAGATCGGCTTGGTCAGGAACCAGAAGTAGCCCCAGTCGAACAGCATGTTGAACTGACGCGTGCCCTGGGCGGAGAGCTTTGTATGGTAGCTGTCGATCAGGCCGGCGACCTTGGCGCCGGCAAACAGATGCGAGGAGAACGTCGATGTCGCGCCCGGCGCGATCTCGATCGGGCCGGCGGAGAAATCGGCCTGGAAGGTATCCTGGCCACCCGGCGCGGCCTTGCTGCCGCTGAAGCGACCCTCGGTCTGCACCTTGCCATCGGGCACCAGCGCGGCGGCCCAGTACTTGTCGGTGATGCCGAGCCAGCCGCCGGTCTGCGTGTAGGTCTTGGTGCCGCCGTCCTTCAGCACGTCGGAATAGCCGACCTCCTTGACCCCGCTTTCGCCGAGCGCGCCGATGAAGCCCTCATGCAGCACCATCCATACCCCGTCCAGATGAGGCAGGCCGTGGCGGGAGATCAGCGCGTAGGGATAGAGCGAAACGGGAGCACCGGTCTTGTTCTCAACCGCGTCCTTGACGGTGAACAGGTAGTCCTGGTCCACGGAGACCGTGCGCCGGAAGATGAGCCCCTGGCCGTTGTCCCAGACGAGCGTGACAGGGCTGTCGGGCGTCAGCATCGAACCGCCCTCGGCACGCCATAGCGTATCCGGCCCCGGCATCGACTGCGTCACGCCCTTGCCGGCAGTCCAGCCAAACTCGGCGTAGTAGGGATGCGGCGCACCGGAGGGTGAGAACAGCTCGACGTTGGGGCTGTTGGGGTCCACCGTTTCGCGGAACTTGGCGAGCACCAAGTCGTCGATGCGCCCGCCCTTGAGCGCGATCGAGCCCAGGAGGCTCGGCGTCTTGATTTCAAGGCGGGGCTTTGCAGCAAGTGCATCCCCCCGCGAGACCGCGGCCGATTGAACAGGGCCGGGCACCGCCGGCGCCGATCCGCCCGCCTGTGGCGAGGCCTCGCCGGGCTTGGCAGTACCGGGTGTCGTCGCCGGCTGCTCCTTGGACTTCTGGACCTGCTCCTGCTTGATGCGTGCCTGGCGCTCCTGCTCCTTGGGCGCGGCGTAGAAGAACTGCCACGCAAACAGCACCGCCATCGACAGCACGATGGCGATGAGAAGGTTCTTCTGGTTATCCTGGTCCTGCATGGCCGTCCTGAGCCCTGGCGTCAGCCGTGTGAGAGAAATCCGTGCCGCTACCCCTTCGATGCCCGCGCGCGCTCCGGGCGCTCGCTGCGTGCATGCACGCGCTTAAAGGCATCGACAAGATCCGCTACCAGCGCGGCGTATGCGGCATCCAGTGCCGCGCGGCGGGCGACCAATACGTAGTCATAGTCGGCCCGCGCATGATCGAGCAAAACGTCGCGGACCGCTGCTTTGAGCCGCCGCTTGATCCGATTGCGCTCGACAGCACCGCCCACCTTCTTGCTCACGGTGAAACCGAACCGCGGCGTCTGCGCCGAAGTCGCGCCGCCAGTCGCTTCGCTGCCCCCCGCTACATGAGCCGCGGTCACCGGAGCTCCGGTTGCGCCGCTCCGTCGTTTCCCTTCCAGCACGAATGCCGGCGTGGCCCAACGGCCACCCGCACGAACGCCGAGGAACTCCGGCCGCCGCTTGAGCGTGACAAGCTTCGGCGTCACCAGCCGCCCCATGAGGCGCTGCGTGACGCACCGCGCTGTGCTCTCGCCCGCCGCCACGTCCATCGGCCGTGCGGCAATGCTATGCGGAGAGGCGCTTGCGCCCCTTGGCCCGGCGACGCGCCAGAACACGACGTCCCCCTGCGGTCTCCATACGCTTACGAAAGCCGTGCCGCCGCTTGCGAACGAGCCGGCTTGGCTGATAGGTGCGCTTCACTTCTGCTCTCCCGTGTCGAGGCGCCGAATTCGTGCTGTGGATGCGTACAGTGGAGAACCGCCCTGAGCGATCGCTGCAGCGACGCCCCGGGGAGCGACACGACGCGGGCTGGCCGCGGTGTGCGGTTCTGTCGCGGAACCCACCAGGAATTGCAGGCGCTTATATGGGGCAGGGGCACCCCAAGTCAATCAAAGGCTGAGCGTATGGCCGCCGATCAAGGTCGAGCGCCATCAAATTTGCTCGCGCAGCGTCACGTCTGCTTGACATGTCAACACGCCGGAGGCGACTGCGCGTATGCTGCAGGCCAGCTGGCGGCGCGCAGCTCGGTCAAGTCTCGGCCGCGTCAAATAACGTGTTCAAACAACGCCAGGTGCGCAAATGCCAGGTCGGTGGACGGGGGCGCAGCCCGTGGTCCGCCATCTCACGGGGGGCAGGCGGCTTGCAGCGCACACAGCAAGGGTGGTGACATGCAGGCTGCGCCCCACGAACCGGCCTCGACACCGCCCGGAGGTCCGTCGAGCGATCCGCCGGAAAATCCGTTGCAGGGCACGTCGCGGCGAGATCCGCGAGCTCTTGTGATGTGCCGCCGCTGCGCCCTGCCAGCCATCATCGCCGGCATCCTGGCCGTGGTGCTGCTCAACGGCTGGCATCAGCACCTGACGCTTGAGAATGTCGTGATGCTGCGCGAGCACTTCCAGCAGACGCTCGCCGCCAATGCTCCCCTGGCGCTGTTGGCATATATAGCTCTCTACGCCGTGCTCGTGGCCTTGTCGCTGCCGTGCGGCCTGCTGCTGACGGTCACGGGCGGGCTGCTGTTCGGCTGGCTTGCGGGAGCACTCGCTGCCATTGCCGGCGCCACTCTGGGGGCGGCCATCGTGTTCCTCGTCGCGCGCAGCGCGGTCGGCGATTCCTTAAGCAAGCGCGCAGGTCCCTGGCTAGACAAGCTCAGCAAGGGCTTTCAGAAGGACGCCATGAGCTACATGCTGTTCCTGCGCCTAGTTCCGGCGTTTCCCTTCTGGTTTGTGAACATTGCTCCTGCCATTCTGGGGGTGCCGTTCAGAACCTTCGTGCTCGGAACGGTGGTTGGTATCGCTCCTGCCACCGTTGCCTTTGCCTTCGCAGGGGCCGGCCTCGATAGCGTCATCTTGGCGGCCAAGAATGAGCATGCGGCCTGCGTCGCCCTGAAAGGGCCGGACGCCTGTCCGCTCAAGATCCACGCCAGCTCGCTCCTGACACCGGAGCTGATGCTGGCCTTGGTGCTGGTGGGCCTGGTGGCGCTGATGCCGATCGTGCTCAGGAAGTGGAAGAAGCGGAAAGATGGCCATGCCGCAGCCAAGTGAGCGGGCAATCGGGCGGCTGTGGCTGCGCTGGGCTGGGGGGACGAAGGCATCATCGGGGCTTCCGGCCAAGGCTCCCCCTGCAGACATCGCCGGCCGGCTGCCAAGCCTCGAGATGCGGGTCGATCTGTGCGTGGTCGGCGCCGGCCCCGGAGGCCTGTCGGTCGCCGTCGCCGCCGCCCAGCTTGGCGTCTCGGTGGCGCTGGTCGAGCGGCACCGGATGGGGGGCGATTGCCTCAACTACGGCTGCGTCCCGTCCAAGGCGCTGCTGGCCGCCGCGCGGCGCGCCGAGCTCATGCGTACAGCCGCACCGTTCGGCATTGCGCCGGTCGATCCGTCGGTCGATCATGCCGCCGTCTGCGACCATGTGCAGAGCGTCATCGCCGGCGTGGCGCCCAACGATTCAGTCGAGCGCATGACTGGCCTCGGCATCAAGGTGGTGCGAGGCAACGGCCACTTCATCACCCGCGACACCCTGCTCGCCGGCGAGCAGCGCATCAAGGCGCGCCGGTTCGTGATCGCAACCGGATCGTCGCCATACATTCCACCTGTTCCAGGCCTCGACAAGGTTCCCTACTTCACCAATGAGACGATTTTTCAGAACCGCGAGAAGCTCGACCACCTGATCGTCATCGGCGGCGGCCCGGTCGGCCTGGAATTGGCGCAGGCGCACGTGCGGCTCGGCAGCCGCGTCACCGTCATCGAGGCCGCCAAGGCGCTTGGCCGCGACGACCCGGAGCTGTCCGCCATCGTGTTCAAGCAGCTCGCCGCCGAAGGACTTACAGTCCGCGAGGGCATCACGATCGACCGCATCTCCGGCGGTACCCGGCTGATCGACGTGCACATCTCCGAGGGCGGCAACGCCGGCGTGGTGCAGGGCAGCCACCTGCTGATCGCCGCCGGTCGCAAGCCCAACGTCGCGAGCCTGAACCTCGAAGCGGCCGGCATCAAATACGACGCACACGGCATCAAGGTGAGCGCCGGGTTGCAGACCTCGAACTCGAGAGTGCTAGCCGTCGGCGACGTCGTCGGCGGGCCGCGCCTCGCCCACGTCGCCAACTACCATGCGGGCATCGTCGTGCGCCGGGTGCTGTTGCGCATGCCGGCGACCGTTGACAGCGGCCTCGTCCCCTGGGTGACGTTCACCGACCCGGAGCTGGCCCACGTCGGCCTCACAGAGGCGGAGGCCCGGCGCCGGCACGGTCGTGTGCGGCTCTACCGCTGGCCGTACCACGAGAACGACCGCGCCCACGCCGAGCACGCGACCATTGGCCTCGTCAAGGTCGTGACCGATGCCAGGGGCAAGATCCGGGGCGCGAGCATTGTCGGCGAGCAGGCCGGCGAGCTGATCCAGATGTGGTCGCTGGCGATCTCCCAAGGCCTTGACATCAGGGCGATGACGCGGTGGATCTCGCCCTATCCGACCCTGTCGGAGATCAACAAGCGTGCTGCCTTCGGCTATTATGCCGCAGCCGCAGCCAGCCCGCTGGTGCGCAGGGCTGTCGGCTGGCTGGCGCGGCTTGGTTAGTTGACCTGGCAGAAATGCCACCGAGAATGCGATTGGGACGAGCGGACGGGTTAAGCGGGTGCCGCGCGACATGATCGAGGAGGCGATGAGCTGGCCGCGCCAGCTCTGGCGTCGCGTCAAGGCAGCCCGGCGGCTGGCAGGGGCGCTGCCGGACAAGCTCGGCCTGTCGGCCAAGCTGCTGCTGCTGACGTTGGTGTTCGTGATGCTCGCCGAGGTGCTGATCTTCGTGCCCTCGGTGGCCAACTTCCGCATCAGCTGGCTTTCCGACCGCTTGACCGCCTCCAGGCTGGCCGCGCTCGCCGCGCAGGATCGGGGCGAGGGCAGTATACCGCAACCGCTGCGCACGGAGCTGCTACGCACGGCGCAGGTGCGGGCCGTTTCCTGGCTGCGCAACAACCAGCACACCCTGGTTCTTCCACCCGATCGACCTGAGACGATCAGCGCCCGGTATGACCTCACCGCAACGAGCCGGACGGGCGGATTCTGGGGCGACGTGGCCCTGCGCTCACGCCTGATCTGGGACGCCATGGCGGTGTTCTTCGCCGACGACCGGCGCATGGTAGCCGTCATCGGCGAGCCGGTCCCCGGCGACAAGATCATGATCGTGCTGCCGGAATCGGCGCTCAAGGCGGCCATGATCCGCTACGGCCTCAACATCCTGGGTCTCTCCATCATCATCTCGGTCATCACAGCGGCGCTGGTTTATCTCGCACTCAACAGCATGTTCGTGCAGCCGATGACGCGCATCACCCGCAACATCTTGAGCTTCAGCCAGAACCCGGAGGATGCGAGCCGCATCATCGAACCCTCCCAGCGCAACGATGAGATCGGCAGCGCCGAGCGCGGCCTCGCCCACATGCAGGGCGAGCTTACGCACACCTTGCAGCAGAAAAGCCGGCTGGCAGCCTTGGGCCTCGCGGTCAGCAAGATCAGCCATGACATGCGCAACATGCTGGCCAGTGCCCAGCTGATCTCGGACCGCCTCGGCAGCCTGCCCGATCCAACGGTGCAGCGCTTTGCCCCCAAGCTCATCAGCTCGCTCGACCGTGCCATCAACCTGTGCGAATCGACGCTGCGCTTCGGCCGCGCCGAGGAGGCACCGCCGCGGCGCGAGCTGACCCCGCTCCGCGCGCTCGTCTCAGACGTTGGCGATGGCCTCGGCCTGCCGCGAGAGAACGATATCGCCTGGACCATCGATGTGGCGACCGACATCCACGTCGACGCCGACCGCGATCAGCTCTACCGCGTCCTGAGCAACCTGTGCCGCAACGCCTTGCAGGCGCTGGAGCAGCAGGAGGGCGGCGGCCAGGGCCACATCCGCGTCTCGGGCACGCGCAGCGGCAACAGCGTCACCATCGACGTGCATGACAACGGCCCAGGCGTTCCCGAGAAGGCGCGCACCCACCTGTTCCAGGCGTTCCAGGGCGCCGCACGCCAGGGCGGCACCGGCCTCGGCCTCGCCGTCGCCCACGAGCTCGTCGCCGCCCACGGCGGCTCGATCCACCTCGTGGAAACCGAGGCCGGCACCCTGTTCAGGATCGAAATCCCGGACCGGAGGGGGTAGGCGAGCGGGCGGAAAGCATCGGGCGAATGCTGGCCCCGCCCCCAATCCGCTTACGGCCGATCGCGAAAGCGGCGCGAGAGCTCGGCAGCCACACACCTGCCTCAAGCCGAATGTCCGATCCCTGCCGGACTCACATTTTGATTGCTCCGTCGTGCGAGCAGGGATAAATGAGGGCCATGCTTCGACCCACTCCACGGATGAAACCGCTGGCCCGGTGAACAACCGGACGGCCGTTTCGTGCCTATCGGGGTGTAGCTCAGCTTGTTCAGAGCGCCTGGCCTGGAACCAGGAAGTCGGAGGTTAAAATCCTCTCGCCCCGACCAATAGACGCCAAGCGTACTGGAAGGGAATTGTGATGAGGAATACGGACAAATACGAGCAGAGAGCCCGCGAGCTGGCCATCGCCGCCGGCGTCGATCCGGACGCGCGCGTCGCCAAGCCCGGCAGCGAGCGCGGCATGCCGCAATGGTGCGCCTTCCGCGAGGCTGCCCGGGCCGAGCACGTCGCCGCCGAAGCGCGCGCCGTGGAGCTGCCGCCGCAGGCAGAGCCGTACCAGAACAGCCCCCTCAAGGTGTTCGGCGAGCACGATGAAGGCACGATGGCGCAGATGAGGAACTGCATGGGCGTCGGCAACGTCGTCGCCGGCGTCATCTGCGCGGATGGGCACCTTGGCTACGCGCAGCCCGTTGGCGGCGTCATCGCCTACGAGAGGCAGATCAGCATCTCGGGAGTCGGCTTCGACATCGGCTGCGGAAACATGGCAGTGAAGCTCACCACCCCGTGGGCGGACATCGCCAGCCGCGTGCACGACATCACAGTCGATATCGCCAAAACCATCTCGTTCGGCGTCGGCCGGAAGAATGCCGAGCGCGTCGACCATGACCTGTTCGATGATGCCGAAGCGTGGCGCGCCTCCGACATGGAGGCCTATAGGGCCAAGGCGCGCTCGCAGCTCGGCACCGTCGGATCGGGCAACCACTACGTCGACCTGATGGTCGACGAGGAGGGCCTTGTCTGGATCGGCGTGCACTTCGGCAGCCGCGGGCTCGGGCACACGTCGGCAACCCGCTACCTGAAGGCCGCCGGCGGCAAAGACGGCGTGAACGTGCCGCCTGCCGTGATCGACGAGGAGAGCGAGCTGGGCGCCCGCTACATCGCCGCCATGGAACTGGCCGGACGCTACGCCTATGCCGGACGCGAGTGGGTGGTGGAGCGCGTGCGCCAGATCGTCGGCGGCGAGGTGCTCGACAGCGTGCACAACCACCACAACTACGCCTGGCGCGAACGGCACGGCGACCGTGACCTGTGGGTGGTGCGCAAGGGTGCCACGCCGGCATTCCCCGGCCAGCGCGGGTTCGTCGGCGGCTCCATGGGCGACGACGCCGTCATCGTCGAGGGCGTCGACAGCGAGGAGTCCAAGGCCTCGCTCTACTCAACGATTCATGGCGCCGGGCGCGTGTTCGGCCGCAAGGAGGCCAAGCGCCGCTTCGCCAGGGCCGAGATGGACGAGTGGCTGAAGGCCCGGCAGGTCACCCTGATCGGGGCGGACCTGGACGAGAGCCCGATGGCCTATCGCAGGCTCAGCGACGTGCTGGCGAGCCACGCCGGGTCGGTGAAGGTGCAGCACCGGCTGCGGCCGTTCGCCGTCGTGATGGCTGGCAGCGGCGAGGTTGACCCGTTCAAGGATTGATGCGGGCGTGTGCTCGAGCGGACCTGGCTGCCCGCCTTCGAGTGTTGGGTGCCGGGGGACAAGCCCCGGCATCGCGCAAGCAATCGACGCATTGGAAGCCGGGAGCAATGGTGGCTACTTCTTGGCCGGCGGCGGAACGTGGGTCAGCCACCCAGTCGAACCTGGTCGCGCCCAGGCGGGCGCCCGGGCCAGGCATCAGCGTCCTGTCGCTCACCTTGACGCCGAAATCCAGTATAACGGAGATCGCGTCGCCGGCTGGCACGCCTATCGTGCCCGCCAGGGCAGGTCGCTGGCCTGCTCGGCAAACAGCCAGGCGCCGATGCCGAGCTGCGGCGGGAATGCGACGGCAAGTGCCTTGCCGGCGCGGCGCGGCGCGAGGCCGGCGCGCACCAGCACGGCCTCGGCGGCGCTGAGCGAGGCAACCTCGATGGCGTAGGCGCCCAGGAAGGGCAGGCGCGGCGGCAGCGTCTCCGGCACAAGCGCGGCGAACGCGGCCTCGGTCATGATCTCGATGCGGCCGCGATCGAGCGGGATGGAACGGCCGAAGTGTGTCGCCACCGCTGGCCGCGCGGTGAAGCGCTCGAATCGGGCCGCCGCCTCGGCCACGTCGGCGCAGACGATGACGAGGTCGGCGAGGCCGCGCGCTCCGTTGGGATGGGTGAGCCAGCGCGGCTGCCACACCGTATCCTCGGTGCGGTGCGTCAGCAGCTGGATGCGGCCCTCGGCCATCGCACCCCGCTCCAGCCGCACCACCGTGAACGCGGCGATACCGGGGCCGGCCTCGGTATCGACCGGGCGCTGGAAGCGGACCAGCGGGCGCATGGGAAAGCCGGCGTCTTCGAGGCGCTTGTGCGTCGCCTCGGCATCGGCGACCGAGAACGCGGCCAGATGTACGCCGGCATGGCCTGCCAGCGCCGCCTGGAATTCCTGCCCCAGCGGGGTGTCGGCGGTATTGAACAGCACCTCAATGTAGCCATGCGAAAACATTGCCGTGACATTGCCGGTCCCGGTCGGCGTGCCGTCCGGATTGACCTGCACCGAGACCGGTGTGGGTGCGAAGCCGGCGCGATGAAGCGCCGCGGCTGCTGCCTCGGCATTGGCGACGAAGTGGCCGATGTGGTCGAGGAAGATTTCATCGCCGATCGGGAGTTGTTGCGTACGTTTGTCCACGGATGGGGTTGGCTCCGGCACGTGTTGCTCCCCTATGCCTGATATGACGAATGATCCGGTCGCCAGCGACGGCGTCGCCCGCAGTGCTGCCGCGGCATCGCACGCGGCGAGGAATGCCCCGCTGCCGGCGAGAATCCTATTGCATTTGCGAACGTGCCGCACCGAAATCAGCAGGTGAGATGCTACATCCATCACCGGTCCGCCATGACACTCGCAGTTCTCCCCCAAGCGCAAGCCGTGCCGTCGTCCGCCCTGCAGGTCGATGCGCAGGAGGCTGCGATCGCCTTCGAGCGCGTTTCCAAGACCTTTCCGTCGGCGAGCGGCGGTCCGGCGCTTGAGGTGCTGCGCACAGTCAGCTTCGCCGTGCCGCGCGGACAGATCGTTGCCATTCTCGGCCAGTCCGGCGCCGGCAAGAGCACCCTGCTCAACCTGGCCTCGGGCCTGATTGAGCCCGACGCGGGCCGCGTCGTCGTACTGGGCGAGGATACGCGCGCCGCGGTGGACTGGGCTCGCGTCGGCTACATGTTCCAGGACGATCGGCTGCTGCCGTGGCGCGTCGCCGCGAAGAATGTCGCGCTGGCGTTGGAGGCCGGCAGGGTGCCTGCAGCGGAGCGGATGCGCCGCGCCCAGGCGGCATTGGATCTGGTGGGCCTTGGCGCTTTCGCCGACAGCTATCCGCACCAGCTCTCCGGCGGCATGCGCAGCCGCGTCGCACTGGCGCGCAGCCTGGTGGACGAGCCGGATGTGCTGCTGATGGACGAGCCGTTCTCGCGACTCGACGCGCAGACCCGCGGCAGCATGCATCGCGAGCTGCTCCGCATCCAGCAGCTCCGGCGCATGTCGATCCTGTTCGTCACCCACGACGTGGAGGAGGCGGTGGTTCTGGCCGACCGCATCGTCATGATGTCGCCGCGGCCTGGCCGCGTGCGGCGCGAGATCGAGGTGGGGTTCCCGCAGCCGCGCGTCAGCAGCGCCGAG
The DNA here is from genome assembly GCA_036280295.1 of Hyphomicrobiaceae bacterium. Classification (GTDB taxonomy): domain Bacteria; phylum Pseudomonadota; class Alphaproteobacteria; order Rhizobiales; family Hyphomicrobiaceae; genus AWTP1-13. The sequence goes on from DASURA010000336.1 coordinate 20,336, forward strand.
GCTGTGGCGCTGACCGCCGAGCTCAGAGCCCTGCTCGAGGCCGATGGCCGGGGCGATGGAAAGACAGATGGAGAGGAGAGCGCTTCATGAGAACCCGTAGATTCTGGCTCGTTGCCGCGGCGGGCCTCGCCCTCGTTGCCGGCCTCGGCAACGCCGGTGCCGAGGCCGAGAGCAAGAAGGTCCGCATCGGCTATTGGACCAGCGGCTTTTCTGTGGGCTTCGGCTCGGTACTGGAGCTCGGCAAGTTCGTCGAGAAGCAGGGCTTGGAGCCCGAGTGGGTCAAGTTCGCCGAGGTGACAGGCCCGGCCAAGGCGCTCGTCACCCACTCCGTCGACGTGGCGTTCGCGGCGCCGGCCGCCAGCGGCTACTCGCTGGCGATCCAGGGCGCGCCGGTGCAGGTGGTGCTGGCGACGCAGATCGCCGAGGCCAGCTTCGTGACCAAGGAGGGCTCGCCGATCAAGTCGTTCGCCGATCTCAAGGGCAAACGGATCGGCATGTCTCCCGTCGGCAGCTCCACCTACGCGCTGGTGGCCGCCGTGCTGGAGCGCAACTACGGGCTCAAGCGCGGCGACTACACGCCGATCGGCGGCAACGAAGGCCAGATCGTGCAGTTCCTGCAGCGCGGCGACGTGGATGCCGCGTCGCTGCGCGCGGTGACGATCGCCTCGGTGCCCGACCTCAAGCTGCACACGCTCGGCAACCTGGTCGACGAGTGGAAGAAGATGACCAAGGGCGACGCGCCGCCGATCCTGGCGGCGGCCCTCATGCACAAGGACTACATTGCCGAGAACCCCGAGGGCGCCGTCAAGGTGGTGCGCGCCATGATCGACGCCACCAAGTTCGGCAACACCAATAACGCCGAGGCGGCCGCGTTCCTGAAGCAGGCGAGCAACCTCAAGGCCGCCGCTGCCGCCTCCTACGCCAAGCTCTGGAGCCGGATCTATACGGCGTCGATGGAGCCCGCGGATGTGGCAGCCTATAAGGAGATGGCCAAGATCTTCCAGGCCAGCGGCACCATCAAGGGCACCGTGCCCGACAGCGCGTTCAACACCACGCTGTATGAGAAGGCGAAGAAGTAGGGCGGATTAGGCATAAGCCGTAATCCGCGCTTCACCGGCACAAATGGCGGATTACGCTTCGCTAATCCGCCCTACGTGTGCTTTGGCCGTGTACGATACCACGCACGCATGAACGCGACCCGATGAGCGGAACCTTGGCAGCGAACAACGGAGGCGGCAGCCGCCGCCTTCGCATTCTCTTGCAGCGCTGCGCGTTGCTGGCGTTGCTGGTTGGCCTGTGGTGGATCGCCGGCATCGCCTCGCCGCCGTATGTGTTCCCGCGTCCGGATGTCGTGTTTCAGCGCATCGTCGAGCTTCTGCAGTCGGGCGATCTCGTCCGCAATCTGCTGACCACGCTCGGCCGCGTTGTTGCCGGCTTCGCCATCGCGGTGCTGATCGGCGTGCCAGCCGGCATCCTCCTGGGCTCCAACCGGACCATCGGCGAGTTCTTCGAGCCGATCCTGCCGGTGATGAACACCGTCTCGTCGGCAATCTGGGCGATCTTCGCCATCATGTGGTTCGGCCTGTCGCCGATGACGCCGATCTTCGTGGTGGTGATGACGGCGCTGCCGCTGATCGCCACCAACGTCTGGCAGGGGACGCAGGCCGTCAACGCCGACTTCGTCGAGCTGGCCCGCGCCTTGCGGTTCTCGCGCACCAAGACGCTCGCCAAGATCTATGTGCCGTCGATCCTGCCCTATTTCTTCTCCGGGGCACGGCTGGCGTTCGGCTTCGGCTGGCGCGTCAGCCTGGTGGCGGAGACGCTCGGCTCGGCGAGCGGCGTCGGCTATCGCCTCAAGCAGGCCTCCGACCTCATCCAGATCGACCAGGTGTTCGCCTGGACGGTCGTGCAGATCGTCATGATGCTGGTGATCGAGGTGGCGGTGCTGAAGCCGGTGGAGCGGTATTTCTTCCGCTGGCGGCGGGATGTGCGGGGATAGGACAGCACGGCTTTCCAGTCGATCTCACCACCCTCCTCGTCGCCACCACGCTTCTGCGTCCGCTCGATCGGCGCTAACAATTGTATGGCGTAGGTTGCAATAAGCCGAAGGCGCATTGCACCGTAACTGCGGGATTCGGTGCAATGCGGCTGACGCCTTATTGCACCCTACGACGCGCCGGAGGGAATAGGCCCATGCAATTTCATCTCAACGGCTTCAGGCCCGGCGATCCAAGGATCTCGGAGCCATCGGGGCAGCACGCGACAGCCCCCGGCGACGACACGCTCCCCGCCGAGGTGGATGTCCTGATCGTGGGCTGCGGGCCGGCCGGCCTGACCCTGGCGGCGCAGCTCGCCGCCTTCCCCGGCATCACCACCCGCATCGTCGAGCAGAAGCCCGGTCCGCTGCAACTCGGCCAGGCCGACGGCATTGCCTGCCGCACCATGGAGATGTTCGAGGCATTCGGCTTCGCAGAACAGGTGCTGAAAGAGGCGCACTGGATCGTCGAGACCACGTTCTGGAAGCCCGACGACGCCAACCGGGAGAACGTGATCCGCCACGGCCGGGTGCAGGATGTCGAGGACGATCTCTCCGAGATGCCCCACGTCGTACTGAACCAGGCGCGTGTGCACGATTTCTACCTGGAGACGATGCGCAACGGGCCGAACCGGCTGGAGCCCGGCTATTCGCGCCGCCTCGTCGATCTGCAGCTCGACCCCGCGCTGGCCGCCGGCGGCAACTCGCCATCGCATCCGGTCACCGTCAGGCTGGAGCGGATCGACCCCGCGCACGAGGGGACGTTCGAGACGGTGAGGGCACGCTACGTGGTCGGCTGCGACGGCGCACGCAGCGCCGTGCGCCAAGCGCTCGGGCGGATGCTGCACGGCGATTCGGCCAATCAGGCCTGGGGCGTGATGGACGTGCTCGCCGTCACCGACTTTCCCGACATCCGCATGAAGTCGCTCGTCCAGTCAGCGAGCGAGGGCACCCTGTTGGTCATCCCGCGCGAGGGCGGCTATCTGGTGCGGATCTACGTAGAGCTGGACCAGCTCAAGGCGAACGAAAGGGTGGCGAGCCGCAACATCACCGCCGACGACATCATCGCCGCAGCGCAGCGGATCCTGCGCCCCTACACGCTGGAGGTGAAGGAGGTGGCGTGGTGGTCGGTCTATGAGATCGGCCAGCGGCTCACCGACAAGTTCGACGACGTGCCCGCCGAGAGCGTGGCAACTCGCACCCCGCGCGTGTTCATCGCCGGCGATGCCTGCCATACTCACAGCCCGAAGGCCGGGCAGGGCATGAACGTCTCCATGCAGGACGCCTTTAACCTCGGCTGGAAGCTGGCGGCAGTGCTGCAGGGGCGCTGCCCGCCATCGTTCCTGCACACCTACTCGGCGGAGCGGCAGGCGATCGCCAAGAGCCTGATTGATTTCGATCGCGAGTGGGCGGCGATGCTCAGTGCGCCGCACGAGGAGGTCGATCCGGCCGAGGTGCAGCGCTACTTCGTCCAGCACGGACGCTACACGGCGGGGACGGTGACCCGTTACTCGCCGTCGATCCTCACCGGCGAGGCCGCGCACCAGCATCTGGCCAAGGGCCTGACGATCGGCATGCGCTTCCATTCCGCACCGGTCGTCCGACTTGCCGATGCCAAGCTGATCCAGCTGGGGCACGTCGCCAGGGCCGACGGCCGCTGGCGCCTCTACGCCTTCTCCAGCCCGGAGGACCCGACGGCGCCGAACTCACGCATTCGCGCCTTGTGCGATTTCCTCGCCGCTGCTCCGGACTCTCCAGTCCGCAGGCACACGCCGGCAAACGCCGACATCGACTCGGTGATCGAGGTACTGGCGGTGTTCCAGCAGGGGCATCGCGACCTGCGCCTGGAGGCCATGCCGGGCCTGCTCCTGCCGCGCAAGGGCCGCCATGGCTTGCGCGACTACGAGAAGATGTACTGCCCCGATATCAAGGGCGGCAACGACATCTACGATATGCGCGGCATTGACCGCGAGCGCGGCTGCGTGGTGGTGGTGCGGCCGGACCAGTACATCGCGCACGTTCTTCCCCTTGGGGCCCACCAGGAGCTCGCAACGTTCTTCGCCGGCTTCCTGCTGCCTCAAGATGGCAGGGCTTGAGCTGCAGCGGGCGCGGGCAGCGGCGCCGACGATTGTCAAGGAGTTCACGAACCCGGATTCTCTCCGTAGACTATCGGCGACGGACGCGAAGAGTCCGGAACGGCCCAAGATCATGATGCATGATCGCGCCCCAGAACCGGGATGGAAACGATGAAGATCGGACTACCGTCGGCTGTGCTTGCTGGTGCATTCGCCGTCGCCGGCGTTTTCACCTTCGCAACCGGCACCGTGCAGGCCCATGGGCCGACGCGCCAGAAGATCACCGTCTCGCAAGAGATCAACGCTCCGGCCGAGAAGGTCTGGGCCGTGGTCGGCAACTTCCAGGACATGAGCTGGCACCCGGCGGTGGCGAAGACCGAGGGCAAGGGCGGCAACGCTGCGAACGCGACGCGTACGCTCACCCTGCAGGGGGGCGGCACCATCCAGGAGCTGCTCGGCAAGCATGAGCCGGAGAAGATGTCGTTCCACTATTATATCGAGAAGGTCGACGTGAAGGTGCTGCCGGTCACCAACTACTCGTCCTGGCTGACCGTGATCCCGGATGGCCCCGGCAAGAGCAAGGTCGAGTGGCGCGGTGCCTTCTATCGCGGCTATCCCAACAACAATCCGCCGCCGGAGCTGAACGACGAGGCCGCCATCAAGGCCGTAACCGCAGTCTACAAGGCCGGTCTGGAGGGGCTGAAGAAGAAGATGGAAGGCGGCAGTTGAGAATGGCGAATGGGGCGTGGCGAATGGTGAATGGTGTGGTGATGGATCGCAACCATTCGCGATTGGCCATTCGCCATTCGCCCACGAAACATCGGTGCAACGCGGCTGCGCCTTGTTGCACCCTACGCGTGGCCGTCGCCGCTCTCCTGGCGCTGACTGCCGCTGCGCATGCCGACGAGGCGTTCGTGACCTCGCAGCCGGCCGAGATGCTCTCCATCGTCGACCTGCCGACGCGCAAGGTCGTTGCCACGCTGCCGATCCCCGGCAAGCCGGCCGGCATCGCCGTCACCCCAGACGGCAGCCGTGCCTTCGTCACCAGCCCGGATGGCAAGGCGCTCACGATTCTCGACGCGGCGCGCCGCACGGTTATTCGCCGGGTCGAGGTGGGCGGCGGGCCGCTCGGCGTCGCCGTACATCCGAGCGGCAGCCCGGTCTACGTGGCAGACTGGTATCAGGCGCGCATTGTCGTCGTAGACACAGCGAGCGGAGAGATCGCCGGCAAGATCAAGGTTGGCCAATCGCCCTCCGGGCTCGCGGTGACGCCGGACGGGCGCCTGCTCGTCTCGGCCGATCGCGATTTCGACGCGGTGAGCCTGATCGACACGGCAAGCCTTGCCCGCCTCGCTGCCGTCAAGGTCGGGACGCGCCCGTTCGGGGTTACGATCGATGCCGAAGGCCGCCGCGCCTATACCGCCAACGTCGGCTCCAACGATGTGAGCGTCATCGACCTCGCCAAGCGGGCGGTCATCGGCACCGTCAAGGTGGGCAAGCGGCCCTATGCGGTAGCCCTGGCCCGCGGACGGGCGTTCGTCACCGACCAGTACGATGCCACCATCAGCGTCTTCGACACCGCGCGCCTCGCCCCGGTCGCCAAGATCCCGGTCGGCGACTATCCCGAGGGCATCGCCGCCAGCCGCGACGGCGCCTCGGTCTACGTCGCCTGCTGGGAGGCCAACACGCTGACCATCGTAGACACCGGAACATTAAAAGCCATCGGCGACATCGAGGTCGCCGATGGCCCGCGCGCCTTTGGGGCATTCTTACGCAGGATCGACTGAAAAGTAGGGTGCAACAAGGTGCAGCCGCGTTGCACCGATGCGCACACGTCGAATGCAGGCCCACGCGTCAATCGGTGCAATGCGCTTCGCTTATTGCACCCTACAGAGGCCGCCCCTGGCGCGCAGCGGCAGGGCGCAATGCGACGTAGCCGCATTCAGTCGACACGCCAGGGGCAACTTCCAGAGGTCGATGCGGCGCAATGCGCTGGCGCCTATTGCGCCCTAAGCTCCCGCCAGTTCCTCAGCGCGCCGTCCTGTCGCCGCGCGAATGTCGGCCAGCCGCTCGCGGCGGAGATAGGCGACGATGTCGCTCTTGATCCGCGCGATCAGCGCCGGGCCCTCGTAGATGAGGCCTGTGTACAGCTGCAGGAGCGTGGCGCCCGCCTCCAGCTTGGCAATGGCCGCGCGGCCGGAGTCGATGCCGCCGATACCAATCAGTGGGATGCGGCCCTGCGTCAGGAGGTACGTGCGGGCCAGCATGGCGGTTGACCGCCGATGCAGCGGGCGACCGGATAATCCGCCAGCTTCCCTTGCCAACGCAGCCTCGGTAAGGCCGTCGCGCGACAGCGTGGTGTTGGAGACGGCGATGCCATCGACGCCGCGCTTCACGAGGACGCCGGCGATCGGCTCCAGGTCGGCCGCGGCGATGTCGGGTGCGAGCTTCACCACCAGCGGGCGCCTGGGCGCTCCAGCCGCGACAAGGGTTTGGCGTGCCTCCAGCACGCGGGCCAGCAACTCGTCGAGCGCAGCGGGAGCCTGCAGGTCGCGCAAGCCAGGCGTGTTGGGCGAGGAGACGTTGATCGTGAAGTAGCTCGCCACATCGTTGAACGCCCGCACGCCGGCCACATAGTCGGCCATGCGGTCCGCCGCATCGCGGTTCGCGCCGATGTTGACGCCGACGATGCCGCCAGCCGATCGCCGGCGCAGGCGCGCCAGCGCTGCCGCGTGGCCGCCGTTGTTGAAGCCGAGCCGGTTGACGAGCCCGCGGTCGCGGACCAGGCGAAAAAGGCGCGGACGCGGATTGCCAGCTTGCGGATTGGGCGTTAGGGTGCCAACCTCGACGTGGCCGAACCCCATGCCGAGCAGGCTGTCGGGCACACGCGCATCCTTGTCATAGCCCGCCGCCATGCCGAGCGGGTTTGGAAATTCGAGCCCCCAGGCGGTGACGCGGAGGGCTGGGTTCTCGGCTGTGCTTGGGCGCGGGTAGATGCCGGCCTCGAGCGCCTTGAGGGTCAACTCGTGTGCCTGCTCGGGATCGAGGCCGAAAAGCAACGGCCGGGCGAGATCGTAGAGGGTCGCGAGCATTCGGCGGCTGCTCCTGTGCGTGATTTCATCGAAGTCGATCAATAGCATCGGCGATCGATTGCGGCTTGGCGAAATAGGCATCGGGCTGCGAATGCCGCGCTGCTGCGGCGGGAGGAAGCGTTGCGCGGTGCAAGGATTCTGTGCTCACAATGGCCACGGGTGTCGGGGGGCGCTCGACGGTTCATTTCTGTCTAGGGAGCGCATCGGCTCATGCCATCGCCTTTCGGCGCCCAAGCCATGCCGCTTGGGCAATTGTTTGCCGACCCCAACTTCATCCACGTGCCTTCCTACCAGCGCTCCTTTGCCTGGACGCGCGAGGAGGCTGGTCGGCTTCTGGACGACGTCTGCGAGGCCTTGGACGCCGAGACCGACTCCGATCCGGGTAGAGACTATTTCCTGGGCCCGATGCTGTTCGTCGAGCCTGATCCGCCGACGGGGCGGATCGCCGCCTGGAAGGCGCATCGCACCGGGCGCGTGCACGATGTCGTCGACGGGCTGCAGCGCCTGACGACGCTGACCATCATGTTCTGCGTGTTGCGCGATCTCGACATCGCCGGCGAGCCAGCAAACGATCGGCTGGCGGCGGCCATCGGCACCTCGGCGCGGTCGCGGCTGGCGCTGCGCGATCCGGAGGAGGCCTTCTTCGGCGCATATGTGCGCAGGCCCGGAGCCACGCACCTGCAGCCGGCCGAGGGTAGTCTTTCGTTGACAGCCGCCCGCATCCTCGACGTGCGCGAGCACCTGCGCCAGACGCTGGCCGAGATGGATGCCTCGCACCGGCGCCTGCTCGTCGAGTTCCTGCTCGACAAGTGTCATATCGTGCTGGTCTCGGCCAAGGGGATCGACCGCGCGCACCGCATGTTCGAGGTGCTGAATGCCACGGGACGGCCGCTTGCCCGCAACGACATCCTGAAGGCGGCTTTGCTGGGCACCGTGCCGGCGCCGGCGCTCAACCACGCCACGCAGATCTGGGATGAGGCGCAGGCCCGGCTGGATGCGGACTTCGACAGCCTGTTCAGCCACATCCGCACCATCTACCGGCGCAACTCGACGCACATCATTTCAGGGATCCAGGGGATCGCGCAGGAGCACGGCGGCGCCGACCTCTTCATCACGCGCCTCATGGGACCGGCCGCGGCTGCGTTCGACGATATCCGCAACGGCCGCCACGCGGGATCGCCGAGCTCCGCCGCCATCGGAACTGCGCTGCGCCATCTGGGCTGGCTCAGAGGCGGCGACTGGGTGCCTCCGGCCTTGCTGTTCTGGCTGGAGCGCGGCAGCGATCCGGCGGACCTCGCGCAGTTTCTGAACGGGCTTGACCGGCTGGCGTACGGGCTGCGCATTCTCGGCATGGGGACGAAGCGGCGCTCGACCCGACTCGGGGCGTTGCTGACGGCGATCCGAGACGGCGACGACCTCAACGACGCCGCCAGCCCGCTCAAGCTGACGCGCGACGAGCAGGGCACCATTCGCCACAATCTGCGCGACCTGCACGCGCGCAGTGCTCCCATGGCCAAGCTGGTGCTGCTCCGGCTCAACGAGCAGATGGCCGGCGGCCCCCAGGAGCTGCCGATCGAGGACCTGACGGTGGAGCACCTGCTGCCGCGCAAGCCCGGCCTCAACAGCCTCTGGCGCGAGTGGTACCCGGACCCGGCGGAGCGGGGCCAATGCACCGAATCGCTCGGCAACCTGGTGCTGATGACGAAGGTGCAGAACGACAAGGCGGGCAACCAGGACTTCGTGCGCAAGCACGAGGTGCTGTTCAGGAGCAGCAGCGCGTTGCCGCTACCCGTCAACGATTTCGTGCGCAGCCAGACGGAGTGGCGGGCGGAACAGGTGCGCGAGCGCGAGGCCGAGCTGCTGCGGCAGATCTACCGGCTGTGGGATATCAGCCCGCCACCGCGCTCCGAGGCGCAGGCGAAGGCGCCGCCGCACCCGCTCGGCATACCTGAGGTCGCGGCCGGCGGGTGACGTCGTGACGTAGGGTGCAACAAGGCGCGGCCGCGTTGCACCGTTACACGCACAACATCCGCCGCGAGCCAGCGGTGCATGCGCTTGCGTTTATTGTGCACCCTTGCGCTCTTGCCAGCGCTTGCCGCTGCAGACTCGGCAGACCTGCGGCACTGCCGACGCATCGCGCGCAGCCTGCCGCCCCATGACTCGGGGGCGGGGGTGCTCTAAGGTGCCCTCAAGCCATGGCCTTCGGCAGGCCAGAAAATAGAGAGAAGCAGGAGATTAGGAACGTGATCGACGCGGCGCTGCTCGCCAAGCTCAGGACCTACGATACACCCACCATCTGCAATGCCCTGGAGCTGATTGATAAATCGCGCTACCTCACCGGCTTCACGACCAAGCCGCTGGTTTGCCCGTTCCCTTCCCTGCCGCCGATGGTCGGCTATGCCAAGACCGTGACCCACCGCTCCACCCATGCGCATGAGCTCGACCCCGCCAAGGCGCGCGAGCAGCGGATTGCGTATTACGAATATGTGGCGAGCCAGCCGGCGCCCTCGATCATGGTGATGCAGGATCTCGACGGTGCCGATGTCGGCTACGGCGCCTTCTGGGGCGAGGTGATGAGCGCCGTGCATTCCGGGCTCGGCGCCGTGGGCGTAGTGACGGACGGCGCCATCCGCGACATCGACCAGTGGGCACCGGGCTTTGCGGTGCTGGCGGGCTCAGTCGCGCCGAGCCACGCCTACGTGCATCTCGCCGGCTTTGGCCAGGAGGTGCGTGTGGCCGGCATGGTGGTACGCTCGGGCGATCTGATCCACGCCGACCGGCATGGTGCCGTGACGATCCCAGAGGCGCTGGCCGAGAAGGTGCCCGCCGCCTGCGACGTGCTCGCCCGCAAGGAGGCGGTCATCCTGGAGATGGCGCGCGCGCCGGGCTTCACCGTCGCGAAATTGCGCGAGGCGTTGCAGAAGCAGGATGAGATCCACTGAGTAGGGCGAATGGCGAAGGGCGAATGGGGAGTGGCGAATGGTGGGCAGGTGGAGCCCTCGGCCGTATCGCGCCCAACCATTCGCCATTCGCCACTTACCATTCGCACTAAAAGAACACGTCCACCCGGGGAGGGCACTCCATGCGCCACAAGGTCATCTGCATCCAGCCGCTCCAGCCGGAGGGCATGGCGATCCTCAATGCGCGCGATGACCTTGAGGTGATCGTGCCGGAGTCGCTCGATCCGGCAACATGGGGCAATTTCCTGCCCAGCGCCGAGGCGATCTGCGTACGCCTCACCAAGATCCCGCGCGCACTCATGGAGCAGGCGCCCAACCTCAAGATCATCTCGCGCCATGGCGTCGGCTTCGACGCCATCGATGTCGAGGCGGCGACCGAGCGCGCCGTGATCGTGGCAACCATCGGCACGGCCAACGCGCCGGCGGTGGTGGAGCACACCATCGCCATGATGTACGCGCTGGCCAAGCAGTTGCCGGAGTTCGACCGGGCCGTGCGCGCCGGCGACTTTACGAGCAAGTTCAAGCTGGACGCCCAGGAGGTCGCCGGCCGCACGGCGCTCATCATCGGCCTCGGCCGCATCGGCAGCCGGTTGGCGAAAGCGCTGAACGCGCTCGGGCTCAAGTGCCTGGGTGTCGATCCGGCGTACACGGCCGCTCAGATCGCGGCGATGGGCTGCGAGCCGGTGGCGGACTTCCGCACCGCGCTGCCGCGCGCCGATTTCGTGACCCTGCATTGCCCGCTGCAGGCCGACACGCGCAACCTGATCGGGGCGGCCGAGCTGGCGGCGATGAAGCCCACCGCCTACCTCATCAACAACGCCCGCGGCGGCGTTGTCGACGAGGCGGCGCTGGTGGACGCGCTGAACAGCCGCCGCATCATGGGGGCCGGCATGGATGTGCTGGTCGACGAGCCGCCCAGGCCGGACAACCCGCTGCTCGCCTGCCACCGGCTCATTCTCACGCCGCATTCCGCCGCCACCACGCTGGAGACCGCGGCGCGCTCGTCGATTGCGGTGGCCGAGAATGTGTG
>DASURA010000337.1:0-35565 GCA_036280295.1 Hyphomicrobiaceae bacterium
CGGCGCGCCATGCCGTCGGCCGTCTCCAGCTGGCGGCCCAGGTCATCGACGGCTTGTGTGTAGAGCGCCGCCTGCTTGCGGCTCAGGGGACAGAAGGCCTTCACCTCGGTCTTGTCGGGCAGGTCGGCAATGATGCTGCGGTCGGTCTTGAGGCGGCGCAGGATGTAGGGGCGCACAAGGTCGCGTAGCGGCGCATAGGGGCTCTCGGGCCGCTCGGCCAGGCGCTTGACGAAGCCCGAGAACTGCTTGGCCGAGCCGAGCAGGCCGGGGTTGACGAAGTCGAAGATCGACCACAGGTCACCGAGCCGGTTCTCGATCGGCGTGCCGGTCAGCGCGATGCGCGTGTCGGCCTTGAGCGCCTTGACGGCCCGCGTCTGCCGGGCCGCCGGGTTCTTGATGGCCTGCGCCTCGTCGAGGATCACGAGCCGCCAGGGCGTGGCGGCGAGCCACGGCACGCGCGCCAGCGAGCCGTAGCTGGTGATGACAAGGTCGGCCTCGCCGATGTGGTCGGCGGTGGCCGCCTTGAGCTGCTCGGGGGCCATCTCCGAGGGGTGGGCCACGACCGCCTTCAGGTCTGGCGCAAAGCGGGCGATCTCGGCCGACCAGTTGGCGAGCAGGGAGGCCGGCGCCATCAGCAGGCTCGGCTTGCCGCCGCCTTTGCCATTGGTCTCGGCCTCCTGCTTCAGCACCAGCAGCAAGGATAGCACCTGGATGGTCTTGCCGAGCCCCATGTCGTCGGCAAGGCAGGCGCCCAGCCGCAGCCGCGCCAGCAGGTAGAGCCACTGCACGCCGGCCCGCTGATAGGGCCGCAGCGTGGCCTGCAGCGTGGCTCCGGGGTCGATGCGGGCGAGGCCCTCCGGGCGGCGCAGGCCGGCCAGCGTCTGGGCCAGCCACGGGCCCGCCACCGTCTGGCTCCAGGCGGCCGCGGCCGACCCGGCGATGCCGCCGTCGCCTTCAACGCCGGCGCCAGCCAGCATCCGCATGGCTTCGCCGAACGTAAGGCCCTCGGCCGTGGCCCGGCGCTCGGTGGCCTCGAACGTCTCCAGCGTGCGCGCCAGGCGGTCGCGGTCCACCTCCACCCATTTGCCGCGGACCAGCGCCAGCCCCTCCGACTGGGCCAGCAGGCGCTTGACCTCGGCCTTGGTCAGCGTCTCGCCGTCGAGCGTCACCTCCATCTGAAAGTCGAGCAGCGCATCGAGCCCCAGCTCGGACGGCGCCTTGCCGCCCACGGTCGCCTTCACCTGTGGGCGGGCCGGGCGGTTCATTCGCCAGCTCGCCGGCATGCGCACCACCACGCCGGCGCCCTCCAGCGCCGGCACGTCCTTCAGGAGCTGCATGGCCTGCGAGGGCGTCCAGCGCAGCGGGTGGTAGATCTCCCCTGCGTCCACCATGCCCTTCAGCCACGCACACGCCTCGGCGGCCCGCTGCACGGGCGTCAGCAGCGATAACAGGCGCTGGCGGTTGCGGGCGCCCGCATACTCCTTGAGCGCCCTGCCGAGCGGCAGATGCTGCGCCTTGCCCGTGGCCGAGAGCCCCGTCGTATAGGTCGCCATGAAAGCGAACGGCGCCGCCTCGTCCTTCCGGTTCTCGGCCAGGTTGAAATGCACGCGGCCGACGAGGTTCCAGGCCGGATTGCGGGCCTTGAGGAAGTCCTGGGCCGAGAGCCCGGCCTCGGTCTGCTCAGCCTCGAAGGCGGCATCGATGCGGCGCCACATGTCGGCCAGCACGGCGGCCGTGAGGTATTCCGCGCCGGGCATCGGCGGGGCACCGGCGGCCATGCGCTCCAGCGCGTCGTCCGCGGGCGGGGGCACGGCGGGCTTCGTAGCAGATGGGGCGCCGTCGCCGAGCCCCGGCAGGGCGCAGAGCGCCGTGACGTAGCGCACGCCCGGCTCCCGCCAATAGGAGAGCACCGGCGGCAGGGCCGCTCCCACATGGTCGGCGCCCAGCGCCAGCAGCCCGTGCCCCGGCCCGCGCGCGAACGCCGCCTGCAGCTGGGCGCCGAGCCCGCGCGGCAAGGGCACGCCGTCGTCCGACGGCCTCAGCACCAGCGCCCCGTGTGGCGTGAGCACCGGTGTCAGCGTCAGGCTCGGCTCGTCACCGCCATCGCCCTGCGGTCGCCAGGGCTCTGCCAGGTCGACGTCGATGGCCGTCACGTCGCGACCGCCTGCCATTCGCTGGCCCATCGTTATGGGTAGGCTCCTCAGGTGCGCAATGACGACTCGCGAATAGTCCGGCATGGGCTGCCAATGCGAAAGCTGGCATCCGCCGATGTCCACAAGCGCCATGCAGTGCCGGTTCCGGCGAGGCATCCCGCGATGCGTCGGCCGGAACAGGCCGAGGCCGCAATCGCGCCGCTCGTAGCTGGCGGTTCTCCGGCAGCCGGCTTGACAGGACAATGGCCGGCTAGTGCGGCAGCAGCCCTCGATCCGACGCAATAATGTGACTCACCCGCAAGTCGAGAGGATGACCGATCGGGCAAGCGCAAGGCCAATCTGCCGGAGGCTGCCAACTCCCGCATCAAGAGCATCAAACGGCTTTGCCGGTTTGGGGTTGTGGCCGGACATCTGAGCGCCAACCCCTCCGCCGATTTGGAGCGGGTGAAGAACAAGTCATCCGGGCACAAACCGTGGACATCCGAGGATATTGACGCATTCGAGCGCCGGCATCCCATCGGCACCAAGGCCCGGTTAGCATTGTCAATCCCTATGCACCTTGGTTGCGCCCGTGTTGACTGCGTTGGGCACGGCAGCGGCAACGTGCATCTAATCGATGGCAAACGTGTTGTGTGCTATTGCCGGGGTAAGATAGAGGTCGAGGCCAATGTGCCGCTGCCCCAAGCCCTGTTAGATATCATTGCCGCAACGCCCATGGTCGGGGTGAAAACTTGGTTGGCAACTGAATACGGCAAACCGTTCTCGGCGGCGGGGTTCGGCAACAAGTTTGGCGAGTGGTGCCGGCAAGCCAATTTGATGGACTCAAAGAAGCGGGCACACGGGTTGCGCAAAACTGCCGCAACTCGAGAAGCCGAACGAGGCGCAACGGCGCACCAATTATGTGCCGCATTCGGATGGTTGACCCTCAAAGAGGCTGAGCGCTATTGCCAGTCGGCATCGAGGCGCAAGCTGGGGGCGATGCTGGCGGATCTGGCCTGAATTTGGGGGTGAAAATAGCACAAAAGGGGGGTGGATTCTGTAAGGCGTGGCACCCCTGGAATCTGTAAGGATGCAAGAAACCCAGAAAAATCAAGGCTTGTGCACCCAAATGGCGCTCCCTACGAGAGTCGAACTCGTCTTTTCAGATTGAAAATCTGACGTCCTAACCGATAGACGAAGGGAGCCTGAGAGGGCGTCGCGAGGGCGATATAGTTGGGTTTATGCGAGGTGGCAAGCAAGCAGCCCGGGGGCGCGGCCGGGCACGCCTCGCTTCGCGCTGGTGACGGACGCCAGGGCGGCGTGGCGCGCAAGGGGGCCACGCCGTCTCCTGCTTCCCTGCACGCGGCGCCGGAGGCGCGGCATGGGAGCGATGCGGCAGAGTGGCTTCGGGTCTCGGTTCTCTGGCTCATCATCCAGGGCAGCGTGTCGATCCGCCCAACCGCCGTTTTTTGCATCCTGGTGCGGCTTGCTGTGGAGGGAGGGTGCCCACTCACAACCCGAGGGGGAGGGACGGATCCCTCTGTTGTCTCGGCAGCAAGCCGCGGTTAAGGTTTGCGCAAAGGGAGGAACCGACAAATGCTGGGATACCCGACGAAGCCAGCGGCTTGGCTGCGGATGCTGGGACTGCCGGTGCTGGCGGCCGTTCTTGCTGCCGGCATGGGCAGCATGCCCACGGCCCATGCCGAGGACGTGATCCGCATCGGCCTGCCGACCAAGACCTACTACCCCACCATCATCGCCGAGACTGCCGTGCGCCAGGGCCTGTTCGCCAAGGAAGGCATCAAGGCGGAGCTGACCATCTATCGCAGCGGCGCGGAGACCTTCGAGGCGATGGCCGCGGGCGCCGCCGACCTGCAGCTCAACTCGGTGGCGCTGGTGGCTGCCGGGCGGCGCAAGGGGGTCAATGTGAAAGCGGTGGCCGGCGCCGCGCTCGGCTACTACGGTTGGTACTTCATGGTGAAGGAGGGCTCCAAGGCCAAGAGCGTCGCCGACTTCGAGGGCAAGAAGGTCGGCATCACGTCTGCCGGCTCTGCGTCCGACGTGCTGGCGCGCTGGACCATGCAGGACCGCAAGGTGAAGTTCACCACCGTGCCCCTGGGGGGCGGCGGCCTGGTGCCCAACCTGCTCTCGGGCAACGTCGATGCGGTGGTGCTCTATTCGCCGCTGTCGTTCCGCGTCATGCAGGAGAAGCAGGCCCGCAGCCTGATCGACTATGGCGCCTCGGTGCCGCCGCACCTCTCCGGCGTCTGGATCGCACCGGACAAGCTGATTGCCGAGAAGCCGCAGCTCATCCAGAAGACCGTCAATGCGCTGTTCGGTGCCGTGGCCTTCCTGCAGGACAAGGCGAATCGCGAGGTCTCCACCAAGCTGGTCGCCGAGATCGACGAGATCCCGCCGAAGCTCGCCGAGGTCGAGCTTGACGACGATCTTTCGCACATGTCCTCCACCGGCGAGATGACCGAGGAGTGGCTCAACCGGTCGCTCAGTCTTGCCCGCCTGGTCGGCATGAACGACCTGGCGCCGATCAACGAGATCTACACCGCCTTCAAGCCGGTGCCGACGAAGAAGTGAAAGCCCCCTCTCCCCACGCTTCTTCAGCGTGGGGAGAGGGTTGGGGTGAGGGGCAGCCAAAAGGCTCCGGGCGCGGAGTGTGCTCCTGCCCCTCACCCAGGCCCTCTCCCCGCAAGCGGGGCGAGGGAGGGAAGGAGCCAATGAACCGCCTCGCCCTCATCCTCACCCGGCTCATCCTCCTCGCCGCCGTGCTGGCAGCGTGGGAATGGCTGCCGCGCCTGGGCTTCGTCAACGCCGCACTGCTGCCGCCGCTCTCCGACGTGCTGGCGATGCTCGGCCAGCTGATCGGCCGCGCGCAGGTGCAGGAGGCTGTCGCCGTCACCGCCGCGGAGGTCATCGTCGCCTTCATCATCGCCGTGCCGCTGGGCGCCGCGATCGGCGTGCTGGCGGCGGAGAACGACTACTTCGGCGCCATCTTCCGGCCGATGCTGTTCTATGTGTTCTCCGTGCCCAAATCGATCTTCCTGCCGATGTTCATTCTCGTCTTCGGCATCGGCTTCAGCCAGAAGGTCGCCTATGCTGCCTTCTCCACCATCTTCATCGTCACCATGAGCGCCGCGGCGGCAGTGGAATCGGTGAAGGCGGACCATGTGCTGGTGGCGCGGTCCTACGGCGCCTCGCCGCTGCAGGTGCTGATGCGCGTCTACGTGCCGAGCATGATGCCGTTCCTGCTGGAGACGCTGCGCATCTCCATGATCTTCAACTTCACGGGCGTGATGATCGCTGAGATGTACGCCTCGCGCACCGGCATCGGCCACCTGATCGCCAGCTGGGGCGAGAACTTCCAGATGCCGCAACTGCTCGCCGGCGTGATCCTGCTGGCAGCGGTGGCGATTTTCTTCAATGAGGCCGTGCGCTGGCTGGAGGGGCGGTGCAGCACGTGGCGGACGTGAAAAAGGGGGGTGGCGAAATTGGGAGTGGGACGTGGGATGCATCTGCTGGTGCCCTGCTCCCGACTCCCCATTTCCCTTCTTGCTTAGACAACCAAACAGGGCACCAAGGCCGGACATGAAGGACACGCAGGTGCAGGCGAATGCGGCTATCGAGGTCACCGATCTGTCGCACGTCTACGACGGTCGCGAGGGCCAGGTGGCGGCGCTGCAGGACATCTCGCTCACCGTGGGCGCCGGCCGCTTCGTCGTCATCGTCGGTCCGTCCGGCTGCGGCAAGACCTCGCTGCTGATGATGATGGCGGGGCTCCGGCAGCAGACCTCAGGCGGCATCCTGTGCGCCGGCAAGCCCATCACCGGGCCGGATCCTGACCGCGTCGGCGTGGTGTTCCAGGAGGCGAGCCTGTTTCCCTGGCTGACGGCGCTCGACAACGTCGAGTTCCCGTTGAGCATCCGCCATGCGCCGCGCGGGGAGCGGGCCAGGCGCGCCGAGGCGATGCTCAACCTGGTCGGCCTGAAGGGCTTCGGCAGCCGCTATCCGCACGAGCTGTCGGGCGGCATGAAGCAGCGTGTGTCGATTGCCCGCGGCCTGGTGCAGGACCCGCCGGTGCTGTTGATGGACGAGCCGTTCGCCGCCCTCGACGAGCAGACGCGCATGACCATGGGCCACGAGCTGCTGCGCATCTGGGACGAGACCGGCAAGACCGTGGTGTTCGTCACCCACAGCCTGACTGAGGCGGTCTATCTCGCCGACGAGGTGCTGGTGATGTCGGCCCGGCCCGGCCGCATCATCGATCGCATCGAGGTGACGCTGCCACGCCCGCGCACCTACGAGATGATGGCGACCGACGTGTTCGGACGGTTGCGCGAGCGGATATGGCAGCAGATCCGGACGTAAAGGGGTCAGACCCTGCGGGTCTGATCCCCTTGCTCCGACTGCCGTGGAGTACCGGAATGCTGAGCTTCTAACGCTTAGTGCTACGAGAAATCATGTTGGTTTGTGCCCTGGGGTCAGACCCGCAGGGTCTGACCCCGTCCGAGACCGAGACCGCCCATGCACCGTCCCTCTCCCGCAACCGTCCGTCGGCTGATCCTGGTGCTGCTCCTGGTGCTGTGGGAGCTGGTGCCATTGACCGGTGTGCTGCCTGAGCTGTTCCTGCCATCGCTCTCCAAGACGCTCACCGTGCTGGTGCAGAACTGGAGCGAGTACGCCGAGGCGCTGCTGGTGACGCTCTACGAGGCGGTGCTCGCCATGGCGATTGCCTGCGGCGGCGGCATCCTGGTGGGCGCGCTGGTCGGCGGAGTTGCCGCCCTGCGCAGCCTGCTGCTGCCAGTGTTCTCCAGCCTCTACGCCGTGCCAATCGTGATCCTCTATCCGATCTTCACCGCCTGGTTCGGCATCGGCTCGGAATCCAAGGTCGCCTTTGCCGGCATCTATGGCTTCTTCCCCGTGATGCTCTCCACCGCCGCCGGCATCGGCACCATCGACCAGAATTTCCTGCTTGCGGCCCGCAGCATGGGTGCCAGCGTACCGCAGCAGATCGTGCGTGTGATCATCCCCGCTTCCATTCCCACCGTGCTGTCCGGGCTGAGACTGGGCGGCGCGCTCGCCATCATCGGCGTGGTGGTGGCGGAGATGCTCACCTCCGCGGCCGGCATCGGCTATCTGGTGACGCGATATCGCACGGTCCTCGACAGCCCGCGCGTGTTCGCGGCCATCCTCATGATCCTGGTGCTGTCAGTGGCGTTCGACCTGCTGGCGCGATGGGTGGAGCGGCGCACGCTTGCCTGGCAGAGTGCCGGCCGGCGCGAGCGCAGTGCGCCGGTGCGTGCTGGCCCGCGGCTGGGGCCGGCCGCCGCACCGGTCTGAGCCGGCCCGCTCCGCCGCCCAAACCAGGCAGCCCCCTCCATGTCCGGCCAGCCAGCGGCTACCTGCGGCCTCCGCCGCCGCCGCCTCGACCGAATGCCTCGCGCGCCCAGCACGGAAAACCGGCGTACTGGCCGCTCGGATCCTCGTTCTGGGCACGCTCCTCGCAGAGGAGCTGCTCGCGGCTGAGGCGCGGCTGGTAATAGCGCGGCGGCGCGTAGTAGCGCGGCGCCCCGTAATAGTAGGGCTGATCGTATGCGCGCGGGTGATAGGCGTACCCGCGCCGGCGGGCGTCGGCGTCGCCGGGGAGCGCTACAGCTCCCGCCAGCAGCAACGCAAGGGCCAGCAACGTGCGCATTGTTCGCCTCCCTGTGGGGGGTTGCCTTCCTTTCCGTTAAATTGGCGGACGAAGAGCTGGGCCCAATGGGGAGAATCACTGAGCTCCGCTCGGCGTGATGTCGGCACCGAGTTGAGAGGAGTCAGCCCCGTCGAACCCTGGCCTTGATTTTCGATCGCTCTGCCGAGGGTCTGCCCCCGATCAACAGGAACCAGGAGCGAGGCGCCAGTGGCCGCCGCTGGCCGAAGAGCAACGGCCTCGGTTATGCTGACCGAAAGATCGGGATCGTCAGAAGGGGAATGGCAATGGAGAGACTGTCGGCACTGGCTGTGGCCCTGGCTGTTGGCGCACTCGCGACCCCGGCATTGGCCCACACCGGCGCGGGCCCGGCGCACGACCTCACGCACGGCTTCCTGCATCCGCTGAGCGGCCTTGACCACATTCTGGCGATGGTGGCCGTGGGCCTCTATGCCGCCCAGCTCGGCGGGCGCTCGCTCTGGCTGCTGCCTGCGGCGTTCGTCGGCACCATGATGGCCGGCGGTGTCGCGGGCTACGCCGGCGTAGGGCTGCCAATGGTCGAGCAGGGCATCGCCCTGTCGGTGATCGCCATGGGCGTCCTGATCGCCGCGGGGCTGCGGCTGCCGGCTCTGGCGGCCACGGCGCTGGTCGCGATGTTCGCGCTGGCACACGGCCATGCGCATGGCAGCGAGGGCGCGGAGCTTGCCGCGTTCCTGCCCTATGCCGCCGGCTTTGTCGCCGCGACCGCCCTGCTGCACGGTGCCGGAATCGCCGCAGGCCTCGCCCTGGATCGCCTGGGCGCGCTGCCGGCGATGGTCCTGAAGCGCGCTGCGGGCGTTGCCGGCGCCTTGGCGGGCATCGCGCTTCTTGCGGGCTGACGGCGCCACAAGTGCCGGGATTTAGCCAGGACATTCGACAGGCCGTCCCCTTACGTCGAATACAAGATGGCGGATTACGGCTTCGCTGGGCCGCGTTCTCTTGCGATGTTGATGCCGTGAGCCGACCTGCCAGCCGGTCGGACATGGTGGAGGTGAGGATGACGCCGCAGCCCGGTGAGACAGACACCTGCAAGCTGGCAGCTGTCATCTATGGTCCCGAGGATGATGTCGATTCTCTGCTGGCGGACTTTGCCGACGCCGCCGCCCGCAGCGGCGAGCGCATTGGCGGCCTCGTCCCGCGCAATGTGGAGGTTGGCGCCAACCTGTCCCCTGCCATGCAGCTCATCGACCTCATGACCGGGCAGATCATTGGCATCTCTCAGCCGCGCGGGCGCAACGCAACCGGCTGCCGGCTTGATCCGGCCGGACTTGCCGAGGCAGCGAGCGCGGTGACGCGCGCCGTCGAGGAAGGTGTTGCCCTCGTCATCGTCAACAAATTCTCCAAGCAGGAGGCCGCCGGCCAGGGCCTGCGCGGCGAGATTGCCCTTGCGGTCGGCGCCGGCGTTCCCGTGCTGACGGCAGTGCCTGAGAAGTGCCTCGACGCCTGGAGCGCCTTCGCCGGCGGGGAGAGCACCACCCTGGCCTGCGATGACGGCGCCATTGCAGCGTGGCGGGCCGAGGTCTCGGCCGCGTAGTTTCGGCCAAACCAAGCGCAATCATCGTATAACAGATAATATCTGATATTCCTAAAATGTGGCGCCAATACCACAATTAAAGCGCGTGATCCTGCGCACCACAATCTCTCCGCGAGAGTGGATTTCGAATCGTGGCAAGAGGCTGGATGGGCCGCTTCGGGATCCAACGACACCGAAGCTGCGTCATTCGACCGACGTGTCGTCGAAAACGGCAACCACGCTCGGCACCAGGAAGGTGCGTACGCCATGATTCAGCGCGGGACTCGGCGTGGGCTGCTGGCCTGTGCTGTGCTGGCAGCAGGGCAGCTGGCAGGTTGCGGCGTACTGCCTGCGAGTGGACCGTATTCCTACGATATTGCCCAGGGGGCGGCATCATCGCTGCTTTCCGAGCAGCATACCGTTGCCTTTAACTACGTGCTTCTGGATATCAATCGCCTGGTGCTGGATAATGTCGTCGGCATCGGCCCCGGCTCCCTGTTCAAGACCTTCGGCGCCTTTGCCAGAAACTACGGCAAAGCGCCCGTCATCCGCATTGGAGTCGGCGATGTGGTGCAGGTGTCGATTTTCGAATCCGCCTCCGGCGGGCTTTTCATTCCGGCCGAGGCCGGCGTCCGGCCGGGCAACTTCGTGACCCTTCCAACGCAGGAGGTGGACCGCTCGGGCACTATTACAGTGCCCTACGCGGGGCAGGTACCGGCTGCGGGGCGGACCGTTCCCGAGGTACAGAAGGACATCGAGACCAGGCTTGCCAAGCGGGCCATCGAGCCGCAGGTGGTGGTGACCCTCGTCGAGCGTAATGCCAGCGAGGTCACGGTGGTGGGCGAGGTGGTTTCGGTGGCCAACAAGTTCAAGCTCCGCCCCAGCGGCGAGCGGGTTCTCGACATGATCTCCCGTGCATCCGGGCTGAAATACCCGGGTTATGAGCTGTTCGTCACGCTGCAGCGCGGCAGCCGGCGAGCCACCGTGTATTTTCCGACGCTTATCAACAATCCGAAAGAGAACGTCTACGTCGCGCCGGGCGATACCATCTACGTCTACCGCGAGCAGCAGAAGTTCGTGGCGATCGGGGCGCTGGGCAGCGTCGGGCAGACCAGCGGCCTCACCGGACAGTTCGCCTTCGAGCAGGAGCACCTGTCGCTGAACGAGGCGGTTGCCAAGGCAGGCGGCCTGCTGGATTTCCGGGCCGATCCCGGCCAGGTCTTCCTCTTCCGGCTGGAGCCACGCGAGGTGCTCGAGCGGATGCAGGTGGATTTGACGCCGTTCCCGCCGGAGATGAAGATCATCCCGGTGGTCTACCGCGCCAATTTCCGCGATCCATCGAGCTTCTTCTTCGCCCAGAGCTTCCCGATGCGCCACAAGGACGTGATCTACGTCTCCAACGCGGAGTCTGTCGAGGTGAGCAAGTTCCTCGCCTATCTGCGCCAGTTCACCTCGACAGTTTCGGGCGTCTCCGACGACTATTGGATCACGCGCCAGGTCGTCCACCGGCGTCGATGAGGAAAAAAGCAACTCTTTTCCCTTAGCGTTTCTTGTGCGGGACCGGTCACGGCCCGGTCCCGCAAGGCTCCCGCAAACCATCGACAGTCGTGGTCCCCAGCATCCGTCTCCATCCTTCCATTGGGCCGGATGAGTGCACGGCTTGCCCGCCCGCAGGGGCTGCCGTGCGGGGGCGCGTTGCGCTCGATCGCAGCGGGCCTGAGCCGACGGTCCAGGAAAGTGCGCCTTTGAAAGATGCTCAAGCCGCCAGCCGATCACCGCGACGAATGCTTCCGTGCTTTTCCTCCGGAGCCCGCGGGTCCGCCGGAAGAGTCCTCCGATCTCGACCGGATGCTCGCCGCGGCGCGCCGACAGCTGCGGCTGCTGATCGGCTGTTGCCTGCTCTCGCTCGTCCTCGGCGTCGTCTACGTCGCCAACACCGTGCCCTCGTTCACGGCCGAAGCGGCGCTGCTGATCGACTACCGCCGGCTGCGGGCGCTGCATGACGGCCCCGACGTGGCAGGCCTGGATCACAGCGGTGCACAGGTCGACAGTCAGGTCGAGCTGCTGCGGTCCAATCGCATTGCCTTCGCGGTAATCGACAAGCTGCAGCTGCAGAACGATCCCGAGTTCGGCAAGCCCAGCTCCGGCCTGGTGGCGTGGCTGCGCGCCGCCCTCCACGGCGGCGGCGATCGGGTCATCGAGGAGAACGGAACGAGCAGTGCTGAGCGCCAGCAGCGCTTGAGCGCGCTCGGCCGCTTCCGGGCCAATCTCGATGTGCGCCGCGTCCAGCGTACGATGGTGCTAGAGATCCGCTTCAAATCGACTGATGCGGCCAAGGCCGCCCGCATCGCCAATGCAGTCGCCGATGCCTATCTGACCGACCAGCTCAACTCCAAGTACGAGGCCACGCAACGCGCCACCACGTGGCTGCTCGACCGCCTTGCCGAGCTCAAGCAGCAGGTGCTGACCTCCGACCTGGCGATCCAGAAATTCCGGGCCGACAACGGCTTGATCTCGACCGGCGGCCGGCTGCTCGGCGACCAGCAGCTCGGGGAGGTGAACACGCAGCTCGTAGCAGCCAGCGCCGAGACCGCCAAGGCCGAGGCGCGCTATGCGCGCATCAAGGCGATCATCGACGAGCGCAAGACCGACGCGGTGGTGACAGAGGCGATCGGCAACACCACCATCGACCAGTTGCGCATGAAGTTCCTCGCCGCGGCCAAGCGCGAAAGCGATTTGGCCCCCAAGCTCGGCCCCACGCACGCGGCAGTCGCAGGGGCGCGCATGGAGATGCGGCAGTACGAGCGGCTGATGTTCGACGAGCTCGGCCGCATCGCTGAGGGCTACCTGAGCGACGTCGTCATTGCCCGGACGAAGGAGAAGTCGCTACGCAACAGCCTCAAGAAGCTGGTCGGCGGCAACGCAACGGCCAACGAGACGGCGGTGGCGCTGCGCGAGCTGGAGCGCGAGGCCGAGACCTACCGGACGCTCTATCAGAGCTTCCTGCAGCGCTACCAGGAGGCCGTCCAGCACCAGTCGTTCCCGATCACGGAGGCGCGCGTCGTCTCCAGCGCCCTCGTCCCGAGCGTGCCGAGCCATCCCAAGAAGACGCTCGTTCTCGCCCTCGCGCTGATGATTGGCGGCGCCGTGGGTGCCATGCTTGGCGCTCTGCGCGAGCTGCGCGACCGCGCCTTCCGGACCGAGGAGCAGGTGCGCGACGAGCTCGGCCAGGAGCTTCTGGGCATGCTGCCGCTGGTGGACGAGCCGAAGGCTGCCCGCGACCGCTGGGATGCACTGCTGCCTGAGCTGCCGAAGCCGCCGCCGACCGAGGGCAAAGCCGAAGGCGAGCACACGGATCGCCCGCGCCTACTGCCGCCGGCACCAGGCATGATGCGCTATGCACTCGATCATCCGTTATCCAACTATGCCGAGATCCTGCGCGGCATCAAGCTTGCCGCTGATCTGACCCTGGCGGGCCACACCCCGCGCGTTATCGGCGCGGTGTCGGTGCTCCCCAGCGAGGGCAAGTCGACAGTCGCCAAGAACCTCGCTTCGCTGCTCGCACACCAGGGCGCCAGGACACTCCTCGTCGATGCTGACCTGCGCAATCCCGGCCTCACCCGTGCTGTCGCGCCGGACGCCGAGGCCGGACTGGTGCAGGCGGTCTTGGAGGGTGCGCCGATCCGGGACCTGGTTCACTGCGAATCGGATTCCAACCTCGCCGTCCTCCCGGTCGTGCTGCAACGCCGGCTGCCGCATGCCGCCGAGTTCCTGGCCTCGGCCGGCATGCGCACCGTGCTCAGGCAGGCCCGCCAGGCGTACGACTGGATCGTGCTCGACCTCCCGCCGCTCGGCCCCGTGGTCGATGCCCGTGCCATCGTCGGGCAGATTGACGCCTTCGTCCTCGTCGTGGAGTGGGGCAGGACGACACGCCGGCTTGTGCGCGCCACGCTCGAGGCCGACCGGAACATCCGCGACAAGTGCCTGGGCGTGGTGCTGAACAAGGTCAACCTGAGGCAGCTCAAGCTCTACGATGCATGCGGGTCCAAGGCCTACTATGACGGCGAATATTCGAGCTACTACCATGACGGGCGGTAGTGCAGTGTCTGGGATCGGAAGGATGGACCTCCCGTCCGACAACGGCATCGACGACACGCCTGGCACCGTGCCGGTGAGCGCCCGGACACCGCCGAAGACGTGTGGGGGCGAGCTCGCACCCGCTGTGGCGCCGGCGCGCAAGTCGGTGGCGCTGGTGCACGACTGGTGTCCGTCGTTCCGCGGCGGCGAGCGCGTGCTGGCCGAGCTTGCCCGGCAGTTCGAAGGAGCGAGCGTCTATACGCTGTTCGACTTCCTGCCGCGCGACATCAAGGACGAATATTTCGCCGGCACACCTTTTCACACCTCGATCGCCAACCGCCTGCCCGGTGTCGAGCGCTATTACCGGGCGCTGTTCTCCCTGTTCCCGTTCCTGATCGAGCAGTTCAACGTGACCCAATATGACGCCGTCGTCTCATCGTCCGCCGCCTTCGCGCGCGGCGTGCTGACCCGGCCGGACCAGCCGCACCTGTGCTACGTGCACAGCCCCATCCGCTATGCCTGGGACGAGCAGTTCTCCTACCTGCAGCAGGGCGCGATGGGCTACGGCCCGAAAGGCATGCTGTTCCGCTGGATGCTGCACAAGCTGCGCACCTGGGACACCCGCACAGCGCACGGGCCTGACCTGATGCTCGCCAACTCCAGCTACGTGCGCGGGCGCATCAGGCGCATCTACGGCCGCGATGCGCGTATCGTGCATCCGCCGGTCGCCCTGGAGGAGCTGGTCTGCCTACCAGACAAGGACGACTATTACGTGACGGCGTCGTTCCTGGCGCCCTACAAGCGTACCGATCTCGTGATCGCCGCCTTCAACGACATGCCGTCGCGCCGCCTGCTGGTGGTAGGCGAGGGCCAGCAAGCCAAGGCGCTGCGGGCGCTGGCCGGCGCCAACGTGACGTTCACGGGGCATCTGCCGCGCAAGGAGTATGTGCGTGCAGTTGGCCTCGCGCGGGCACTGGTGTTCGCGGGATGCGAGGATTTCGGCATCGCGCTGGCCGAGGCGCAGGCGTGCGGCACGCCGCTGATCACCTTCGGTCGCGGCGGCGCCCGCGATATCGTCCGCCCACTGGGCGCATCGGAGGCGCCGACCGGCATCCTGTTCGGCCAGCAAAGCGTGGAGGCGATCAAGGATGCCGTCACCCGCTTCGAGGCGCACGGCGGAGCGATCACACCGGCTGCCTGCCGCGAAAACGCCGAGCGGTTCTCATCGCAGCGGTTTCAAAGCGAGATCCGCGCGGCGTTCGAGGAGGTCGTGGCGATGCATGCCTGAACGCAGCGAAGGGCGGCAGGAGATGCGGAGCATCCTTTCGTCACGGCGGCAGGAGGCGGGGTCAGCCCCAGGTCACTGCGATTTGCCGCATCCGCAACGCCACGGCCGGGGGTCAGACCCCGTTCCTCAGCCGGCGTTATCCTACCACCCGGTGCGCCGCAGCCTGGCGCGGGAGGCGGCATGGGACAGGAGCAAGCCGCCGAGATATCCGAGCTGCAGGGCGACAACGGCGCCAACAGGCAGTGTCAGCATCGTCCACGCCAAGGCATTGATGAACCAGGCCAGCACGACGCCGGCGATGGCCACCGCGACCGATGCGACCAGGACCACAAGAATACGATAGCGCAGGCCAAGCAGAACTCCGAGCCCTGCGCTGGCCAATAGCGCTTCGAGCATGTCTCCTCCTGTGGTGCACTCCGCGAGCACGAAGTGGAGAGCTGCCACGCGCCCCCTATCGCGATGCCCGGGACGGATGGCCATGACGGTTGCCTCTGGCGGACGCGCGTGACAACTCCGAACGGAGGCGTTGGTTCGACCAATGCCGCTCTCTCCAATGCGACATGGGCCGAATTGAGGCTCTCGATCGGCAGTCCACCTCGTGATTGGCGGCATTTTGACGATTGGCAAACAATTCAATGCCATAAGAATCGGGCACAAAACGCCCGCAAGGGCGCTTCAGCGTGCAATTCAGACATCCCGTATTGTCAGCACTCGGCGTGGAGCCTCTCGGCGGCGTGGGTCTCAGGGTTATGGCCAGGGCGTGGTTTATCAACGGCCGATTTCTCACCCAGCCTGTAACGGGCGTCCAGCGCTATGCACAGGAGGTGGTGCGCACGCTGGAGCGGCATCTGGCCGATGGACATCCGCTGGCCCGTAAGCTGGAGGTGGAAATCATCGCCCCGCCGGGCGCCCCACGGCCGAGCGGGCTGCGCGAGATCCAATTCCGCACCGCCGGCTTTGGCGGTGGGCAGTTCTGGGAACAGGCAGTGCTGCCACGACTGGTGCGGAGCGGGGGCGGGCTTCTCAGCCTCGGCAACACCGGACCACTGGCATGGCGCCGGCAGATCGTCTGCATCCACGACGCCAACACGCGCACCTGCCCGGCGAGCTACTCGCGCGCATTCCGGACGGTCTACCGCGTGCTGCATCCCGCTCTGGGGCGGACCGCGGCCATGATCGCCACCGTCTCGGACTATTCCGCCGGGCGCCTGGCGGAGCATGGCATCGCCAGCATGGCAAAGATCGCCGTGGCGGCAAACGGCTACGAGCATGCGCTCAACTGGATCCCCTCGCATTCGCCGGCAACGCGCGCGGTTGCCGGCCCCAACACCGTGGTCATCATCGGCAGCCCGGCTGCGCACAAGAACATCGGCATCATTCTCGGCATGGCGGCCAAGCTGGAGGAGGCGGGCTTCAAGGTGGCGGTGACCGGACTGCGCGATGCCCGCGTGTTCAGCGACCTGCCGGCGGTGCCGCAATCCGGCTGTATCTCCTGGCTGGGCAGGCTGAGCGACAGCGAGCTGGCGGCGCTGTTGCGCGATTCGTTGTGCCTCGCGTTCCCCTCGCTGGAGGAGGGTTTCGGCCTGCCGGCGCTGGAGGCGATGGCGCTCCAGTGCCCCGTCGTGGTGTCGAACCGGGCCAGCCTGCCGGAGGTCTGCGGGGATGCCGCCCTCTACGCCTCGCCGTTCGACAGCGAGGCATGGTTCCAGGCATTCCTGCGCCTGCGCAAAGACGCGCGCCTGCGCCGGCGCATGATCGCGCGGGGGCTGCTGCAGGCTGTGCGCTTTCGCTGGGCTCGAACCGCGGAGACCTACCTGGAGGAGATGGCGCGGCTGGATGGGGTCCCGGTTGCCGCCGCCGTGGCGTCGGCGGGCAGCGGCGCCAAGATGGCGGCGGTCGTGCACGCGGCGTAGCCGACCCCTGAATGCCTGACGACCGGGCGCAGCTTTGAGAGACGTGCACGCAAAAAAAAGGGGCAGCACCTATCCGGTGCCACCCCCGTTGCAAAGGCTCTCCGTCCTCAGCCCAGATGGCTGACGAACTTGGTCTGCAGGTAGGCCTGCAGACCTTCCACGCCGCCCTCGTGGCCGAAGCCCGAATCCTTGATACCGCCGAACGGCGTCTCAGGGAGCGCGAGGCCCATGTGGTTGACGGTGATCATGCCGGCCTCGATGGCGTCCGCCACCTTGCCCGCCGTCCTGGCGTCCTTGGTGAAGGCGTAGCTGGCAAGGCCGTAGGGCAGCTTATTGGCGCGCTCCAGCATCTCGTCGGCGTCCTTGAAGCGCAGCATCACCGCGACGGGGCCGAACGGCTCCTCGTTCATGATGCGGGCGGTCTCAGGCACCTCGGTCAGCACGGTGGGCTCGAAGAAGTTGCCCTGGTTGCCGATGCGCTTGCCGCCGGCCTCCGCCTTGGCGCCCTTCTCCAGCGCGTCGGCCACGAAGCCCTCGATGGCTGTGATGCGGCGCGGATTGGCCAGCGGGCCCATGCGGCTGTCCGGCTCCAGGCCGTCGCCCACCTTCGTCTTCTTGGCGATGTCGATGAACTTGCCGACGAACTCGTCGTAGACCTTCTCGTGCACGAAGAAGCGGGTGGGCGAGATGCACACCTGGCCGGCGTTGCGGTACTTGAAGGCGCCCATCAGCTTGGCGGCCCCGGCCACGTCGGCGTCATCGAACACCATTACCGGCGAGTGGCCGCCCAGCTCCATGGTGGCGCGCTTCATGTGGCTGGCCGCCATGGCGTTGAGGTGCTTGCCGACCGGCACCGAGCCGGTGAACGAGATCTTGCGGATCACCGGGTGCGGAATCAGGTACTCGGAGATCTCGGCAGGAACGCCGTAGACGAGGTTGAGCACGCCAGCCGGCACGCCTGCATCATGGAAGCACTTGACGAGGCCGATCGGCGAGCCTGGCGTCTCCTCCGGACACTTGATGATGATCGAGCAGCCGGCCGCCAGCGCCGCCGCGATCTTCCGCACCGCCTGGGTGACGGGGAAGTTCCAGGGCGAGAAGCCGGCGACCACGCCGATCGGCTCCTGGATGACGAGGTTGCGCACGCCGTCGGCGCGGGCCGGGATGATGCGGCCGTAGGCGCGCTGACCTTCGCCAGCGTACCAGTCGATGATATCGGCCGCGCTCGCCACCTCGATCTTGGCCTCAAGGAGGACCTTGCCCTCCTCCATGGTCAGGACCTTGGCGATCTCGTCGGTGCGGGCGCGCACCAGGTCCGCCGCCTTGCGAAGGATCTTGGCCCGCTCGAAGGCCGAGACCTTGCGCCACTGCTTGAAGCCCTTGTCGGCGGCGGCGATCGCCTTGTCCAGGTCGCCCCTGGAGACGTGGCCGAGGGTGCCGATCGGCTTCGAGGTGGCAGGGTTCACGACGTCCTGGGACTTGTCGCCTGAGGGCGCCACCCAGGCGCCATCGATGTAATGCTCCAGGGATGTGTACGACATGCCGAATGTCCTCCAGGTGTTTGGCGGCAGAGTTGGGGATGGTTGCCCGAAGTAAGGGACAGACAGTCGCAAGAACGCAAGAGATATTGCGGCTTGTCAGCACCGCGTCCGGGTCAGACCGACCCCAGTTGGGCTGCCCCGGCCTTCACACGCTCGGCTGCTCCTGGCAGGTGGAGGGGGCGTCGCGGAGCGCGGCGCGGGCTACCCAGCGGCGCAGCGGTGCCGGCGGCTCGCCCGCCTCGTCATCCGGCCCGCCCAGGCCGGCGAGGTAGAACTCATAGCAGTTCGCGCTCGTCCTGAGCGCCCTGAAGCAGCCGCCGTTCAGGCCGTAGCCGGGGTCGTAGAAGGTGCAGAACACGTTGTCGCGGAAATGCCAGTCGCCGGGGCCGGCGCGGCGCTGATCCCGGTAGTCCAGACGGCCGTTGGGCGCGTACGTCTCCGTCCAGGGCATGCCGTCCGCATAGTGGCCGTCCAGCGTCTTGCCGATGAAGGCGGTGCGCATGGCGCTCTCCGTCATCCAGCCGCCACGATCGGCACGTGCGGCGTCGGCCCCAACGCAGGCGACGAGGGCAATGGCGATCAAACGTGCCAGCTGGCTCACGTCAAAGCTCCCCATGCATCCGCAAAAAGTTCACTGCCGCGTCTTAACGCATCAATATGGCCCCGGAGGGATGCTGGCGTGGGACGCGTGGCATGGACATAAGCCGCGCACACGGGTAAAAAGCGCGCCCGCACCGCCCCGGGTGCTCGGGCGCTCTGCAGCGCAACATTGGAAAGCCCACCATGAGCTACAACGTCGCCGTCGTCGGCGCTACCGGCAATGTCGGCCGGGAGATGCTGGAGATTCTTGCCGAGAGACAGTTCCCCGTCAACGAGGTGCATGCCCTGGCCTCGCGCCGCTCTGTCGGCCTGGAGACCTCGTTCGGGGAGAAAGAGCTCAAGGTCAAGGATCTGGAGACGTTCGACTTCTCCAAGGTGCAGTTCTGCCTGATGTCGGCCGGCGGCAGCGTGTCGAAGGAGTGGTCGCCGCGCATCGCCGCCAAGGGCTGCGTCGTGATCGATAACTCGTCCGCATGGCGCTACGACCAGGACGTGCCGCTGATCGTGCCCGAGGTGAACGCCGATGCGGTGGCCGGCTTCACGAAGAAGAACATTATCGCCAACCCCAACTGCTCCACGGCGCAGCTCGTCGTGGCACTGAAGCCGATCCACGACCGCGCCGTCATCAAGCGCCTGGTGGTGGCCACCTACCAGTCCGTCTCCGGCGCCGGCAAGGAAGCGATGGACGAGCTGTGGACTCGCACCAAGGACAAGTACGTCCCCGGCAACGAGGACAGGGAGCCCAAGAAGTTCCCGAAGGAGATCGCCTTCAACGTCATTCCCCACATCGACGTCTTCATGGAGGACGGCTCGACCAAGGAGGAGTGGAAGATGGTGGCCGAGACCAAGAAGATGCTCGACCCCAAGATCAAGGTGACGGCAACCTGCGTGCGCGTGCCGGTGTTCGTCGGCCACAGCGAGGCGGTGAACCTGGAGCTGGAGCTGCCGATGTCGGCCGACGAGGCACGCGAGGTGCTGCGCGAGGCGCCGGGCTGCCTGGTGATCGACAAGCGCGAGCCCGGCGGCTACGTCACGCCGCAGGAGGCGGCCGGCGAGGACGCCACCTACATCAGCCGCATCCGCGAGGATTCGACGATCGAGAATGGCCTCAACCTGTGGGTCGTCTCCGACAACCTGCGCAAGGGCGCCGCCCTCAACGCCGTGCAGATCGCCGAGCTGCTCATCAACCGCAAGCTGCTGAGGCCGGCGGCCTGAAGCAGGTATAAGACTGATCCGGGGAAATTCTGACTTCGGTACGGCGGGAGTGGGGAGATCGGGAGCGGAAGCGGTCCGTGCTTCGCGGGCGCGACTGCCCACTCCCCATTCTCGAACCCCACACACCTTAGGACTCTGGATACGGTCAAAACTTAGCCGGAGCAGTATAAGGCCCGGAGGGCCTGACACATGCTAAGGTTGTTTGGCCAGCTTCTGGCGGGGTGGCCTGGCGCCATCCAGATCGAGCAGGGACAGGTCGACGCTCACGTCGCCGGCGCTGGCGATCAGCTTGCGCTGCGCCTGATGGACGCCAGGACGCAAGGCCACCGCAGGGACAGGGTCGCGCTGATCCATGATCTCCAGCACCCTGGCGAAGTCCGGGTGGACTAGGCGGGCGAGCGCCGGATCGTCGGGCGAGGCAGTCGCCGTCAGCATCCGCGCGACCGGAAACGGCCGGTATGACAGCTCCTCGGGATACACCTCGTCCTCCAGGTCTGCCGATGTATCCGCCGCCGTATCGACCGTCTGGTCACTGGAAGCGGGCGCGGTACGCTCCACGGCGTGCACCGTCGGCGACTGGGGCAACTCGGGGCTCAGCGATGCCAGCGTAACCCCGCCGGCGGCCTTTGCCGGAGCCACCGGCAAAGCCGCCTGCTCTACCGGCCGCCGCGCCGGCTGCGGCAGACGCAGCAGCTTCGGCAGCGGCGGCGTCAGCGCCGCCGTCTGCACCAGCGACTTGGGGTGATTGCGCAGGGCGAAAAAAGCATCCACCTGCGCTGCCAAGGCGGTGTTCTTGGCGCGTGCCTTGCGCGCATCCGCCGGCGTGAGGTGGCCGCCGTCCTTCGGAACGTGCACTGTCCGGCCGGTCGGGAACAGCAGTGCCAGCTCGGGGCGCGGCAGCCGCGGCCAGGCGCGCGGCCGATCGACGTCGATGTGGACGAACGGGATGTTGGAGGTGGGATAGTAGCCTACCCCGCCCCGCTGCCGGATGAGCGCCGAATAGCGCAGCATCCGGAGCGGCACGTCGGGAAAGTGCACATCGGCGGCCTTGCCAAGGATGTGGCGGCTCTGACTGGCTTGTCCCCCCACCGTGCGCCGCAACATCTCGTTGGTGGCGCGGGAGCGGTAGCCCGAGATGATGTGAATCGGCGCCTTGGAGCCAAGCTCGGTATGGATCTCCCACAGCAGATCAATCAGCGCCGGTGCCATCGTGGTCGGCTCATCCTTGCGCCAGTCGCGCAGGATCCAGTTGATCTTCTTCATCTCCTCGGGAACGTACTTGCCGTTCACCTTGAAGGTCGAAGTCAGAGTTTCCTTGTTATGGATATTGTAGAACGAGATTGTGCGTTTGCCGCTGTCGAGCGTGCCCCTGGTGTTGTCAGCGGAAACGGCGACGACCGCCCCGGCAACAAGCGCGAAGGCAACGACAACGGCGGCGAGTGCCTGTTGGCGCACGCGCAAGCGGATTTCCCCTCAACTGTGCCCGGCCCGAACAGTCGAGCCGCAACGACAATCCCCCGTCCGACCTCCGCGACGCATGCCCGCCCCGATGCGACGTCCGCCAGACGTGTACATAGGAGCGCCGCTATACGGCAATATCGGGGCAAACGCCGATCAGAAAACTGCCGTTGGACCAATGGCTTGGGCCGGTCGGAGCATTTGCACTCCTGTTCCGGCTACTGCTTTTTAGGGGCATCTGGTCGGACCCAAGGGCCCGCAGCTAGGTCGGCCGCGGCTCCAGACCGAACTCGCGCATCTTACGGTAGAGCGTAGAGCGGCCGATGCCGAGCCGCCGTGCGACCTCGGTCATGTGCCAGCGGTAGCGGCCAAGCGCGAGGCGGATCATGTCGGCCTCCATCGCCTCCAGCGAGCGGATCTCGCCCTGGTCGGTGGTGGCGGGGATGCCGAGCGCGCCGTTGCCGATCGAGACCGTGTGCGGCACTGTGCGCTCGGCACCAAGCATGACCGGGCCAGAATAGGGCGCGGCCGGTGGCGGCAGTGGCGCCGGGCGGGTGGCAAGCGCAGGGCCAGTCTCGGCGCCATTGCAGCCCTCGACCTGGCCGGCCAGTTCCGGCAGCTCGTTGATGGTGAGTTCCTCGCCATCGCTCAGGACGACGGCGCGGAACATGGCGTTTTCCAGCTGCCGCACGTTGCCCGGCCAGGGGTAGGTGCAAAGCAGCGTCAGCGCCTCGTTGCTGATGCGGCAGACGCGCCGGCCCTCCTCGGCCGCGAAGCGGGCCAGGAAGTGCCGCGCCAGCTCGGGTATGTCGTCGAGCCGCTCGCGCAAGGGCGGCACCCAGATCGGGAACACGTTGAGGCGGTAGTAGAGATCCTCGCGGAACTTGCCGTCCTTGACCAGCTTGAGCATGTCGCGGTTGGTGGCCGAGATCAGCCGGAAGTTGACGCGGATCGGCCGCCTCGCGCCCACCGGGTCGATCTCGCCGTCGCTGAGAGCGCGCAAGAGCTTCACTTGCGCCTCCAGCGGCAGCTCGCCGATCTCATCGAGGAACAGGGTGCCGCCGTCGGCCTCCTGGAACTTGCCGATGCGCTTGTCGACGGCACCGGTGAAAGCCCCCTTCTCGTGGCCGAACAGCAGGCTCTCGACCAGCATCTCGGGAATCGCGCCGCAGTTGACGGTGACGAACGGCTTCGCGCGGCGCTCGCTTTCGCCCTGGATGGCACGGGCGATCAGCTCCTTGCCAACGCCGCTTTCGCCCTCGATCAGCACCGGAATGCTGGAGGCGGCGGCCCGGCGGCCGAGCGCCACGACCCTGAGCATGGCATCGGCGCGCAGGACCAGGTCCGCGAAGTTGAGCGTGCCTTCGAGGTCGGTCATCGGCTGCAGGTCTCGCCTTTACGCTACTGGCAATACGCAACTACAAACAGCGCCGCCGCCTCCCAAATCCAGCGGAGGCAGCAGGGCAGCCTGCGGCCGTGGGAGACTGCCCGATTTGGGTAAATGCATCCTTTCCTTCAAAGCCGGCCGCGTCGATGCTGCTGCCGACGCTGGCGATGGGGTGAGACCCCTCGTCTGCCCGAGGGATAGTAGCCGCAGCGTGCGCCGAGGGGTCTGCCCCCCTCTGCGGGTTGTTGCCCGGAGGCACCGGGAATAGAACTTGCCCTCGCCGCGCGTTCGGCGGACGTGATCGGCGGTCACTGTCCCGGACGCATCCCAGAAGGTTGGAGGATCGGATGAACGCAACGAACGACCAGAGCTTGCGACCGGCCGCAGCGCCGCAGGCGACCGACCTTGGACCGATGCCGGTCTGGGACTTGCGTGATCTTTATCCTGGGCCGTCCTCGCCGGAAGTGCAGGCCGATCTCGACAAGGCTGCCGCCGACGCCAAGCGCATCAGGCAGGGCTACGAGGGCAAGCTCGCCGCCCTTGCGCGCGAAGGCGCCCCGCTTGGCGCGGCCATCGCCGACTACGAGCGGCTGACGGACACGCTGGGCAAGCTCGGCTCCTATGCCGGCCTGCTCTACGCCGCGGACCGGACCAACCCCGAGCATGCGCGCTTCTACGGCAACATCCAGGAACGGCTCACTGCCATCACTACCGATCTGCTGTTCTTCGAGCTGGAGCTCAACCGCATGGATGATGCGGAGCTGGCGGCGGCGCTGAAGGCGCCGGAGGTGGCCCGCTACAAGCCGTGGCTCGACGACCTGCGCAAGGAGAAGCCCCATCAGCTCGACGAGCGGCTGGAGCAGCTGTTCCACGAGAAGTCGCTGACCGCCTACAGCGCCTGGAACCGGCTGTTCGACGAGACCATGGCGTCGCTGCAGTTCGACGTGAAGGGCGAGCCGGCGCCGCTGCCGCTGGAGCCGACGTTGAGCCTCCTGATGCACCCCGACGGCGCCAGGCGCCAGGCCGCGGCGGAGGCGCTGGCCAAGGTCTTCAAGGAGCACATCCGCCTGTTCACGCTCATCACTAACACGCTGGCCAAGGACAAGGAGATCGCCGACCGCTGGCGCGGCTTCACCGACGTGGCCGACTCCCGCCACCTCTCCAACCGCGTCGAGCGCCCAGTGGTGGAGGCTCTGGTGAGCGCGGTGCGGGAGGCCTATCCGGCTACGGCACACCGCTACTACGCGCTGAAGGCCAAGTGGCTCGGCAAGCCGAAGCTCGCCTATTGGGACCGCAACGCGCCGTTGCCGGACCGGCCGGAGCGCACGGTATCCTGGGCCGACGCGCGGGCGACGGTGCTCGACGCCTATGGCGCCTTCGAGCCCGGAATGGCGGCAATTGCCGAGCGCTTCTTCGACCGCAACTGGATCGACGCGCCGGCGCGCGAGGGCAAGTCGCCGGGCGCCTTCTCGCACCCGACGGTGCCGTCCGTGCACCCCTACATCCTGATGAACTACCAGGGCAAGCCGCGCGATGTGATGACGCTCGCGCACGAGCTGGGCCACGGCGTGCATCAGACGCTGGCTGCGCCGCTTGGGCCGCTGCTGGCACAGACGCCGCTGACGCTGGCCGAGACGGCTTCCGTGTTCGGCGAGATGCTGACTTTCAAGGCGCTGCTGGCCGGCGCGGAGGACGCCAAGGAGCGCAAAGCGCTCCTTGCACAAAAAGTCGAGGACATGATCAACACGGTGGTGCGCCAGATCGCCTTCTACACTTTCGAGCGCCGCCTGCACGAGGAGCGCCGCACGGGCGAGCTGACCGCGGAGCGGATCGGCCAGATCTGGCTGGAGGTGCAGAGCGAGAGCCTGGGGCCGGCGGTGGAGCTGACCGAGGGCTACGACAGCTACTGGTGCTACGTGCCGCACTTCGTGCATTCGCCGTTCTACGTCTACGCCTATGCCTTCGGCGACTGCCTGGTGAACTCGCTCTATGGCCTCTACCAGGACGCCCACCCCGGCTTCGTCGCCAAGTACATGGCGATGCTGGAGGCCGGCGGCTCCAAGCACCATTCCGAGCTGCTCGCCCCATTCGGCCTCGATGCCACCCAGCGCTCGTTCTGGCAGAAGGGCCTCAAGGTGCTGGAGGGCATGATCGACGAGCTGGAGAGGACGTAGACGCTTGTCGTGCGCAGATGCATGCGCCGGGCGGCATCCGCATCCTGGGTAGTACCCTCGCCGAGCAAGAAGAACGACGAGAGGGGCGCGGCGCAGCTGGATCGGACCGATCGACCTCCAGCGCCGCGCCGCGATCTTTTCCCTTCGACGTCATCGCGGTGCTGCGAGTGCCCGAAGGGCGCTTGAGGGTCCACGCCGGGACCCATGCACCAAACATCGGGCAGCCTTGATGCAAGCTGCCACACATGCTGCAAATGGGTGGCAGGGGCGGCCCTTCTGCAGCCGGGGATGGGGCTGCTCGTCTAGGCAAGCAGGCCCGTCAGCCTCCCCCTGATCAGCCCCTCCGCCTCGCCGACGATCCGCCCCACCAGCTCCTTGCAGCTCGGAATGTCCTGGACCAAGCCCATGCTGGTGCCGGCGGACCAGATGCCGTGCTCGGTATCGCCGGTCTCGTAGACGACGCGGCCCTTGGCGCCCGCCACTACCGGGCCGATCTCGTCGATCCCCAAGCCGGCGTGCTCCATCTCGATCGCCTGCCTGGCCACGGAGTTGCCGAACACGCGCGCGGTGTTCTTGAGCGAGCGCAGGATCAAGGCGGTGGAGCGCTCGTCATTGGCGACGATCGCCTCCTTTACCTTCTGGTGGATCGGCGCCTCCCTGGTTGCCATGAAACGGGTACCCATGTTGATGCCCTCGCAGCCGAGCGCCAGCGCCGCCACCAGCCCGCGCGCATCGGCGAAGCCGCCCGAGGCGATCATGGGGATCTTGATGACGTTGGCGGCGGCCGGCAGCAGCACCAGGTTCGGCACGTCATCCTCGCCCGGATGGCCGGCGCACTCGAAGCCGTCCATGGAGATGCAATCCACCCCGGCCTTCTCGGCCGACAGGCCGTGCCGCACCGAGGTGCACTTGTGGATCACCTTGACTCCAGCAGCCTTGAATTTCGGCAGGTACGGCACGGGGCTGCGGCCTGCCGTCTCGATGATCCTGATGCCGGACTCGATGATGGCATCAATGTAGGCGTCGTAGTTGCGCGGGATCAGCGTCGGCAGCAACGTC
The DNA here is from genome assembly GCA_036280295.1 of Hyphomicrobiaceae bacterium. GTDB lineage: Bacteria > Pseudomonadota > Alphaproteobacteria > Rhizobiales > Hyphomicrobiaceae > AWTP1-13. Next base: position 26,101 of record DASURA010000337.1, read on the forward strand.
AGGTTCACGCCGAACGGCTTGTCGGTCATCTCGCGGCAGCGCGCGATCTCCTTGGCCAGGGCCTCCGGTGTCGGCTGTGTCAGCGCGGTCAGGAACCCGAGCGCCCCGGCATTGGCGACCGCCGACGTAAGCTCCGCGCGCCCCACCCACTGCATACCCCCCTGCACGATAGGGTGCTCAACCCCGAACATCTCCGTGAATCGTGTGCGGATCATCGCCCGATGCCCCCGTCGCCGTTTCCCAGCCGCCACCTTAAGGCATGGCGAGCCAGATGCTAAGGGTGAGAGGCGGTGAGACCTGGACCGCACTGCTCGTGCAATGAGCGAGAACGCGAGCGGGATGGGGAGATCGGAAGTGGGAACGCGATCGCGGTTCACGGATGCGACTCCCACTCCCATTCGCGATCGCCGATTTCCCTTTTCGGATTCTCGATACGATCAAAACGTTAGCCGGAGCAGTTTTGGAAGGGCCTGTTGGAGTGCCGGCAAGGCTATTAACGTGCACGGAGCAAAGGCATATGCTTTGACATATGCTTCCCTGTTAAGGGGTGCCTCATGACAAAGCGACATGGAAAGCAGCCGGCCCCGAAGCGCCAGGGACGCGCAAGGCCTGGCCCGATGCCGTACGAGCAGCCGGAGGCGAACGTGGCCGGGCTTGAGGAGGCGGGGGTGCCGTTCCGCGGGCCGGTCGCCGAGCTGCCGGAGCGCCGCGTGAAGCTGCTCAAGAACGGGCGCAGCCAAGCCGTGCGCATCCCGCGCGAATTTGAGCTGCCGGGCAAGGAGGCGATCGTGCGCAAGGAAGGCGAGCGATTGATCATCGAGCCTGCGAAGCGCAGGTCCCTGCTCGAGGTTCTCAGCACGCTGGAGCCACTGGACGAAGAGTGGCCGGAGATTTCCGACCAGCTGCCGGACCCAGTTGATCTATGACCGGCTACCTGCTCGACACCAACATCTTGTCGGACCTGGTACGCAACCCCGCGGGGAAGGTCACCCAGCGCATCCAGCACATCGGCGACGGCAACGTGGCGACGAGCATCATCGCTGCGGCAAAGCTTCGCTTCGGCGCCGAGAAAAAGGGCTCGCAACGCCTCTCGGATCAGGTCGAGACCGTTCTCGACGCCATCGAGATTTTGCCGTTCGAGCCTCCGGCGGACGCAACCTACGCCATCATTCGCGCCAACCTGGAAAAGACCAGGCGCCCAATCGCCGCGAACGACCTTCTGATCGCCGCCCATGCGATCACGCTCGACTGCACGCTGGTGACAGACAACGAGCGCGACTTCTGGCGAATACGTGGACTTTCCTCGGTGAACTGGCTGCGCTGAAGGGGCTCCGCCTCCTTCAAGCCGGGTCGGGCGCCCCGGAGGGCAGGGGCGCCCGCCGCATCCCGAAAGATGCAAGACCCCGCAAGCACGTCCAGGACGTGCCTTCATGCAACCCCGCAACGTCGCCGCTGGTTCCCGACCGCTGGACAATTAGACCGGAGAGGCGACGGCAGGTCACACGGACTCGCCGCGCGCGGTAGCGTCGACCTGGGCGGCGAGCTCGGCGTCGATGCCGAGGGCGTCGGCCAGGGCCGAAAGGAAGGCGTGCTCCTCAGGGGTATCGGTATCAATCGCAATCCGGCCTGCCGTATAGACTTGCAGCGCCTCCGCGGGAGAGGTGATGCCCGAAGCCAGCTCCGCGATAGTGGCGGGGCTCGCAATCTCAGCGGCCAGGAACTGCCGCGCCGCGTCGTTCAGGCCGGATTGCCTGAGCCCGCCGAGAATCCGCTGCTGCTCCTCAGCATCGATGCGGCCGTCGGCAGCCGCAGCCGCGATCATGGCACGGATGTAGCGTCTGGCCGCGTCATGGGTAATGGCGCCGGCCTCGAAGCCGGAGCCGTCAGGCGCCGGCAGCAGGGTCTGCGGCCTGGTCTCGCCGCCTGTGCCGGTTTGCGCGCGCACGGAGATGGGGGGCTTGCCCTGCTGATAGTTGTTGTAGGCCTGGTAGGCGAGACCGCCGACGAGGGCGAGACCGCCGAGCTTGATGGCGGTCGAGGTGAGCGAGCGCCCGGCGCGGGTGCCGAGCACCAGGGCGCCCAATCCACCGAGTGCCGCACCGGCAGCGAGCTGGTTCTGGGAGATCAGCTCCTTGAGTCTGGCGATCATCTCGTCGGGCGATTGACCGGTCGCCTCGCTGAGTGCGTCGCGGGCCTTGCCCGAGATGCCAGTGGCCTCGTCGATCTTCGCTGCGCCCTCACGCGCACCGGCCATCGCCTGGCTCAAGACCTGACGCAGCGTCTCGGCCAGAAATCGCTCGCCGCCCGCCTCGCTGTCACCAGCGCCGGTCTCGCCGATCAGCTTGTTCACGGGTATCTTGACGCCGCCCGAGGGAACGCCGCCGTCAGGGCCACCACCTTGCAGGATCTGGCGCAGCAGATCCTGCAGGTCCTTGCTCACCTCGGGTCCGCCGGTGGCTCGTCCGCCCGGAGCAGGCTGCCCACCGCCAGCAGGCGCCTGCCCCTGCTGGATCTGGCCCAGAATATTTCGCAGCAAGTCCTCAAGGCCTGCGCCTCCTGCTGGCGCGCCGCCGCCGGGCGCCGGCTGCCCGGTTGTCTGCGGGTAGCGCTGCTCAGTCCAATGTCCGCCGGGAGCTTGCTGCGGGTTGCCGGGCGTCACCGCCTGGCCAGCCGCCGGCGGGCTCTCCTGCTCGCCCAGTTGATCCAGCATGTCCTTGAAGACTGCCGGATCTACCGGCCGGCCTTGTTGTCGGCGCGGCTCACCACCGATCAGGATGTCGAGAATGCTTCGAGCGTCAAACATCGGGGGTCCTCCAACAAAAAGAGCGCTCCCCCCGGCGCAACGTATTCCCATCGAAACCGGGCGGCATCGGGTCGAGCCCGCGGAGAAACCAGGGCGATTGCCGATGTTCGCGGGGAGGGGGGCGTGCCCGAACACGCGGAAATGGGCGTCCGGAAATGGCGGCTTAAGCACGATCCGACAATGCGCTCGCGGAGCAACCAATGCGACAGGGCGCCGCCTTCATAACAGCGCTGACGCTTCCGCGTGGAAGCAGAGCGGGGGGTGCCACCCGGCTGCGCTGCACCCGGGCGTTGCACTCCTCTTCAACAACTGGAGAGACCCATGCACAACGATCAGCGCAGCCGTGGCGCCCGCCCCGACGCCTCCAACGTGCGGACCGCCCAGCAGTACGCCAACCAGGCGATCGGCCGGGCCGAGCTGACACGCGCCGCGGCGCAGGTGGCCATGGAGAAGGCGACGCGCCCCGACGTGCGCGAGCTCGCGGGGTACGAGCTGATGGAAGCGAAGGCGGTGATCGCCATCCTGAGGGATCTCGGCGCCCAGGTGCCGGCCATGGGGCAGGACGCCAGGTCGGCCCTGGAGATGATCACCAACGCCTCCAAGGGCCCCGCCTTCGACCGCACCTATATCACTGCCCAGTGCCAGAACCACGCCTATCTGCGCGATCTGACCGCGGCGTATCTGGAGTGCTCCGATCCGCACGCGGCCGACGAGCACGAGCGCCAGGGCCGGCAGCTCGCCACGATGGCGCTGTGCTCGGCAACCGAGCATGCGGCGGTCTGCAACCGGATCGCCCGCGAGATCCGCAGCTGACGGGGTTCCGCCCCGGCGTGCCAGGCCATTCCGGGTCCGACACTGCCATCGTCGAGCCATGGTGTCAGACCTGGAGGGTCTGACACACGCTCACGGGACGACTGAGACGAGTCCGAGAATGACGGCAGCGGCATAGCCGAACGACAAGGTGGCGAGGGTACCGAGCCATATCGCCTGCCCATCGATGCCGCCCTGCCGCCAGCCATCCTCCAGCTCGACTGTGACGCCGGCGCCCCTGAGCAGGATGGCGACCTCGTTGGCGCGCCGCTTCAGTTCCTCCTCGGAGGCGGCGTCGTTGCCGAGGTCGGCGCCGATGCCTTGCTTCAGCAGCGAGCGGGTGAGGCGGAAAGCATCGCCGGGCGGCTTGACGACGGCGGCGGCATCGGTGCGCACGACCACGCCGCCGGCCACCGAGGCACCCGTCACGGCATCGACCAGCACGAAACTGCCGGTATCGCGCTGCTCCGCGAAGCGCTCGACGACGGTGGCACGGCCAAGCTGGATGCGCGCCACGGCGATGTCGTTGGCCTTGCAGGTGGAGGCCGGACGCTCCTTGAGCGTCGCCAGATCGAGGTGCTTGCCGATCTCGGTCGCGGCGACCGGCACGACGTCGGTGGCACTGCGCAACAGGTAGCCGCGGCCGCGATCGAACGGCTCGTCGGACAGCCAGACGAGGCGGGCCTCGAAGCCCCGCACAGCCGCCGGTACCGCGCCCGGCGCTGCCACCACGGCGCCGCGCGACACGTCGATATCGGTATCGAGCTGCAGCACGATCGCCCGGCCGGCGCCGGCGCTCTCGAGGTCGCGCCCCATGGTGACGATGCGCTTGACGCGGGCGCGCCGGCCGCTCACCGCGTCCTCGATCTCGCCGCCGCGCGCGATCTCGCCGGAGGTGACGGTGCCGGCGAGGCCGCGAAAATCCTGGCCGGCGCGCACCACCATCTGTACGGGGAAGCGGAACGGCTCGGCTCTGGCGGCGGTGCTGTCCGCCATGCTCTGGCGTCCCGGCACCTGCTGCAGGTGCTCCAGCAGCGGCGGCCCCGTGTACCAGGGCATGGACTCCGAGCGCTGGGCGACATTGTCGCCGCACACGGCCGACACCGGGATTGCCAGCGCATTATGGAAGCCGAAGCGGTTGGCCAGCTTCAGGAACTCGGCCTCGATAGCGCGGAAGCGATCTTCCGACCACTCCACCAGGTCCATCTTGTTGACGGCCAGCACGACAGCCCCGACGCCCATCAGGTCGAGAATGGCGGCGTGACGGCGCGTCTGCACCTTCACGCCGCTGCGGGCGTCGACCAGAAGGATCGCACCATCGGCGTGGCTGGCGCCGGTGGCCATGTTGCGCGTGTACTGCTCATGACCGGGGCTGTCGATGATGACCAGCCGGCGCCGCGGCGTGTCGAAATAGCGCCAGGCGATGTCGATGGTGATGCCCTGCTCGCGCTCGGCGGCGAGGCCGTCCATCAGCCGGCTGAAGTCGGGCGTGCCGGCCGGCGTGCGCGGGCTTCTCTCGATGGTGGCGCGCTGGTCGGTGGTGAGCGCGTCGGCATCCCACAGCATGCGGCCGATCAGGGTGGATTTGCCATCGTCGACGGAGCCGCAGGTCAGGACATGGAGGCTGCCGGCGGGGGCGTTGGCGGCCATAGGCGTAGCGGAAGGCACCGGGGCCTGGACGCGGTGCAGAACGGGCATCTGGCCTGTCGCGGTGGCGGGTACCGCAGGGCCTTCAGCGAGGGCTTGGACCAGCGCCGCCATCAAAAATAGCCCTCCTGCTTCTTGCGTTCCATGCCGCCCGCGTCGTCGTGGTCGATGAGCCGGCCCTGGCGCTCGGAGAATTTGGACGAGAGCGTCTCCTCGATCACCGACTCCAGATCGCGCGCCTCGGAGCGGACGGCTGCCGTCAGCGGCCAGCAACCCAGCGTGCGGAAGCGCACCATCTCGGTCTTTACCTGCTCGCCGTCGCGCAGCGGCATGCGGTCGTCGTCGAGCATCAAGAGGGCGCCGTCGCGCTCGATGGTCTGGCGCTCGGCAGCGAAATACAGCGGCACCACGTCGAGCTGCTCGCGGGCGATATAGCGCCACACGTCCTTCTCGGTCCAATTGGAGAGCGGGAAGATGCGTACGGTCTCGCCAGGCCCGAGCCGGCCGTTGAGCAGGCTCCACATCTCCGGGCGCTGCTTCCTCGGGTCCCAGCGGTGGCCCTCGGCGCGGAACGAGAACACCCGCTCCTTGGCGCGCGAAGCCTCCTCGTCGCGGCGGGCGCCGCCAAAGGCGGCATCGAACTTGTGCTTGTCGAGGGCCTGGCGCAGACCCTGGGTCTTCATCACCTCGGTGTAGGTCGATGGCGAGTAGTCGAACGGGTTGATCCCGCGCTCGATGCCGTCCTTGTTGACATGGACGATCAGCTCCAGCCCCATCTCGCGCGCCGTGCGGTCGCGAAACTCGATCATGTCGCGGAACTTCCACGTCGTATCGACGTGCAGCAGCGGGAACGGCGGCTTGGCCGGGAAGAACGCCTTGCGCGCCAGGTGCAGGAGCACCGTGGAATCCTTGCCGATCGAATAGAGCAGCACCGGCGTCCGCATCTGCGCCGCCGCCTCGCGGAAGATGTGAATGCTCTCGGCCTCGAGCAGGTCGAGGTGGCCGAGCGGTGCTGTCATTCCGCCGCCTCCTGCGCCTGCCGAGCCGCGGGGCGCCGCGGATTGTCGTGCAGCCCGCACTCCTTGCCGTCGGCGCTCTCCCACCACCAGCGGCCGGCGCGGATGTCCTCGCCGGGGCGGATGGCTCGCGTGCAGGGTTGGCAGCCGATCGACGGGAAGCCTTGCGCGTGCAGCGGGTTCACCGGGATGTCGTTGACGGCGATGTAGGCTTCAAGCTGCTCCAGCGACCAATCCGCCAGCGGATTGATCTTGACGAGGCCGTGCTCGGCGTCCCACGCCGCGAATGGCACGGTCCCGCGCCCGGCGGACTGGCCGCGGCGCAGGCCGGTCACCCAGCTGCCGACGCCGGCAAGCGCACGCTTCAAGGGGCGCACCTTGCGCACCTCGCAGCAGGCCTTGCGGGCCTCGATGGAGAGGCGGAAGCCTGCGATGCCGTCGCGGGCGACCAGCGCCTCAGTCTCGGCGGCGTCCGGGACGATGACGCGGATGCGCAGGCCATAGCGTTGCTCGCTGCGCCCGATGGTGTCGATGGTCTCTGAAAACAGCCGGCCGGTGTCCAGCGTGAAGACATCGAGCTGGGCGCCAGCCGTCGCGATCGCGTGCAGGATAGCCTGGTCCTCGATGCCCAGGCTGGTCGAGAACGCGATCGGATGAGGCGCCAGACGGTCCACCTCAGCCAAGCGGGCTGTCAGATCCGGCACATCTGCAAGCCGTGCTTCGAGATCGTCTGCCAGAGCTGAATCTTGTGGAGACATGCGCTGCCCACTGCTGTCGGAGCACAAATATAGCGCAACGGTTTTCTCTATTGAGCACCCGAATGCAAATAAGAATGGAATTTCGTTCCTGGCATTCCGTGCGTTTGAGATCTTTCTGTCTGGTCTGAGGGAGCGGCATATGAAGGGCCGGCATGGCCCGGCGATGAGCAATGTGCCTCTCGCTGCGGGGCACGCCTGAAGGTACGTACGCACACGCGTGCGCCAAGGCAGGTGCTGTTGGGGAGGCTCAGCCCACTGCGCGCTTTGAGGCCAACTTAGGGCGCCGCACCCGTGCGCGTTGCATACTCTTTCCTTATCCACAAAGGAAAATGTGACGCGCCACTGGGTCCGGCGAGCACTATCTTCCCCGGATTGCCGACTTGGGCTGACAAGCTCTGACGGGGCGTTCCGGCAGTGAGATCAGGGGCACAGCCCTGTGATCGCCAAGCCTGCCGTCGCTGTAAAAGCCGTTGGAGAGCAGGGGGATCGACATGCCTCATTTGTACGGGGTGCTCGGCGTCGCTACGAGCGCACACAGGTGTGAGATCAAGTCCGCGTTTTGGAGCCTGGCAAAGCGCTGCCACCCGGACATTCAGGGTGGCAACGAGATGCGCTTCAAAGAGATAAGCCAAGCTTATGCGGTTCTGGCCGATCCAGCGCGCCGGGCCGCCTACGACGCCGAGTGTGCCGGCATTCGTGCCGACGTTCGACGCCGATGGACCGGAGTGATGGCGACTATGGCCGCCTCGTTCGTTCTGACGTTCGGCTCGGGCATAATGGTCGCCGGTTGGCTGCTGGGCGCCTGAACTGTCGACGACACCCGCTTCCGGCCCATCGGGATCAGGCCAGCGGCCTTCATCACGCATCAAGCATTTGGCATCGGCCTCCAAGCGCTGCATCTGGCAAGCGAAGGGGCGAGGAGAACGTTATGGTAAAACGCCATGGGTTCCATTCTATCGATACCATCGCCGCTCCCGATGCTGGTGGCGGCGAGGTGTGGAGGTCGGTGGGGCGGCGGCTGGAGCAACGACGCAAGGAGCGCGGCCACAGCCTCGATCGCGTCGCGAAGTGGGCCGGGATCACCGTTGAAGCATGCCAGAGCTATGAGCGCGGCGCTCCGATCCCGGCGCTGGAGCTGGCGCAGATCGCCGAGCTGTTAACGAGCCCGGTGAGCTGGTTCTTCGAGGAGGTCGCGCAGGACGACGACCCGGCCGAACTTGAGGCGATGACGGAGCCCGCCAGCTACCAAGTGGCCACCATCGAGCATCGTATCCAGATCCTGGCGGAGTCGTTCCGGAGGCTCGACTTCGAGCGGCAGCAGCATCTGCTGGCCATCTCTCGTGCCCTCTCCCGCGGCTGAGATCGCGAAGCTCGTCGCAGCGTGCCGCGGGTTCGGAACGAACTTTTCGCGACCTGAAGGACACTAGGGTAGCGCTCCTGGCGCTTGATTCAGTATCATCCCGGCACTTGTTGCCGGGATCCCTCGCGCCGGAGGCCGCTGCTGGCTGGATGCGAAGACAAGACCCGGCATGACAGTGATCGTTTCGTCAGAGTCGCAACGCTAGAGCAGATTCCACCTGATGTGGATCAGACGCGATAGCCTGCGTGTCTGAAGTAGCTGGCGCATTCGCGTGGCGCAATCGCCTTCACGCTGCGTCCGACGAGCTTCCAGAGCGCGTCGACGGTGCGGGCAGCGCCCTTGCGCAGGTTCGACTTGATCTTGGCGTAGGCGTTCTCGATGGGGTTGAGGTCGGGGGAGTAGGCCGGGAGATAGCGCAACCGCGCTCCGGCGGCCTCGATTGCCTCGCGTACTCCCACAACCTTGTGGGTGCGCACGTTGTCCATGAAGACGATGTCGCGCTTCTTCAAGGTCGGCACGAGCACCTGTTCGACATAGGCGAGGAAGGACGGACCATCCATGGCGCCGTCGATCACGTAAGGCGCGCTCACGCCGTCGGCGCGCAAGGCGGCGACCAGCGTCAGCGTCTTCCAGTGACCGTGCGGCACCTTCGCGACCAGTCGCTGGCCCCGCGGAGCACGGCCGTAGAGCCGGGTCATCTTCGTCGTCACCGCGGTTTCGTCGATGAACACGAGACGCGAAGCCTTCAGCGCAGGCTGCTCGGCTTTCAGCTCCTCGCGCGCCGCGGCGACATCAGGCCGATCCTGCTCGGCCGCATGCAGGACTTTTTTTAAACGTGATCTTGTGGCGGTCGTAGAAGCGCCAGACGGAACTGGTGGCGACAGCGAGCTTCCTCTCGCGACGAAGCCGATCGCGGATCTCCTCGAGCGTCAGGTCGGGCTCCTTCGACACCAGGTCCAGAAGCCATTGCGCGTGGGCCTTGAGCGGCGAGCGGCTGTGCCCGGTGCCGGGTTTCGCCGCGACGCTGCCCGTTCGCTCCCACCGATCGAGCCAACGCACCGCCGTCGAGGG
>DASURA010000338.1:0-6748 GCA_036280295.1 Hyphomicrobiaceae bacterium
CAGGCATCGATGTCGCGGCCGTCGACGATGGTGCAGGCGATGCCGAAGCGCGTGCACAGGTCTTCCACAACGTACCGGCACGAGCCGAACAGGGCGCGCGCGGAGACGATGTGGTCGCCGGCCTTGAGGAAGCACAGCAGCGAGGCGGTGACGGCGGCCATGCCGGTGGCAGTGGCGCGCGCCGCCTCGGCGCCTTCGAGCAGGCGCATGCGCTCCTCGAACATCGCGACGGTGGGATTGGCATAGCGGCTGTAGATGAAGCCGCCGGACTCGCTCTTGAAGCGCTCCTCGGCCTGCTCCGCCGAATCGTAGAGATAGCTCTGCGTGAGGAACAGCGCCTCGGATGTCTCGGCGAAGGCCGAGCGCAGGCTGCCGCCATGCACCAGCCTCGTCTCCGGGCTCCAGGTCTCGGGTCCGATGTCACGGCCAGCCTTAGGGGACGTGTCGGGGGTATCGGTCATTGCGCGCTCCTCACCTGTGCCGGCCCCTTTTTGTCCAGGGCTCTGCAGGCAACAAAAAGCCGGCTCGCACCGCACCCAGCTTGCAGGCTTGTCGCCGAGCCGGGCGCATCGAGTCGGTCTACGCGCGCGGCCTCTTTAGCAAGTTGTTTTGCGTGGCTGCAAGCCGGCCGGCCAAATCACCACGTCTGTGCAACTTCTGCATTAACGTCCGTGTGGTTGCACGTCAAGCAAGCCGCACCTCGCAGGCTGGCAGACCACTCGCCCAGCTTCGAACAAAGATCACTCAGTCGTGGAGGGCGCAGGCCCCGGTGCCGCCTTCGCGCCCCGCTCGCTCGCACGCTGCTGCGGCGCGAAGGCACGCAGGAATGTATCGACCGCCTCCGTCACAGTGACGTCGATCTCGCGTTCGGGAACCTCCACCTTCATCAAGGCCCGGAACTGCTGCAGCCCGACGAGCATGCCGAGGAACTGCGCGGCCGCGATCTTGGGGTTGGGCACATCCAGGTGCCCCAGTCGGCTCTGCTGGTGCAGGAAGTCGGCCAGATGCGCCACCACGCGCGTGGCCCCGGCATCATAGATGGCACGCCCGAGCTCGGGAAACTGCTCGACCTCGGCCACCACCAGCCGATGCAAGGCGAGCTTTGTCGGGCTCAGCATGTCGGCCATATGGCTGCGCGCCAGGTGCAGCAGGGTTGCGCGCACCGCACCTCCCTTGCGTGCCGCCACCGCCAGCGGCGTCATCGCCTCGTCAGCAAGTGCTGAGAAAATGGCACGGAAAAGTGATTCCTTGCTCTCGAACTGATTGTAGATGGTCTGGCGTGCAACCCCTGCTTCCGCCGCAATCAGGTCCATGCTGGCGCCGGCATAGCCGCGCCGCACGAACAAATCGGCGGCGGTCTTGACGATGGCGCCGCGCGTGCGCGCGGCAACCGGCCCCTGGTTTGTCGCTGGGCCAGCATCCGGGCAGGAGGTGGGGCGGCTTGTCATTCGGCGTCGCCTTGGCTATTTAGACTGCGCAGTCTAAGCTAGGCTTCAGGCTCCCGTCTACATCCCAAGCAGAAGCTCCCCAATCGGAGCAATAGCTCCCGAGGTATCGACGTGCTCAAGCGCGCTGCGGCGGCGGTTCTTGTTTGCGCCCTCCTAGGCGCCGGGCTGCTCTACTGGCAGCGGGAGGATCGGCAGTCTGCCGCCGCCCCCGCCCGGCCGGCCATGCCGCCGCCGCAGGTCGGCGTGCTGACGATCAAGCCAAAACACATTCCGCTGACGTTCACCTACGCCGGTCGGGTAGCCGGCTTTCGCGACGTTGAGATCCGCGCACAGGTGACCGGCGCGCTGTTGAAGCGTGAGTTCGCCGAAGGCGCTCGCGTCAAGCAGGGCGACGTTCTGTTCCGCATAGATCCCAAGCCGTACGAGGTGGCGCTCGACCGGTCCAAGGCGCAGCTGGCGCAGGCCGAGGCGACGCTGCGGCAGGCAAACGAGAACTGGCGCCGGGTGGACGACTTGGTGAAGCGCGGGGTCTCGACCGAGAAGCAGCACGACGACGCCCGGGCCGCCTTGGATCAGGCCAAGGCCAGCATCCAGCTCTATCAGGCCGAGGTGCGCAACGCCGAACTGAACCTCGGCTACACAACCATTACCTCTCCGGTGACGGGGGTGACGCGACTGCAGACGCCGCCGGAGGGAACGTTGGTGATGGCCCAGCAGACCGTGCTGACCACCATCACCCAGCTGGATCCGGCGTATGTGAACTTCTCCTACACCGATACCGAGCTGCAGGCGGCGCGTGACCTCAACCGGCGCCTGCCGACGCCGATCACCCGCGAGGCCCTGAGCGTCGAGCTGCAGTACGGCAACGGCACGCCGTTCGCCGGCAAGGGCAAGATCGACGCCTCGGCCAGCCGGGTCGACGTGCAGACCGGCACCATCCAGAGCCGTGCCATCTTTGCCAATCCGGACGGCGCGCTGATCCCCGGCCAGTTCGTGCGCATCGTCATCACCGGCGTGACGTTGCCAGATGCCATCGTCATCCCGAAGCCGGCGGTGAGCCAGGGCCCGCAGGGGGCGTACGTCTACGCGGTCGGCGCCGAGTCCAAGGCGGTCGCCAAGCCCGTACAGCTCGGCCGGGAGCTGGGCGACGGCTGGATCATCGACAGCGGCCTCAAGGATGGCGACACCGTCATCGTCGAGGGCGTGATGCGCGTGCGTCCCGGGGCGCCGGTGACGCCGGCGCCGCCCAGCCGCAAGGCCGCCGCCCTTGGCGCCCAAAAATAAGCCAAGAAGTAGAAAGACACCCCGTGATCTCGCGCTTCTTCATCGACCGGCCGGTGTTTGCCGCGGTCGTCTCGATCGTCATCACGCTGGCGGGGCTGGTGTCGCTCAAGGCGCTGCCGATCTCGCAGTATCCGCAGATCGTGCCTCCCGAGGTGGTGGTCCGCGTCAACTATCCGGGCGCGACCGCGGAGACCATCGCCGAGACCGTGGCGGCGCCGCTGGAGCAGCAGATCAACGGCGTCGAGAACATGCTCTACATGCAATCGACGTCGACGGGCAGCGGCACGATGAGCCTTACCGTCACCTTTGCCATCGGTACCGACCCAGACCAGGCCGCGATCAACGTCTCCAACCGCGTGCAGCGCGCCCAGGCGGCGCTGCCGTCGGAGGTGACGCGGCAGGGGGTGACTGTCAACAAGCGCTCCACGTCGATCCTGCAGGTGCTGGCGATGTCGGCTCCCGACGGGCGCTACGACGCGATCTACATCTCCAACTATGCGCTGCTTAACGTCATCGACGACCTGCGGCGTACGCCGGGCGTCGGCGATGCCTCGCTGTTCGGCGCGTCCGATTATTCCATGCGCATCTGGCTACGGCCGGACAAGGTCGCCCAGTACAACCTGACGCCCAGCGACATCGCCACCGCCATCCGCGAGCAGAACGCGCAGTTCGCGGCCGGACGCTTCGCCGAGGAGCCGATATCCAACGGCGCGGCGTTCACCTACTCGGTGACGACGCCAGGCCGGCTTGCCGACCCGAAGGCATTCGAGAACATCATCCTGCGCACCGACCAGAGCGGCGGAGCGCTGCGCCTGAAGGACGTGGCGCGCGTCGAGCTTGGCGCCCTTACCTACGGCTTCTCAGCCACCTACAACGGCAACCCGGCGGTGCCGATCGGCGTCTACCTGCAGCCCGGCGCCAACGCGCTGCAGGTGGCGCAGAACGTCAAGGATACGATGGACCGCTTGGCCAAGCGGTTCCCCGAGGGCTTGCGCTACGACATCCCGTTCAATACCACCAAGTTCGTTGAGGTCTCGATCGAGGAGGTGATCCACACCTTCATCGAGGCGCTGATCCTGGTGATCGCCGTCGTCTTCGTGTTCCTTCAGAGCGTGCGCGCCACGCTGATCCCGGTGATCGCCGTGCCAGTGTCGATCGTCGGCACCTTCGCGGGCATGTATCTGCTCGGCTTCTCCATCAACCTGCTGACGCTGTTTGGCCTGGTGCTGGCGATCGGCATCGTCGTCGACGACGCCATCGTCGTGCTGGAGAACGTCGAGCGCATCATGTCGACCGAGGGCAGGGGCCGGCGCGAGGCCGCCATCCAGGCCATGGACGAGGTATCGGGGCCGGTGATCGCCATCGTGCTCGTCTTGTGCGCGGTGTTCATCCCGGTCTCGTTCCTGGGTGGGCTTGCCGGCGAGCTCTACCGCCAGTTTGCCGTCACCATCGCCGTCTCGGTGGTGATCTCCGGCGTCGTGGCGCTGACACTGTCGCCGGCGCTCGCGGCGCTGATGCTGAAGCCGGTGCACACGCGGCCTGCCCTGCCGTTCCGGCTGTTCAACAGCGCCTTCGCCTGGATCACCGATCGCTATTCGGCGGGCGTCTCCTGGATCCTGCGCCATGCCGCGATCGCGCTGGTGGCGACGGCGGCGATGCTGGGCGCGAGCGCACTGCTGTTCCAGCGCGTGCCGGGCGGCCTGGTGCCGGCAGAGGACCAGGGCAGCGTGTTCGTCGTCACCATGCTGCCGCCGGCCGCCTCGCTCGACCGCACCCGCGCCGTCACTGCCAAGGTCACCGAGGGGCTGATGAAAAACCCCGCGGTCGCCGATGCCATCACCTTTTCCGGATTCGACCTGCTCTCGCGGGCGCAGAAGACCAGCTCCGGCATCTCGTTCGTCACGCTGAAGGACTGGTCGGAGCGCACCGATCCGAGCCAGGACGCGCGCGTGCTGGCGCCGCGGCTTGCGGCCCTCAATGCAACGTTCCGAGACGGCTTCGTCATGGGCATCAACCCGCCGCCCATCATCGGCATGAGCACGACGGGCGGCTTCGAGCTGTTCCTCCAGGACCGCTCGGGCGGCAAGCTCCAGGGCCTCGCCGAGGCGGCGCAGAAAGTGGTGCAGGCCGCCGCCAAGCGGCCGGAGCTGGCGGGCGTGACGACGACGTTCAGCACCGCCGTGCCGCAGTACCGGATCGACGTCGACCGCGACAAGGCGAAAACGCTGGGGGTGCCGATCAGCACCATCTTCGAGGCGATGCAGGGCACCTTCGGCAGCCTCTATGTCAACGACTTCACGCTGTTCGGCCGCACCTATCGCGTCAGCCTCTCCTCTGAGGGCGAGTTCCGCCGCTCGCCAGACGACCTGCGCCACGTGTTCGTGCGCTCGACCAACAACGCCATGGTGCCGCTCAACGCCCTGGTGAGCGTCAACCGCATCGTTGGCCCCGATACCGTCGACCGGTTCAATATTTTCCCGGCCGCCAAGATCCTGGGCGGGCCGGCACCGGGCTACTCATCGGGGCAGGCGATTGCAGCGATCCAGGACGTGGTGGCGAAGACGCTGCCGCCCGATTTCACCATCGGCTGGACCGGCTCGGCCTATCAGGAGCTGTCGACGGCCGGAACCGGCTACCAGGGCTTCATCTTCGGCCTGGTCATGGTGTTCCTGGTGCTGGCCGCGCAATACGAGCGCTGGTCGCTGCCGCTGGCCGTCATCACGGCGGTGCCGTTCGCCGTGTTCGGTGCGATCGTGGCGATCTGGCTCCGGGGCATCGAGAACGACGTCTACTTCCAGATCGGCCTGGTGACGCTGATCGGCCTTGCCACCAAGAACGCTATCCTGATCATCGAGTTCGCCTCCCAGCGCTATCGCCAGGGCGCGGGCCTCATGGAGGCGGCGATGGAGGCGGCGCGGCTGCGCTTCCGGCCGATCATCATGACCTCGCTCGCCTTCATTCTAGGCGTGCTGCCGCTGGCGACCAGCACCGGCGCCGGCTCCGCCAGCCGGCACTCGATCGGCACCGGCGTGATCGGCGGCATGGTGGCGGCCACCTTCCTTGCCGTGTTCTTCGTGCCGCTGTTCTTCCGCCTCCTGGCCGGCCGCCGTCCCGCGACGCCGGCCGATAGGCCTGTGACGCCGGCCCACGGGGCCGCGGCTGCCGGGACCGCGCCGGGGCCGGTTGCGGGGGAGTGACGCACCGGGAAAATGGTGGGTTATGGCCCTTCGGGCTCATCCCACCCTACACCACCGCAATCTCACAGCCTCGCCACCTGTGCCCTTCCTGCTCTGGCCAGACCGGGCGAACCTCCACATAATGCTTGCTGATTCGTAAATGGGCAGCATGGTCCTGTGGATCGGCGGTGTAGGCGCCGGCATGGGCGAAGAGAGATCGGGTCGCACGGCATTCATGTGGTTGGCAGGCGCCAACGGCAGCCTGGGCAGGCCGCGTGCTGAGCTGGCATTGCTTCTGCTGGCCAGCTCGCTCGTGGTGCTCGCGCTGGGCATAGCAGTGACGCACAACCCCGCCTCGGCACCGGCGGAGTGGCGCGCCACCCTCATTCTTGTGCTCAGCGCTGCCGCCGGCGGCACCCTGCTGACGGCGGCCATGGGCGTGATGGCGGCGTTGCGGCGGGACGGCTGGATGCGGCGGCCGCACGAGGAAATCGCCGAGCTCCGCAAGAACCTGCTGACGGCCGAATCGATCATCAAGGCCGAGCCGCAGGTGCTGGTGCTGTGGGAGCAGGGACAGGGCGTACGCGTAGTGGTGCATACGCTTGCCGGCATCCCCGGCCTGCCGGCGCGCCATTCCGATCTCCTCAAGTTCGGCGCCTGGCTGGACGCCACCTCCACGCCCGCCCTCAAGGAGGGCCTCGATGCCCTGTTCGCCGACGGCCGGCCGTTCAGCCAACTGCTCAAGACGGCGGCCGGCGGCTATGTGGAGGCGGACGGGCGCGCCACCGGCGGCAGGGCGATCCTGCGCCTGCGCGAGGTGACCGGGCGCAAGCGCGACCT
>DASURA010000339.1:0-4396 GCA_036280295.1 Hyphomicrobiaceae bacterium
GTACCGACGACGGCGCCAATGGACGCATTGACGACATGGCCGAGCATTGGAGCGTGCGTCCCGCCAAGCAGGGAATTCTTGAACAGGAAGCCCACTACGACGGCACCGGCCACGCCGGCCAGAATGTCATTCAGCCCTTCCAGGCGGCCCTTGACCATGATCTGGCTCGCCAGCCAGCCGATCACCGCACCGACGATAACCCAGACAATAACGTATTCATCCATGACCAACCCCTGCTCGACGTATCCACCGACGCACCATCCCGCCAGCGCCCAGGGCGCCGATGCCTCGCGGCAATATCACCGTTGCCGGCTGCACGGCAAGGGATACGGGGTCGATGGCCGGCAGCGCGCCGGCTTGACGCCTGCGTGAAGGTCAGGCTTGCTACCGCTGCCAATTGCCCCCAGACCCGCAACCGATGCCCAACACTCCCCCCATCCTCACCGCCGCCGGCCCGTTGCTGGCAAGCTATCAGGTCGCGTTCTGCGACGTCTGGGGCGTGCTGCATAACGGCCGCGAGTCCCACGCCGAGGCCGGGGAAGCGCTGGCGCGCTTCCGCACAGGCGGCGGCACCGTCGTGCTCGTCTCCAATGCGCCGGTTCCCGCGGCCGGGGTTGCGCGCGTGCTTGAGAAGACCGGCGTGCGCCGCGACGCCTGGGACGCCATCGTCTCGTCGGGGGACATTGCCCTCGTTCACATCGCCGAAAGCAGGTACCGCCGCCTCTACCGCATCGGTCCTGCCAAGCGCGACAGCCGCCTGTTCCAGCGTCTGCCCGGGCCGCCGGCGGCGCTGGAGGAGGCCGATGCCATCGTCTGCACCGGGCTGGTGGATGAGACGACCGAGACCGTCGAGAGCTACCGGCCGATGATTGACTCCGGCGTTGCGCGCGGGCTGCCGTTCGTGTGTGCCAACCCGGATCTGGTTGTCGACGTCGGCGAGCGGCGCTTCCTGTGCGCGGGCAGCATTGCCGTCGAATACGAGCGCGCCGGTGGCAACGTATTCTGGGCCGGCAAGCCGCACCGCTCGGCCTATGCCGCCGCACAGAAGCAGGCGGCAGAGCTACGCGGCGCCGAACCCGAGCGCGCGCGCATTCTCGCCATTGGCGACGCGTTGCGCACCGACTTGGCCGCGGCACAGGGCTGGGGCGTGGACGCGCTGTTCATTGCCGGCGGCCTCCACGGCGCCGAGGTCATGCGGCACGCGGCCATCGACGCCGACCGGCTGGCCGCACTGTTTGCCGAGCCTGGCGCCCCTACGGCCCGCGCCGCCATGGCGCATCTGCGCTGGTAAAGCGGTGGATGAAAGAGCGTGATTGCTCGTAAGCCCGGCGCGGGCTTAAGCGTCCACGGCGGCCTGCGCTGCGAGCGTGCCGAACAGGCCGGCGCGCAGGTCGCAGGCGATCAGCCTGCGCTCAGCGTCCGAGGCGACAGCGAGCCGAACGTGTACCTCGTTGGCACCGGCGCGGGCGCCGGATTGACGCACCTCGGCCAAGTTGAGGGTTGGAGCCTCACTGCACCCCAGGCCGACGCGCAAGGCCACGCGCCGGCCCTGCTCGTCGCGGCGCACCAGGACGTAGCTGGACGGTGGGAGCGGCGGGCAGTCGATGAGGCCGTAGACGATGTGCTGGTAGCTGCGGCCGGAAGCCCCTAACCATGCATGGTGCTCCTGGGGCGGCCCACCGCGCCGCGCCCCGGCTGCGTGCCCTGGCGCACCGAGCCGGGCAGCCATGGCGGCGGCGGCAAGCCGGGGCCGGCCGGGACTGGCACCGAGATTTACACCGAGATTTACAATGCGAGCGGCCATGGATCTGAGCTTGGCAACCTGAGCTGGTGCGACCGGGCGAGGCCGCTACCGACTGAGCTTTGTGATCTGCAACCCTTTCCTGCCTTGTAGCGGCAGTTTTCAACCGAAATGTGGCTTATTGGACACGTGGTCAACGAAGCGTGGCTAACGGCCACTGTGCAACCATCAGAAGTGGTCCCATCCCGTAGGCCCCACGGCCAGCGGCTGCCCATCCGGGCCGTCAATGCCCAGCCCGGTACCGCCGTCGGCAGGCCAGGGCGAGGACCCGGACATGCCAACCTCGGTCATGGGCACGCCCGCCGCGGCCGCCGCAGCACACAGCACATCGCGCTGGTCGACCGTAGTGGCGGCCAGGATCTCATAGTCATCGCCGCCGGTCAGCAGCCGGGCGAGGCGCTGCGGCTCGCGCGCGAGCACCTTGCGCGCCGCTGCCGACAGGGGGACCGCCGCCGCCTCGAGGCGGCCCGAGAGACCTGCGCCCCGCAGCATCCGCCCTGCGTCCTTTACCAGACCGTCCGAAAGATCCATGGCCGCGACGGCGTGGCGACGCAACGCCGGCGCCAGGGACAGGCGCGGCTGCGGCCGGCGATAGCGGCCGAGGAGATAGTCGGTCTCTTCTGGCGAGAGGCCCCAGGCTGCCGCCAGCGCCGGGTCCTTGGCCAGCGCGAGCCCCAGCGTGGCGTCGCCGATGCTGCCGGAGACGAGCAGCGAGCAGTCCTCCCGTACCGTGCCACGGCGCACCATCTGTCCGCTTGGCACCGACCCGATGACGGTGATGGAGATGGTGCGTGGACCGGGCCGCCGGTCGGTGTCGCCCCCCAGCAGGTGGCAGCCGAACGCAGTCTGCGCCGCCTCAAGCCCGGCGGCGAACGCCGTGAGCCAGGCCCGCGTCGGCGCCTCCGGGAACGAGAGCGCCATCAGGTAGCCGATGGGCGTCGCGCCCTTGGCAGCAAGGTCCGAGACGTTCACCGCCAGCGCCTTCCAGGCAATGTCGGCGGGCGCATCCGTAGGCAGGAAATGCACACCCTCGGCGACCGGATCGGTCTTGAGCACCAGTTCGCAGCCGGGCTCCGGTGCCAGCAGGGCGCAGTCGTCCTCAAGGCCGAATGCCCCCGGTGCGCCCGCTGCCAGCGGCGCCAGCACGGCGACGATCTCCTCCTCCCCGTGCAGGATGTCTTTCGGTCGTTGCCTGTCAGTCATCGCAATCGGCAGCATACCATGTTTAGGTGAAGCGCTGCCGGCCTGCCGTGGCGCAAGGCTGGAGCTCGTCTCGATTCAGCTCGTCTCGATTCAAGGTGAGGGCTTGGATGCAACCGGAGTCCTTCCGCGACTTGACCGAGGACGAGCTTGACTGGCTCGCCGCCCAGCGCGGCCGGGTTGAGGCATTGCTGGCAGGCAATGCGGACGCTTTGGCCGAATACGAGACCGATGCCGGAAAGCTTGCCGTCATTCGCGCCGTCCTCAACGCCGGGGCGTTCCGCCCCGATCAGACATTCGAGCTGCAGGGCCTGGGCGTCATCTTCGGCGATGTGCTTGCCAGCCAGCTCGGGATGCAGTGGCGGGTGCTGGAGGACGAGCAGGGCGTGAGCCCCTGCCTGGTCCTGCCGGACACGTCGATCGTCCTGTTTCCACAAACCATGATCTCGAAGCGCATCGAGCGCGGCGAGGAGCTCGACGTGCTCGACCTGCTCGATGGCATCATCGCCAAGGTGGAGGAGATCCGCACCAGGGGCGCATAGGGGCCTACCCGCGCTCGGGCAGCGCCCCCGGCCGCAGCTTGCGTGCCAGGGCGTCGAGCACGCCGTTGACCACCCTCGACTCGTCGCCCGAGAAGAAGGCGTGCGCCACGTTGACGTACTCGTTGATGACGACGCGCGCCGGCACGTCGGGCTCCTCCTGAAGCTCGAAAGCGCCGGCGCGCAGGATCGCACGCAGGATCGCATCGACCCGGACCAGGCTCCAGCCGCTGGCGAGCTGTCCGTCGATCGCCGGATCGAGGTCGCGTTGCCGCGCCACCACGCCACGCAGGATGCGCTCGAAATGCCCGGCATCGGCACCGGCAATGGTGCGGTCCTCGGCCAGCTCGCCCAGGCGATGCGTCTTGAACTCGTCGATGACCTCGGAAAGATCGGTGCTGGCGAGGTCCATCTGATACAGCGCCTGCACGGCAGCCAGGCGTGCCTGGCTGCGCGCAAGTGGACCGTTGGAGTTGTTGGCACTAGCCCCGCTCATGCCGGACACCTGACCTTCTGTCGCTCGATTTTTTTCCGTTAAGGCCGCCGCGCATAGCCCCGTCAATCGGCAAGCGCAATGGTGGATTACGGGGTTCGCCCTAATCCGACCGGCCGCGGCGTGCGGCAAAGGCCCGCGCGTGCCCGATCAGAGACAAGCAGGCGCGCACCGCATCCGCCCCTTTGCCGCGCCGGCCGCCCTCGGCCCGCGTCAGCGCCTGATCCTCCGTCTCCACGGTGAGAATGGCGTTGCCAAGCGGGACAGCGTGGCGCACCGCGATGTCCATCAGCCAGTGATTGGCGTTGGCGCATACCGTCTCATAGTGCGTGGTCTCGCCGCGGATGACGCAGCCGAGCGCCA
>DASURA010000340.1:0-19277 GCA_036280295.1 Hyphomicrobiaceae bacterium
GCCGATGCCGAACGCCGGGCCCGGCGTCGTCGGCGTGAGCAGCACGTCGACCTTGTCGAACGCCTCGTCGAAATCGCGGCGGATCAGGGTGCGGACCTTCTGCGCCTTCAGATAGTAGGCGTCGTAATAGCCGGCGGAAAGCACGTAGGTGCCGATCAGCACGCGGCGGCGCACCTCGGCGCCGAACCCCCTGGCGCGCGTCGCCTCATAGGTGTCGATCAGGTCGCCGCCGTCGGCGCGGATGCCGTAGCGCACGCCGTCGTAGCGGGCGAGGTTGGAGGAGGCCTCGGCGGGCGCCACGATGTAGTAGGCCGGCAGCGCGTACTTGGTGTGCGGCAACGACACGTCGTGGATGCTGGCGCCGGCGGTCTTGAGCCAGTCGATGCCGCGCTGCCAGAGATCCTCGATCTCGCGCGGCATGCCGTCGATGCGGTATTCCCTGGGCACGCCGACCCTGAGGCCTTTGATGCCGCCCGCCAGCTCCGCTTCGTAGTCCGGCACCGGAGCATCCACGCAGGTGGAATCCTTCGGGTCCGGGCTCGCCATGTGGCGCAGCAGGATGGCGGCGTCCCGCACCGTCTTGGTGATCGGCCCGGCCTGGTCCAGCGACGAGGCGAAGGCGACGATGCCCCAGCGCGAGCAGCGGCCGTAGGTGGGCTTGATGCCGACGGTACCGGTGATGGCTGCCGGCTGGCGGATCGAGCCGCCCGTATCGGTGGCGGTGGCGGCGAGGCACAGATCCGCGGCAACCGCGGCCGACGAGCCGCCCGACGAGCCGCCGGGAACGAGGCCGACGTTGGAGTCTTTCCGGCGCCAGGGGCTTACCACGGGGCCGAAGCGGCTGGTCTCGTTGGAGGAGCCCATGGCGAACTCGTCGCAGTTGAGCTTGCCCAGCATCACCGCGCCGGCATCCCACAGGTTCTGGGTGACGGTAGATTCGTAAGGCGGCGTGAACTCGCCGAGGATGCTGGAGGCGGCGGTGGTGCGCACGCCCCTGGTGCAGTAGAGGTCCTTGATGCCGAGCGGCAGGCCTTCGAGCGGGCGTGCTTCGCCCTTGGCCAGGCGCCTATCACTATCCTCCGCCTGCTTGAGCGCGATCTCGGGGGTGGCGAGCACGAAGGCGTTAAGCGCGCTGTTGCCCGCCTCCACGGCGTTGAGCAGCGCCCTGGTGAGCTCGGTGGAGGAGAAGCGCTTGGCCTTGAGGCCCTCGCGCGCTTCGGCCAGCGTCAGCTTGGTGAGATCGCTCATATCCGGGAATGCTGCCTATTCCACAACCTTCGGCACGATGAAGAAGCGCTCCGACGTCGCAGGTGCGTTCTTGACGATGGCCTCGGCCATGCCGCCATCGGTCACCACGTCAGGACGCTGCTTCAGGGTCATGGGGGTGACGCGCGTCATCGGCTTGGCATTAATGGTGTCGACCTCGTCGAGTTGCTTCACCCAGTCGAGGATGCCCGACAGCTCCTTTTCCAGCGCCTTGACCTCCGTGTCGGTGACCTTGATGCGAGCCAGGCGGGCGATACGCCGCACCGTTGCTTCATCGACTTCCATGACCAGTCCCCTCCCACGCGGCTGCGGCGGGTGCCGCACGGTGCTGGTACGGCGGCTTGCGGCGCGAGGCAAGCCCGGAGGTGGAATCCCCCTCTCCCCGCGCAACACCGCCCTCGCCTGGCGCTGCACCGGCGTGGAGGGTGCAAGGTGCAAGGCGTCAGACCCCTCGCCGCCACGCCGAAGAAAAATCCGCATGTTCCGACGCGGGGTCTGACCCCTTCAACTACCCCTAACCGCGACCCATGTACCGGCTCCAGAACGCGCCGAGGATGTCGGAGTAATCGTCGGTCCAGGCCCTGAGGCCGTGATCGTCCAGCTCCATCACGCCATCCAGCGAGCGATAGGGCTCGAGTGCCTCGGCGCTCTTGGCGAACACCACGACCGAGGAGCCGGTCTGGCCGTAGCCCTCGCCGCCGCTGTCCTGCATGGCGATGCCGGCGGTGCCGGCCGGCAGCTGCTTCAGGATGGCGGCCAGCACCGAGTTCAGATCGAGGTAGCGGTTGGAGGTATGCAGCAGCACCACCCCGTCCGGCTTCAGCTTGTCGAGGAACAGCTGCACCGCCTGCTTTGTCAGCATGTGCACCGGGATCGCGTCGGACGTGAAGGCGTCGATGACGAACAGATCGAAGCTGCCATTCTTCTCCTTCGCCATCGTCAGCCGCGCATCGCCGATGGCGATGTCGATGTCCGGCTGGCACTTGGAGATGAAAGTGAAGTTCTTCGGGTCCTTGGCGATCTTGATGACCGTGGGATCAATCTCGAAGAACTTCCAGACCTCACCCTCCTGCTTGTGGCAGGAGCTGGAGCCGGTGCCCAGGCCGACAATGCCGTAGGTACCCTTCTCGCCTTTCGCGGCCAGGAGCTCGCGGCGCTTGGCGATGGTCTGGCCGATCGGGCTGCCCGGATAGTAGTAGGTGGTCGGCACTGTATCGTCGACGGGCTTGCCGTCGTCGCCGTAGACGTGTTGGGCGCCGTGCAGGGTGGTGCCGTGAATGAGGGTGCGGTAGCCGAGGCCCGGCACATCCGACACCCGATAGACGCCGAAGAAGCTGCGCTGCGTGAGCTTCGACCGGCCTTCCAGGGAGTGCCCGGGCCAGGCGGATTCCTTCTGCCGGACGGCGGAGGGCAATGTAACGAGGGCCAGGCATATGAGCGCGGCCGCCAGCAGCTGGCGCGGCGCGTTGAGCACGTTCGCCAGCAGGACCACAGTGAGCACGACGACGACGAGCTGCGTCCAGCCGATCTGTGCCACGGTCGAAGGCAGCCACCCCCAGTCGGCAAGAATAGGCAGCCACCAGATGACCAGAATGCCGGCTGCAGCCATCGCCCACAGCACCAGGAGCTCGCCCTTTGCCGTCTCCTTGTCCTCGGAAAGGCGAAGGGCGCCGGGGCGGCATGCCATCGAGGCCGCCAGCAGCAGCGGGTACTCGTAGATCTCGCTGAACAGCTTGGGCGCCACCAGCGCGGTGAACATGCCGCCCAGGGCGCCACCGAGCGACATCCACAGGTAGAACTCGGTGAGGTGCTGCGGCGCCGGCCGCGCCTCGTAGAGGGTGCGATGTGCCAGCATGGCGGTGGTGAAGAAGACCACGACGCCGGTCGCGCTCAGGATGAACCAGTCATGGGTCTGGAACGAGAGGGCAAAGAGGGCGATCGCGAGCGCCACCAGATGCAAGAACAGGAGTGCCTCGCGCGAGATCACCGAGCGGTCGCGAAACACCAGCACGAAGGTGAGCAGATACAGCGCCAGCGGCAGCACCCAGAGCAGCGGCGCAGAGGCGACATCGGTGGTGATGTGCGCCGTGAACGCCGTCAGCAACGCCGCCGGCACGAAGGCGAGCCCGATCCAGCCGAGGCGCCGCGCCAGCGTCGGTACTTCCGCCGCCGCGGTGGCATCGCCGGCAGGCGCCGCCACCGTCTCCGGCACGCCGCCGGCCTGGGCGCCGCGCATCAGGAAGAACGATGCGGCAATCGCCAGCACCAGAAGGCCGTAGCCCCATGCCCACAGGGAGCTCAACTGGCTGAGCCCGAAGGCCGGCTCCAGCACGAAAGGATAGCCCAGCAGGGCCACCAGGCTGCCGAGATTGCTGGCGGCATACATGAAGTAGGGGTCGCGGGCATGCGGGTGGCCGGTGCGCGCGAACCAGGCCTGCAAGAGCGGGGCGTTGGCAGATACCGCCATGAACGGCAGGCCGATCGAGGCCGCGAACATCCCGAGCTGCCACAGGTACGGCTCGCCTTGCGGCGGCTCGCCCATCCAGCGTGCCATGCCGATGGGCAGACAGATGAAGGCGATCGCGCAGACACCGAGATGGATGAGGCCGGTGAGGTGCGGCGGCGCCTTGTTGATGAGAATGTGAGCGTAGAGATAGCCGGCGAGCAAGGCTGCCTGGAAGAAGAAGATCGACACCGACCAGACCGACGGCGAGCCGCCGAGCACCGGCAGCACCATCTTGGCGAACATCGGCTGGATGGCGAACAGCAGGAGCGCCGAGAGGAAGGTGGTGGCGGTGAAGGTCCACATCATCGCCGGCGCATTCTTGGCGAGATCCACCAGAAACGGCGGCACAGCGCTGCGGCCGTTGCCGATGCTGTTGTCGGACATACCTCAACCTTCCCTTAGGTAGTGCGGGCCTGAAGCCGGACCTCACAAGCTCGACACGCCGTATAGCAGCGCTCCATGCCCTCGGTCGACTGGACGAGCTGGGCCGATCGCCTGGAACCGGCAACGGCCGTGTCCTATCGTGCGGATAGGCTATTTGTCGACAAAATCGGCAGGCAGAAGCCTCTCACATATCGGGGAGCACCGCCTGAGGGTGCCACCGAAGCCTTTTCACCGTAAAGAAACCGCTTTCCACATTCGCCACACCCGGGCCCGTTGCGTGCAAGGCGCCGTGGGGCCAGATCGCATTACAGCGATTTCACGCGACACGGGACGCTGCACGGCGTTTATTGCTCCAAGTGGTGGCAGGATATCCGTATCCCTTCGATCCGCGAGCTGGCGCCCAGGAGCTGCTGCCCAGGAGCTGCCACCATGACCACCGCAAGCCAACCCAAGCGCGCCCCTCACCCGTCCCTCGCCGAGCTTGCCATGACCCTGCCACGGGGGGCGCGCCTCATTGGCATCGATGTGGGCACCAAGACCCTGGGGCTGGCACTGTCCGATGCCACCCGCAGCATTGCCTCGGCGCTCGTGACATTGCGACGCACCCGGCTGACCGAGGATTTGAGCCGGCTTGTCGCGCTGGCGGCCCAGCATGGCGCGGGCGGCTTCGTCGTCGGCCTGCCTCTCAACCTCGACGGCTCGGCGGGGCCGCGTGCCCAGGCGACGCGGGCGTTCGTCCGCAATCTGGCGAAGGCGACGCCGCTGCCGGTCGTCTTCTGGGACGAGCGCCTGTCGACCGTGGCGGCGCAGCGGACGCTGCTGGAGGCGGATATGTCGCGAAAGCGGCGCGCCGAGGTGGTCGACAAGGTGGCGGCGACGCTGATCCTGCAGGGTGCGCTCGATCGCATCAGGAACCTTGGCCGCGAGAACCTTGACCTCGACTAGGCGGCCTGGCTGTTCCGTAGACGTAGGACGGGTGAGGGCAAGAGCCCGCAGTCCGCTAACGCACCGGGAACGGTGGATTGGGCTTCGCTCATCCGTCCCGCGTCCGCTACTGCGACGGAAAGCACTGGGACGGACGTTCTCACTCGCCATGGAAAGAGACGATTAGAGCGGAAATTAAGAATGATGGTCACAAACTATCGATGCAACGTGCACGGCGTGGCTATTGGTGGCGGGGCCATCGGCCACTATCTCTCTTCCAGCCCAACCGATCGGAGAATGCTCACATGAAGGATAATCAACGTTCAGGCCCGCTCGATACCTCCGCTCTGCACTTACTGCACAGGGCCGGGCAATGCGCCGAGGTGCTGTTCACAAACGAAACCGCGAAGGCGGCATTGACGCCGCGTCAGTATGCGGTGCTCGTTTGCGTGGGCCAGAACCCCGACGTGAGCCAGACCGGGCTCGTCGAGCAGACCGGCGTCGACCGCTCCACGCTGGCCGATGTCGTGCGGCGTCTGGTGAAGAAGGGTCTCCTGCAGAGGAAGCGGACGAAGCAGGACGCGCGCATGTACGCCGTGCGGCTCACCGCCAAGGGCCAGAACATCCTGTCGAGCGTCAAGCCGCAGGCGACCAAGGTCGATCAGCGTATTCTCTCGGTCCTTCGGTCGGATCAGCGCAGCAACTTCATCGAGGCGCTGGGCGAGATCGTCAGGGCGATGAACCGGACGGCAGCGCAGAGCAGGGCTTCAGTGAACTAGCCTCTTCTCGCCAACGCAAGGAGAGGGAGCGCCCTCTCAACCTGGGAAGGCGCGGTCGACGATGGCGCGGGTATCGGCGCCGTCCAGTCCTTGTCCATAGGTCTGTCGGGGGGGGCCTCCAGACAACCGGGTCGCAAGGAAGGCGTCGGCTACGAACGCAGGCGCATGCGCGCGCAGGATCGCACCTGCCGCCAGGGTCGCCAGAGCCTCGGTCAAGGCCCGCCCACGCTGCTCCAGAGAGCGCGGTTCGTGCAGCATGCCCTGCACGCGGTCGAGCTGTGCCTTGAGCCGGGTGTCACCGCCTGCGGTTGTCGCGAGGTCCTCCATGACCATCGCCACCGTCTCCGGCTCGCGCTGGAGCACGCGCAGGAGGTCGAGCGCCATCACGTTGCCTGAGCCTTCCCAGATGGCGTTGAGCGGCATCTCGCGATAGACGCGCGCGGCGAGGCCCTCCTCGACGTAGCCGTTGCCGCCGAGGCACTCCATCGCCTCGTAGCCGAACGCCGGCGCCATCTTGCAGATCCAGTACTTGGTGACCGGCGTCATCAGCCGGCGCCAGGCCGCGGCGTTGGCGTCGGCGGCGCGGTCGAAGCTGCGCGCCAGCCGGAATGCCAGCGCCGTCGCCGCCTCGGCGTCGAGCGCCAGATCGGCCAGCACGTGCGTCATCAGCGGCTGGTCGATCAGCTTACGCTGGAACACCGTGCGATGCCGGCAATGGTGGATGGCGTTGGCTAGCATGACCCGCATCAGGGCGGCCGAGCCGACGGCGCAATCGAGCCGGGTGCCGGTGACCATCTCGATGATTGCGGGAACGCCGCGGCCTTCCTCGCCGATCAGCCAGCCGTGGGCGCCGGCGAGCTCCACCTCTGAGGAGGCGTTGGAGCGGTTGCCGAGCTTGTCCTTGAGGCGCTGGAAGCGCAGCGTGTTGACGGAGCTGTCCGGCAAGAAGCGCGGCACCAGGAAGCAGGAGAGGCCCTTGGGCGCCTGCGCAAGCATCAGGAAGGCGTCGCACATCGGCGCCGACATGAACCACTTGTGCCCGGTGAGGATATATTCCGCACCCGGCCCGCCGGCGCCGGCCGGCTCGGCGTGGGTCGTGTTGGCGCGCACGTCGGTGCCGCCCTGCTTCTCGGTCATGCCCATGCCGATGGTGACGGCGCGCTTGGCCGCGGCCGGCTTGAAGCTCTTGTCGTAGTCGCGCTTCAGGAGTCGCGGCAGCCACTCGGCGGCGATCTCCGGTTGCAGCATCAGCGTCGGCACCGCGGCGTTGGTCATGGTGATCGGGCACTGGTGCCCGGCCTCCATCTGGGTCGCCAGGTAGCAACCCGCCGAGCGCGCGACGTTGGCGCCGGAAACGGCCTTGCCGCCAGACTCGGCCAGGTACTCCCAGGCGGAGCAGTGCAGGCCGGCGGCCGCGCTCATCGCCATGCATTCATGATAGGCGGGATGGAACTCCACCACGTCGAGGCGGTGGCCCTTTGTGTCGAAGGTCCTGAGCCGCGGCAAATTCTCATTGGCGAGACGCCCGCGCTCGAACGCCTCGGCGCTGCCAAATGTCGCGCCGAGCTCGGTGAGGCTCTTGGCAGCAATGCCGCCGCCCTCGCGGCTCACCGCCTCCATCAGGGCGCGGTCGCTGCTGAAGAGGTTAATGCCCTCGAATGCGGGGCTCTGGTTCAACACCTCGTGGGTCACAAACGGGCTGCTCATCGGGTGGCTCTCCGCTCTCCCTCTCGCCGCCATTGCCAGCCTCGCCGCACGCTCAACAGTGCGGTGAGAGGGGCTCCTGCGGCAACTGTGCGCCTCGGTGCCAGGGCTTGGCAACAGCGGGCTGCGACACGATGTTTCCGCAGTCTCTTGTGCATCATGTTCCAGCATGGCTTGCATGTCGCCTCACGAAGAGCGTATAGAGCCCGCTTTAATGACCGGATCATTGGCTCTCGCCTCCTTCACCCGCCGCCATCTGCTGACCTGCGAGGATCTCTCCGCGGGCGAGATAGGTGCATTGCTCGACCTCGCAGACAAGGCGGCCGAGCTCAACCGGCAGGTCGACAAGAAGCGCGACATCCTGCGCGGGCGCACCCTCATCAACCTGTTCTTCGAGGCATCTACGCGCACGCAAAGCTCGTTCGAGCTGGCCGGCAAGCGGCTCGGCGCGGATGTCATGAACATGTCCGTCTCCTCCTCCTCGATGCAGAAGGGTGAGACCCTGATCGACACCGCCATCACCCTGAACGCCATGCGCCCGGATATCCTGGTGGTGCGCCATCATGCGGCAGGCGCCGTCGAGCTGCTGGCGCAGAAGGTCGACTGCTCGGTGATCAACGCCGGCGACGGCGCGCACCAGCACCCCACCCAGGCGCTGCTCGACGCCCTCACCATCCGCCGCGCCAAGGGGCGGATCGACGGCCTTGCCGTCGCCATCTGCGGCGATGTCCTGCACTCGCGCGTGGCCCGCTCCAACATCAACGTGCTCAATACGCTGGGTGCCCGCGTGCGCGTGGTGGCGCCGTCGACGCTGCTGCCGCCGCAGGCTTCCCGGCTGGGCGTCGAGGTGTTCACCGACATGAATGCCGGCCTGGACGGCGTCGACATCGTCATGATGCTGCGCCTGCAGCGGGAGCGCATGCAGGGGTCCTACGTGCCGTCCACGCGCGAATATTTCCATTTCTTCGGCCTCGACCAGGAGAAGCTGGCGCGTGCCAAGCCGGATGCCCTCATCATGCACCCTGGCCCCATGAACCGCGGCGTTGAGATCGCCTCCACCATCGCCGACCATTCACGCAGCGTGATCCGGGACCAGGTCGAGATGGGCGTCGCCGTACGCATGGCGGTGCTGGAGGCGATGGGGCGGCAGCTCCCCAACCGTTGAGGCACGACATGCGCAAGAACGGGACCGCGGAGCACGGGACCATCGCCTTCCTCAATGCCCGTGTCATCGACCCGGCCAGCGGCCGGGACGAGGCCGGCGGCTTGCTGGTGCAGGACGGGCTGATCGCCGACATCGGTGCGCATCTGCGCCGCAACGCGCCCCAGGGCGCCCGCGTCATCGACTGCAAGGGCCACGTCCTCTGCCCCGGCCTCATCGACATGCAGGTGTTCACCGGCGAGCCCGGCCAGGAGCACCGCGAGACGCTGAAAACCGCGAGCCAGGCCGCCGCCGCGGGCGGCGTCACCACCATGGTGGTGATGCCGGACACCGAGCCGGTGATCGACCAGGTGGCGCTGGTCGACTACATCCAGCGCCGCGCCCGCGACAACGCGCGGATCAACGTCCATGTCATGGCAGCCATGACCAAGGGCCTCGCCGGCGAGGAGATGACCGAGATCGGCCTGCTGCAGCGCGCCGGCGCCATCGCCTTTACCAACGGCAAGTCGAGCGTCGCCAACGCCCGCGTGATGCGCAACGCGCTGCTCTACGCCCGCGACTTCAGCGCCCTTATCGTACATCACACAGAGGACCCGCACCTGTCCGAGGGGGCCGTGATGAACTCGGGCGAGGTGGCGACCCGGCTCGGGCTGCCCGGCGTCAACAAGGCCGCCGAGACGATTGTGCTGGAGCGCGATGTCCGCCTCGTGCAGATCACCGGCGGCCGCTATCACGCCGCCCAGCTCAGCTGCGCGGAAAGCCTCGCCGTGGTCCGCGCCGCCAAGGCGCGCGGCCTGCCGGTCACCTGCGGAGTCTCTATCAATCACCTCACGCTCAACGAGAACGACATCGGCTCCTACCGCACGTTCTTCCGCATCAAGCCGCCGTTGCGATCGGAGGATGACCGCGCCGCCATGGTTGCGGCGCTGGCCGGCGGCGAGATCGACGTGATCGTTTCAAGTCACGATCCCCAGGATGCGGATACCAAGCGCCGGCCGTTCGCCGAGGCCGCCGACGGCGCCATCGGCCTGGAGACGCTGCTCGCCGCGGCGCTGCGGCTCTATCACAGCGGGGACATTGGCCTCATACCATTGCTCAGGGCCATGACCGTGCAGCCAGCCAGCTTGCTGGGGCTGCCGTCTGGCCGGCTCGAGAAGGGTGCGCCAGCCGACCTGATCGTGGTCGATCTCGACCAGCCCTGGGCAGTAGATAAAGCCCAGCTCTTGGCTCGCTCGAAGAACTCACCGTTCGACGAGAGCCGGATGCAGGGGCGCGTGTTGCTGACCATTGTTGCAGGCGCCATCGTCTACGACTACTGTGCCGCAGGGCGCATCTGACCCTGCTCCTCACGTATCCTGAGCGTTGTGCTATGGGCCTTCTCCTGTCCTTCTCCGGCCTTCTGGCGCTCGCCGCCGGCTATCTGCTCGGCTCGATCCCATTCGGCCTGATCCTCACCAAGGCCGCCGGCCTTGGCGACGTACGCGCGATTGGCTCGGGCAACATCGGCGCCACCAATGTGTTGCGCACCGGCAGCAAGGGGCTCGCCGCTGCCACCCTTTTGCTCGACGCCCTCAAGGGCACGGTCGCCGTGCTCCTTGTACACAAGGTCGCCTTCTGGCTCGGCGATTCCGGGATGTTCGCCCATAACAACATCGCCAATGCCCGCGACTACAGCTACATTGCCGGGCTCGGGGCACTCCTGGGCCACCTTTATCCGGTCTGGCTGGGCTTCCTGGGCGGCAAGGGCGTCGCCACTTTCCTCGGCGTTCTGATCGGCTTGGCGTGGCCGGAGGCACCGGTGACATTCGGTATCGTGTGGATCGCTGTTGCGCTTGCCACGCGCTACTCGTCGCTGGCGGCACTGGTGGCCACCGCGGCCGTGCTGCTGTTCTACCTCGTCACAGGTTGGGGCGGGGGCGGCTGGCCGTTCATGCTCATCATGACCGCGCTGATCTTCTTCAAGCATCAGGCCAACATCCGACGTCTCTTGGAAGGCCGGGAGAGCAAGATTGGAGCGAGGTCGTGACAGGCCGGCCGCGCCGGCACCGGCGGCCGCCGCTGCGTCTGCGCCAGCGCCGCTGACCCCGGCGCAGCGGATCGCCTGCCTGCGCCTCATCCGCAGCGAGAACGTCGGGCCTGTCACCTACCGCGAGCTGGTTGCGCACTTCGGCGATGCGGGCACCGCGCTGGATGCCCTGCCCGAGCTGTCGCGGCGTGGCGGCTATCGCCACCCCATTCGTATTTGCCCGCGCGATGTCGCCGAGGCGGAGCTGGAGGCGGCCGACCGCATCGGCGCCCGCCCTCTCATCGTCGGCGAGCCCGGCTATCCCGAGGCGCTCGCCGCCATTGATCCGCCGCCGCCGCTGCTCTACGTCAGGGGCAATCCCGGCCTGCTGGTGCGCCCGATGCTGGCGATCGTCGGTGCCCGCAACGGCTCGGCGGCGGGCCAGAAGCTGGCGCGCCAGTTCGCCGCCCGCCTCGGCAGCGCCGGCCTGGTGATCGTGTCGGGCCTTGCCCGCGGCATCGATGCGGCCGCCCATGAGTCGGCGCTGGCGACGGGTACGGTCGCCGTGCTGGCCGGCGGCCCGGACAACGTCTACCCGCCCGAGCACGCCGACCTGCAGCGGCGGATTATCGAGCGAGGCTGCCTCGTCACCGAGAGCCCGCCCGGCTTTGCCCCACGCGCGCAGGATTTCCCGCGTCGCAACCGCATCATCTCCGGGCTGGCACTGGGCGTCCTGATCGTCGAGGCGGCGCGGCGCTCCGGCACGCTCGTCACGGCTCGGATGGCGGGCGAGCAGGGGCGCGAGGTGTTCGCCATCCCCGGTCACCCCCTCGATCCCCGCGCCGAGGGCACCAACGGCCTCATCAAGGCAGGTGCGACGCTGGTGACAGAGCTCGACGACGTGCTCGGCGCCCTCGCGCCGCTGCTGCGCGAGCCGCTGGTCGGCGTCAGGCCCACCGCCTCGGCGCCGGCCGGGGCGGATACTGCGCCGCCACTGCCAGCGCAACGCCCAGGGCCGCCCGCTGCAGGCACCGTCCAGCCGCCCTTGCCCGGCCTCCTCGCCTCCGACCGCGACCGCCTCCTCGACGCCCTTGGTCCGGCGCCGGTGGCGGTGGATGAGCTGACCCGCGCCACCGGCCTGCCGTCGCGGACGATCCAGATCGCCCTATTGGAGCTGGCCCTCGCCGGCCGCATCGAGCGCCACGGTCATCACCTGGTGTCGCTGAAAGGTTAGACCCCCTCTCCCCGCTTGCGGCGCGAACACATGAGCAAGAACACGCGCAAATAACGGAAAAACCACTAGAAATTGGCCCATCGGCAAGCTTTCCAACAGCTTTTCCCCCCATCGTCGCCACCCCCACGGTTTGACACCGCCGCTTTCGTCCACCATGTTCACGCCGCCGGAGGGCTTAGCACCAGCAGCAGAGGAACCACGCGGCCGCTCCCCACGCTATGGCGGGGCGCGCTCAAAAGGCATTCATGAACGTCGTCATCGTCGAATCCGCAGCCAAGGCAAAGGCCATCAACAAGTACTTGGGCTCCAAGTACAAGGTTCTGGCCTCCTATGGGCATGTGCGGGACCTGCCACCCAAGGATGGGTCGGTGGAGCCCGACAACGACTTCCACATGCACTGGGATGTCACCGACGACAAATCCCAGAGGATCGTGCGCGAGATCGCCGCGGCGGTGAAGACGGCCGACAAGCTGATCCTGGCGACGGACCCGGATCGGGAGGGCGAGGCCATCTCCTGGCATCTCCTGAAGATCCTGCAGGACCGCAAGGCGATCAAGAAGGGGATGCCGGTCGAGCGCGTCACCTTCAACGCCGTCACCAAGCAGTCGGTGCTGGAGGCGTTCAACCACCCCCGCGCCATCGATGACCCGCTGGTCGAATCCTACCTGGCCCGGCGGGCGCTTGATTATCTGGTTGGCTTCACGCTGTCGCCGGTGCTGTGGCGCAAGCTGCCGGGCGCCCGCTCGGCCGGGCGGGTGCAGTCGGTGGCGCTGCGCCTCGTGTGCGACCGCGAGGCCGAGATCGAGGCGTTCAAGACCCAGGAATACTGGACCATCGAAGCGCTGCTCGCCACGGCCAAGGGCGAGACCTTCCCGGCCCGCCTCACCACCATCGCCGGCAAGCGGCTCGATCGCCTCGACATCAAGGACGGCGCCTCGGCCAACGCCATCAAGGCGGCCATCGAGGGCGGCGCCTTCCGGATCGCATCCGTCGAGAAGAAGGCGGTGCGGCGCAACCCGGCGGCGCCCTTCACCACCTCCACCCTGCAGCAGGAGGCCTCGCGCAAGCTTGGCTTCTCCGCCAAGCAGACCATGAACGTCGCCCAGCGCCTCTACGAGGGCATCGACCTCGGCGGTGAGCTTGGGGTGACCGGCCTCATCACATACATGCGGACCGATGGCGTCACCATCATCCCGGAGGCGATCAGCGCCATCCGCGGGCTGATCGAGGATACCTACTCCAGGCGCTACCTGCCGCCGTTCATCCGCGAGTACAAGGTCAAGGCCAAGAACGCGCAGGAAGCGCACGAGGCCATCCGCCCGACGGACGTGCGGCGCCGGCCGGAGGACGTGGCGCGCTACCTGGAGCGTGACCAAGCCAGGTTGTACGAGCTGGTGTGGAAGCGCGCGGTGGCGAGCCAGATGGCGTCTGCCGAGCTGGAGCAGACCACGGCCGAGATCACCGTGCCTGGGAAGGACGGCAAGGCCTACGGCCTGCGCGCCACCGGCTCGGTGGTACAGTTCGACGGCTTTATGAAGCTCTACGAGGAGGGCCGCGACGACAAGAGCGCGCTCGCCAAGAACGGCAAGGACGATGCCGCCGCCGAGGACGACGATTCGAGCCGGCGCCTGCCGCCGCTGGCCCAGGGCGATGCGCTCAAGGACCGCGGCATCGATGCCAAGCAGCACTTCACCGAGCCGCCGCCGCGCTACACCGAGGCCACCCTGGTGAAGCGCATGGAGGAGCTGGGCATCGGCCGGCCCTCCACCTACGCCTCCACGCTCGCCACGCTGGAGGACCGCGACTACGTCGAGATCGACCGCAAGCGGTTGGTCCCGCAGGACAAGGGCCGCCTGGTCACGGCATTCCTGGAGAGCTATTTCAAGCGCTACGTGGAGTATGACTTTACCGCCGATCTGGAGGAGAAGCTCGACCTCATCTCCGACGGCAAGCTGGAATACAAGATCGTCCTGCGCGACTTCTGGCGCGACTTCATCGGCGCAGTGGAGGGCATCAAGGACTTGCGCGTCTCCGAGGTGCTGGAGGCGCTGAACGAGATCCTGGGGCCCGCCATCTTCCCGCCCAAGGCCGATGGCGGCGATCCGCGGCAATGCCCCGTCTGCGGCGAGGGGCGCTTGAGCCTGAAGGTCTCCGGCAAATACGGCGCCTTCATCGGCTGCTCGCGCTATCCCGAGTGCCGCTACACGCGCCAGCTTTCGGCCGCAGCCAACGGCACCGACGCCGAGGCTTCCACTCCCGACGGCAAGGTCCTGGGCTACGATCCGGACTCCGGGCTCGCCGTGGCATTGAAAGTCGGCCGCTTCGGACCCTACCTGCAGCTGGGCGAAGGTGGCGGCAAGGATGAGAAGCCGAAGCGCTCCTCGATCCCCACCGGATTCGATCCCAACGCCATCACCCTGGAGCAGGCGCTGCAGCTGCTGTCTCTTCCGCGCACCATCGGCGACCATCCGGAGACGGGCAAGCCGATCACCGCCGGATTGGGGCGCTATGGTCCGTTCATCCTGCATGACGGGACGTATGCCAACCTGCCCTCGGCCGAGGAGCTGTTCACCGTTGGCATCAACCGCGCCGTTGTTCTGCTGGCCGAGAAGAAGGCCGGCAAGGGCGGCCGCTTCCAGCGGGCTCGGGCGACCGTCCTCAAGGAGCTCGGCGAGCATCCCGCAGGGGGCGGCAAGATCCAGATCCTGTCCGGCCGCTACGGCCCCTATGTGAAACATGGCGACGTGAACGCCACCCTGCCGCGCGGCAAGCAGCCGGAGGCGCTGACGGTCGATGAAGCCGTGCAGCTGATCGCCGAGCGCATCGCCAAAGGCCCCAGCAAGGGCAAAGGCCGCCGCGGCGGCAAGGCATCATCAACCAAGGTGGCGTCGGCCAAGAGCGCGGCGCCCAAAGGCGAGGCTGACGCCAACGGCGCGCCCGCCAAAACTCGATCAAAAAAGAATGGTAAAAGCAAAGACTCGGGGGACAAGCCCCCGCCGGCAAAGGGCAGGGCGCCCCGTAGCCGCAAGACCGCAACCTGAGGTCACCCCCCACGTGGCGCGCAATCCGAGATCAGGCCCGAAACCGACCTCGAAGTCGATGGGCCGCAGCGGGTTGCCCACCCGGGAAGAAATTCTCGACTTCATCAAGACAGCCCAGCTCAGGAACCCCGGTAAGCGCGAGATCGCACGAGCGTTCTCCATCAAGGCGGGCGACCGTATCGCCTTGAAGCAGCTGCTGGCCGAGATGGCCTCGGAAGGGCTGCTGACCGGCAACCGCAAGGGCTTCCGCGGACCCGGCGCGCTGCCCCCCGTCACCGTCATCGAGATCGTCGCCCGTGACGACGAGGGCGAGCTGATCGGCGAGGCACCGGGCGGCGAACCCACCGCAGACGGAAAGCGCGAGCGCGTACTGGTGCTGCCGTGGCGCGGCGCTGCGCGCAAGGCCGAGCCGGCGCTGGGCGAGGGCGACCGCATCCTGGCGCGGCTGACGCGCCTTGACGAGCCGGATACCGCCGGCTGCCGCTACGAGGCGGAGCCGATCAAGCGCCTCCCCAAGGAGAAGCGGCGCCAGATCGGCATCTTCCGTGTCCGCCCGAAGGGCGGCGGGGTCATCGATCCGGTCGACCGCAAGGAGCTGAAGGAATGGCCGATCGCCCCGGGCGATGAGGGCGGCGCCAGGGACGGCGATCTCGTCCGCTTCGATCTCGCCCGGCAGGGCGGCCGCTACGGCGTGCCGCAGGCCCGCGTGGTGGAGACGCTGGGCAACCCCCAGGACCAGCGCAAGATCAGCCTGATCGCCGTGCACGCGCTTGGCATCCCCGACGAGTTCCCCAAGGCGGTGCACGACGAGGTGGCGAGGCTGCGCGAGGCGACACCCGCCGACCGCACCGACCTGCGCGGCATCCCGCTCGTCACCATTGATCCGGCCGATGCGCGCGATCATGACGACGCCGTGCATGCCGCGTCCGATGCTGACCCCAAGAACAAGGGCGGCTTCATCGTCCACATCGCCATCGCCGATGTGGCGCACTACGTGGAGCCCGGCACGCGGCTCGATCGCGAAGCGCGGCTGCGCGGCAACTCGGTCTACTTCCCCGACCGTGTCGTGCCGATGCTGCCGGAGCGCATCTCCAACGACCTGTGCTCGCTGCGCGAGGGCGAGGAGCGGCCGTGCCTGGCCGTGCGCCTCGTCATCGACAGGCATGGCAACAAGAAGAGCCAGACGGTCCTGCGCGGCATCATGCGCTCGGCCGCCAAGCTCGCCTACGAGGAGGCGCAGGCCGCCATCGACGGCAAGCCGGGCGGCAAGTGCAAGCCGCTGCTGGAAACGGCACTCAAGCCGCTGTGGGCGGCCTATGCGGCGCTGGCGGAGGCGCGCGACCGGCGCGAGCCGCTGGACCTCGACCTGCCCGAGCGCAAGGTGCTGCTTACCAAGGAGGGCCGCGTCGACCGCATCGTCGTGCCGAAGCGCCTCACCGCGCACCGGCTGATCGAGGAGTTCATGATCCAGGCCAACGTCGCCGTGGCGGAGGTGCTGGAGGCCAAGCGCGCGCCGGTGGTCTACCGGGTGCACGATGCACCGTCGAAGGAGAAGATCCTGGCCCTGCGCGAATTCCTGGACAGCCTCCATCTGAAGCTGCCCAGCGCCGGCAGCCTGCGTGCCGGCGACTTCAACAGGCTGCTCAAGCAGGCCAAATCGCTCCCCGTGGCAGACCTCGTCAACGAGGTGGTGCTGCGCTCGCAGTCGCAGGCGGTCTACGCGGCCGAGAATATCGGCCACTTCGGCCTGCATCTTTCACGCTACGCCCACTTCACCTCGCCGATCCGGCGCTATGCCGATCTCGTGGTGCACCGCTCACTGGTCAGGGCGCTCGGCCTTGGCGGCGGCGGCCTCACCGACGTGGAGACGGCGCAATTGAAGGAGATCGCCCAGGAGATATCCGACGCCGAGCGCCGCGCCATGTCGGCCGAGCGCGAGACCACCGATCGCCTGATCGCGGAATACCTGGCCGAGCGCATCGGCGCCGAGTTCGACGCCCGCATCTCCGGCACCACCCGCGTCGGCCTGTTCGTGCGCCTCGCCGAGACCGGTGCCGACGGCTTCGTGCCGGCGGCGACGCTCAATGACTACTACCGCTACCACGAGGACCAGCACGCGCTGATCGGCGACCGCACCGGCGATGCCTACCGCCTCGGCGATACCGTGCGGGTGCGTCTGGTCGAGGCCGTGCCCAGCGCCGGTGCCCTTCGCTTCGATATGCTCTCTCCCGGCCAGCCCGGCGGCGGCAAGCGCCTCCCCGTCAAGCCCCGCCGCCGCGGCGGCTTCGTGCACCGGCGTGGCAGGCGGCGGTAGCGAACGGACATGCTGCAAACCCAGGCCCCAAACTCAACCCCAAATTCAGGCCAGTGCCGCCAGCTCCTCCGCCAGGGCGCTCAGCCCGATTGCCTCCACGCTGTGCGGCATCGGCACGCGCTCATTGCCCGCGTAGACGACAAGGCATCGCTCGGGCTTAAGGTCGTCGCAGGCAATATGGAAGCCGCGCTTCACTCTTGGCGACAAGCTGCGCTTGATCTTGCCGGCCCACAGCCGCGAGCATGGTAACGCAAGGAGCAGATTGATTTCGGCGCCGGCAGACGTCCGGTAGAAGTAGGTGTGGTCCAGGGCGGAGCGCAGTTGATCGGGTCTCGATGACGAAACCTTCCCAGCTTGCCCCGCAATCGGGTGGTCAAGGAGTGCCGCAAGCGTGGTCTTGCCCACCTGCCGCGGCCCAAGCAGCGCGACTGCAGGGTTGGCATCCAGATCGGACCGTAGCATGTTCGCAAGCCGCACCGACCCCGGTCCCAGTGCGCCGGTTCAACGCGGCTTAAAGCCGCTGGACACGCCAAACGCAACGCTCATCGCTGTGGCAGCCGCAACGCCCCGCGAACCTCAGGCTTGACGCCATCCGCGTGACGGCTAGACCCATCTTGCACATACCAATATTCGAGTCTGTGATGACGACCGACGCACGCAGCGACAATCCTCGTAAAGTGCTGCGGCCGCGCGATGCGGCGACGTTGATTATTGTTGACATGGCAACCGGCGAGCCGCGCGTGCTGCTCGGCCGGAGACGGCCGGATCTGGTGTTCATGCCGGGGCGCTACGTGTTTCCTGGCGGCCGCGTCGATCCCGCCGACCGGCAAATTCCCGTCGAGCAGGATCTCGCGCCAGGCAACCTGGAGAACCTGATGCGCGACGTGAAGGGCAACTTCAGCCCGGCGCGCGCACGCGCCCTGGCGCTGGCCGCCGTGCGCGAGACCTACGAGGAGGCCGGGCTGCTGATCGGCACCCCCACCGGCGCCGCGGCGCTGCCCAAGGCTGAGGCTTGGCAGAAGTTTTTCGCCCACGGCTTCCGCCCGGCCCTGGCCCAGCTCACCTTCTTTGCGCGCGCCGTCACGCCGCCGGGCCGGCCGCGGCGCTACGACACACGCTTCTTCTGTGTCGCGGCCGAGGCGATCGCCCACCGCACCGGCAGCGCCGACGGCGAGCTCTCGGACCTGGAGTGGCACTCGCTGGAGCAGGCCCGCGCCCTCGACCTGCCGAATATCACGCGGGTGGTGCTGGAGGATTTGGGCGAGCGCATTGCCGCAGGCGCTCTGCAGAAATGCGATGTTCCAGTGCCGTTCTACCACCGTCGCAACGGAAACTTCCATCGCGACCTTATCAGGCCGGATACCCGTCTTGACTCATCAGGGCCGCTGGATAGAGTGCGCTCCCACTCAACGTTCTGAAAGCACGGGCAGCCGGGTACCATGGCAAAACCCAACACGACCAAAATCAAGCTGCTCAGCACCGCGGGCACGGGCTTCTTCTACGTCACCAAGAAGAACCCCAGGACGGCGACAGACAAGATCAGCTTCAAGAAGTATGATCCGGTCGCGCGCAAGCACGTCCTTTTCAAGGAAACGAAGATTAAGTAGGCATTTTTTATCGCCAGCGCCGGCCCGGCCGGCGTTGCGGCATAGTTGTGCCCTGTCGGCAGTTTCCCGATCTATCTTGCCGGCATATTCCCCGCCCTCGTCGGGCGGCCAGCAGTCTTGATCACCGCACGGAAGGTGTAACCGGGCTGCAATGGTGCAGTATGAGGGGAAAGTAGGCCGGCGCCGAGACTGACATCGGCAGCGGGGTAGAG
Organism: Hyphomicrobiaceae bacterium; assembly: GCA_036280295.1. GTDB lineage: Bacteria > Pseudomonadota > Alphaproteobacteria > Rhizobiales > Hyphomicrobiaceae > AWTP1-13. The sequence goes on from DASURA010000340.1 coordinate 19,139, forward strand.
TCCGAGCAGCCCCGGCACCAGCCTGCCAAGTCAGGGCCAAAGAGGGCGTTGGCCAAAACCGACCTGGCGATTGATCGACCCCTGCGGCGTCTCAAGAGGAGGCCACTCCTTGCCGCCAGAGCCGATCATCACCTCACGG